>PWOI01000085.1 GCA_003557485.1 Elusimicrobiota bacterium | reverse complement strand
TCTTCCGATCTTTCAATGTCGGTCCGGTTCCCCCTACTTTTGATTTTCTTGTTGAAATACCGGCCGGGGAAGGTGATGAAGGATATCTTAGGCGTTTCAGGTTTATAGTGGACGACCCGGATATATTTATTGACCTGGATGACGGTTGGGGCGTCAGACAATTCCCGGGCGATACAAGCGGGAATATCTGGATAGACGATGACGGATGCCTTGTTCTCCAGTATGATGATTCGGCAGAACCGAGCACTCATACCGTAAGGCTCAGGGGATCCGCGAATATGATTAGTTTTGGCGGAGAACCGGGAGCGAATACATCACCCCATTCACTGCTGGATATACTGACTCCTGTCTCTCCCGGTGTCACCGGCATTACAAGCGCAAGGAATATGTTCAATGGAATTGATCTTTCGTCGTTTACGGCTGCCGATTTCTTTGACGTAGTTTCTTCAAGTGTTACTGATATGTCGGGAATGTTTCATTACGCGTCAAATTTCAACCAGGATATAAGCAACTGGGATGTTTCCAATGTAACTAATATGTCCAATATGTTTAATGGTGCCGAAAGTTTCAACCGGGATATAGGCGGCTGGGATGTATCCGGTGTTAAGAATATGTCTAACATGTTCAGGAATGCTCAATCCTTTGACCGGGACATAAGCCCCTGGAATGTCTCAAATGTTGAGTATATGATGTGGATGTTTGCCTGGGCGAATAGTTTCAACCAGGACATAGGCGGCTGGGATGTTTCAAGCGTTACGAATATGTCTAATATGTTCTCTGCTGCCTATGAATTTGACCAGGATATAAGCAACTGGGATGTATCAAATGTAGGTGATTTTGCGGGGTTTCTGTCCGGCAGGGAAGGACTCTCCAGGGAAAATTACGACTGGCTGCTTATAAGATGGGGCCGGCTTGAGCTTCAGCATGGCGTAAACTTTCATCCCGGGTGGGGAGCAAAGTTCAGTTACGGGCTGCCCTCTGAGAGAAGAAATCAGATAATGAGTGAATACGGCTGGAATTTTATGAATGACAGCCCGGAAGGTCCAAGGTTCCCTTATTCTGAAATCGCATTGGCAGTAACGGACGGCGGAACCCCGATTTCCGGCGCGCAGGCGGCTATTGTAGCCCTGGACACCAGAAACGAAATTGATTCGAAGCACTCGCATATTTTTTATACCGGGGAAGAAGATGAGCATCTGGTGTATGTTACCAGAGACCGGAACTATAAAGTAGTTGCGACAGCCCAGGACTATTTTCCCACACTTGACCAGCAGGTTGATATGGAAGAGAGCACACACGATATTTTTTACGGATGGAAATATATAGAGATAGGACTTAACCACGAGTCCGGTCAGAAATATGGAAAAGTTGTAGCGGACGTGACAGTATATGAAAGTTATGTTCCTACACTAATTTTAGGTGAAGTGAGGATTACGCCTGACTCGGGTTCAGAAGAAATAATTACAGGGCTGGCCGGGATGGACCGCTCAACGGGGACAATAACTTTTTATAATGTTCCCATAACTACAGCTGCCTACCGGGTTGGCCTTTATTCGCCCCAGATGTACCTAGTAGTGGAGTCAACGGTTGAATACACTGTGGTGGATTTTGATGATGAATCTGTACTGGACGCGGGCCATTTTGATTTTACTTCTGAAGATGCCTCTGTTCCTGACAGATACGAGGGAGAAGACGATGCTATAATATGGGGCGTGGTGAGAAGCACTGCCGGGGCCAGGCTGCCGGATGTGCATATTTATGCCTACGCTGAAAGCGAACACGGTGTATGGGAGCATTATGACCTCAGGAGCCGGTCGGACGGAACATACCGAATATATACCAACTATCCTCCCAGTGACCTTGTCAATTCAACCTTCACCTTTGAACTTAGAAAATCGGGGTATGCGGGAATAAAGACTTCCATCTATGTCCCCTATACAGACTTTGGTACTACTAAAAAAGACTTTGAACTTGCGGAGGCAAGGGGGTTCATAGAAGGAGATGTCCGTCTGGGCGGCAACCCGGTTCCTGACGGAGATGTTTATGTGCACGGGGACTGGGGAAGATGGTGTGTTGGAGACTCCGATCCGGTAAACTATACTAGAAATTATCCTCACAGCTGGGCTAATACGCGTATTAATACGGACGGCACTTTCAGTATTGACGGTCTTGAGCCCGGGAACTATATCCTGGGGGTATGGACCCGATTCTCGGAAGGGGAATTTATCTATAACCGCGGCCCCAACCGTATTGAGGATACGTTAGATGATGATGAAGGATGGTATCATGTATATAACGGTGACGACAGGAGGATTACCGTATATACAAGCTCTTTTACGGTTTACTCGGCAAGCGCCGCGGTTATTTCCGAAGACACAGTAAACGTAAATATAACGCCAAAAATTATGCTCACAACGGCAACCGTGAGCGGAAACATAGTCCTGGACGAGGGCTACGAAATATTTCCTAAAAGTCCTGTCAGTATCATACTGAGAGAAAGGGCAAAACATGAAATGATTCGGTCTACAGAAACAGTAACTCTCCACTATGAAACTGACAGCTACTACTATGTCAGGTTGGAAAACTGGGTTAAGGATGAATGGAATATAGAATCGGTGAAAATTGAAGGAACGACAACAGAAATTTCAGAAAAACCGTATATCCTTTACGATGAAAACGGGAACCAGTTAATCTGCTGGGGTACTGAAGTCAATTTTGAGGAAGCAGAAAAACTTGTAATTGTTTATGAAGGAGAATACAATCCGGCCAGCGCTCTGCATTCAGTAACCGGAAGCGGCCGCATTGACTATGATATAGTGGTTGAGGACGGCAAACTCTACGAGATGGAAATCATTTCCCGGGAATTTGCGGTTAAATGGACGGCGGGGCTTTGGGATGCTTTGGACAGTATAGATTTCCGTGACGAAGATACAACTACAAAAACTCTTCCGGATATTGAACTTGTTCCCGGAGGGCAGATTTCCGGGCAGATACTTATGCCGGACGGGTCTGTATTCAGGCCTGTAAAGAGAGCATTTGGCCCTGTAGGTACGACAGACTGGTACCAGATAGAGCCCAATATTGAAGTAAGGGCTAGAGGTGTGGGCTCTGATGCCGACGGCTACGCTCATGTGCGTGATGACGGAAGCTTTTTTATAGGCGGACTTATGCCGGGGCTCTGCGATTTGAAAACTCATACTGGTTACTGGATTGAAGTAGACGAAAAATGGGGGGAAGATAAAGAAGGGATTGAAAACTTTAAAAGGAAAATAGAAAGAAAACGGGGCTGGGCAGAGGCCCGGCGTCAGGTTGAGGTAAGGGTGTCGGAAGAACCTCTTGAAGTGACGCTTCGCCTTCGCGACGGCATACTTGTAAGGCCTTCTTCTGAAATAGTAGTCAATCTTGGCGGGGACGAAGATGAAGTTAAGGATTACTATTATTACTGGCGAAGTACCGAACCGGCTAACGGTGACGGTACTGAAGATGACCGGGATGACGAAAGAGGGGGTATAGGCATAATGGGGATGGTGAGCGGCACGCAACTGACCGCCGGGAGGCTTAGAGAACTTCTTTTTAATACGGATCTTATGGATGTGGGCTTCGGTTATGATCCTTTTGTTGAAGGCGGCTGGTGGAGCGATATGAAAGTGCCGCCCGGAGACTATGACCTGTACCTGGGCGCATATATTGAGCCGGATTTTGACGGAGATTCGGGACCTAAAGATATGAGCATTATATTCCATTCGCAGCGTCGCGGTGTAAACATAGACCACTCCCGCGCTGTAAAAGATACTGACGGGTTATTAGTTCAGGAAATTCATCTTCCCGATGCCCAGTTAGGCACTGCTGCGCTGGAAGGTTCTGTAAGCGGCAGCAGACTGATTACCGAAGAAGACCTTCAGGCCATAAAGGCAAGTTTCGGCCAGATAGAGAAACTTGTTCCTACCGTTATGTTGTACGATTCTTTCGGACGGCTTGCCGGGGTGGCTCTTAATATGCCGTTTGATGTAGATGCAGAATGGGAAAGTAATCTGGCTGGTTATATTAATGACGGAAATTTAGAGAAAGTAAACGAAATGGTTGCCGGTGAAGGATCCTCTTTCCGCTTCAGGTTTCTCGGGGACGGCAATTACACGGCCGTATTTCACAGTCCTAATTATCCCAGGGTTGTAAGGAATGTGTCTCTGACAGGCGGGTCGGTTGTTGCGCTGAATGTTGATTTTGACGCCGAGACGATAATCGAGGAAGTTGAGAGGGCTTCAATTTACGCGGTACTTAAGACTACCGGCGGAGTTCCCGTATCCGGCGCTGCCGTCAGCGTGAGAGGGCCGGATTTTGAGGCTGATTATGTTGCCAATTCCGCCGGAGAGGTTCGAATAAACGATATTGCAAGAGGTCTCTACTATCTTTATGTGTCTGTATCCGGTTACGAACGCCTTGCCCTCAGGCAGGAAGTGAGAGAACGCAGACAGTACAGGCGGGATATAACGTTGCGTGCCGCACCCGAGGTGATGTGGGGTTATGTGTATGTCCGTTTTCCCAGTTTCGGTACACCCGGTATTCCCTACGACGCCGGGGCTGAAATTGTTGCCTACAATATAACCGAAAGAGGCGATATTCCGGCTTTATATGAAGACGAGACTGATTCCGAAGGTATGTATTATATAGACGGGCTTATTGCAGGACATACCTACAGGACCTGGCTTATAGTCCCCGGGTATGAAAGGTTTTCAATAGAGCATGAGGCAGGGGGCCCGCTTTCGGGTTATAATTTCCGTCTGCAAAACCTGGAACCGAACTATCACCTGTCATACAGGGTAGAAACATCATCTGTTTTATTTACGGCCCGGGCAAACAAGGTTATGGACGGGGCCCCGCAGGTCGTGTATTCCGGTCCCGGGGTTTCTGAAACTGCTGTTGTAAATATAACGACTATTACCGCCCAGCGCTGGCAGTTCACCATATCTAACGATGTTCTTGAAGAGAACATGACTTATACGCTGACGGTCAGGGGAACAGATAAGGACGGGACAGCAACCAACGATAATCACAACCGTCTCAGATTCAGCCGGAACATGCTTAACAGTTCCCTCCGGCGCCTGGAGGAACTTACCGCGACCGGAGGCGAGGTGAGGCTGGATGATGAAGGAGAT
>PWOI01000010.1 GCA_003557485.1 Elusimicrobiota bacterium | reverse complement strand
GTTTCCGGCAAGATTTACGATCTAAGGGGCGCATTGGTGGCCGAGATGGAGAAAGGCGGCACCGCTACTGTAGGTGACAGGTCCGGGTCCCTGGTCTGGGACGGTAAAGACAGCAGCGGCCGCTATGTTTCCGGAGGTGTTTACATATACCAGATAGAGGTCAGCGGATCTGAGAGCAGGATAGTTAACGGTACGGTGGTGGTGGCAAGATGATGCGTTCAACACTTAAAAAACTGCTGATAGCGGCTGTCTTCTCTCTTTCTCTTTCCGTTTCTGCTTACAGTCATTTTGAGGATACGCCCCTGGGTGTCCGTGCGGCGGGGTTTGCGGGCGCTTATGCTGCCGGGTTTCCTTCACCGGAGTCTCTCTACTACAACCCGGCCGGCCTTGCGCTGGTGCGTGAGGCAGAGTTGTCTTCATCTTACAGCAGGCTTTTTATGGGACTTACCGATGGTTCTGTGCTGGGCGAAGGTTTTGTGGGGGCGGCGCTGCCCGTGGGGCGAAGGTATTCCGCCGGCGCAGGCTGGCAGAATTTCAGTTTGACTAACTATTACTCCGAAAATACTTTTTACCTGGGTTTTGCCGGAGAGGTTGCAGAAAGGTTTTACGGCGGAGTCACTTTGAAGCTTCTGAGAAAAGAATATGGCTCCACCGCTTACACCAGCAGCAGTGTCAACCTCCAGACAGGCCAGGTTTCCGATGAGGTTAACCCGGTGTTTGCCGGAGGTTATTCGGTAACGGGGTTTACTCCGGACATAGGTGTTCTCTATGAGATAAGCGATAGTTTAACAGCCGGCGGAGCACTCAATAACATATTGGTTCCTGATATGGCTCTGTCAGATGATGATACCGACAGGGTTCCGCTGACCGGCCGGGCGGGATTAAGGTACTGTAGTGAAACCATGACTTTTTTAAGTGATATTTCCTTCCGGGAAAGGGACATTAATTTTGCGCTTGGAGTTCAGAAAGATTTTTCGGATATTGCCTCTGTCAGGGGAGGGCTTGCGCTTGGAAGCCGCCAGTACAGGGATATAGCCGTTGGAGCTTCTTTAAGGGATAGAGGGATATTCCGCCTGGACTATTCTTTTACCTATCCCCTTGCCGGTATAAGGGGTACGTACGGTACGCACCGTGCGGGGATATCTGTTAAATTCGGAGGGATAATATCAAGGGAGATAACTCAAGAGGACCGTGATCGCGCCAGGGTTCTGGTCTCGGAAGCGATTGAGTATATGTCAGCCGGGGATTTTGACCGTGCTATAGGGCTTCTGTCGCGTGCAATACGCCTGGACCGTGAACTTGAGGAAGCGCGCTTGAGAAGAGATGAAGCGCGGAAACTCAGGAGAGAGAAAAGAACCCTTGAAAGGCAGGCCCGCAGGCAGTACCTGGGCGGAGTCAACAATCTTGACAGGGGTAATTTTGAGGAGGCGCTTGATTATTTCAGCGCTGTCCTTGCCCTGGATGACCGGGGCTGGGAGGAAATTATAGAGATAAAGAGCCGTACTTCCGAAAAACTTGAAGAACTTGCCGGCAGGAAAGCGGAGTATGTTGACGGACTTATTGCGCAGGCAGGAGAGTTGTCCGGCAGGGGAGATTACGTTGAGTCGGCGGAACTTCTAAAGAGGGCGCTCTCTCTTGAAGACAGGCCGGCTGCTTCGCAGATGCTTTCCCGGGTTTACGAAAACCTTGTAAATGAATATTACACAGAGGGAATAAATCTTTTTCTTGAAGAGGATTACAGGCGTGCGCTTGAGGCCTTTAAAAAGATAGTTGAAATAGACAGCGGCCATGCGCAGGCTCTTAATATGATTGAAAGAATAGAAAGTATTACGGAAAGATGAACCGGAGAAAATATATGAAGATAGAACAAAAAAACTGGATAATCACAACAATCCTGATAGTGTTTTTATGCTCGTTCGCCAGTGCCGGTATTCCCCGTAGGAACCTTGGATTTAATTTTTACTGGGAAGGAGATGTGGTTGAAATTGTGGGTAACTTTCGCGGCGGCAGTGATATAGTGAGGCTTCCCATGATGAAAGTTTCAGAGAGGCACTGGACTATTACCCTTAAGCTGCGTCCGGGTTTTTATCACTACAGGTATCTGCTTTCAAGGGAGCACTGGAGGCAGTGTCCGTTTATAGAGGACAGGATACTTGTAGATAAAGGCCCCTTACCGGGAAACTTTACCTTGCTGAAAGTATATCCTGTTGAATATGAAGATTTTCTTGTTCTTGCAGAAGAATTAAAAGAGCAAGGTAAGTATGAATGGGCCAGGGATGTCCTTCACGAAGCTGTTAAGAAATTTCCTGAGAAAGAGGAAGTATATATAAAGCTTGGGCATATATATGAAGAGATAGGACAGCTTGGCCTGGCTGTGGACGCATACACTGCGGCTATGGAAAAATTTCCCGTATTTCCAGAAGCCCGCTATCATCTGGCCCTTGCTTTAGAGGAGCTTTACGCAGATACCGGGAAATCGGACTTCAAAGTAAAGGCCAGGCAACAGTGGATGTGGCTGCTTGAAAAAGGACACTACAGAAGGCAGGCAAGAGAATATTTACAATAGGAGAAAAAGATGGATAAAATAAAAAAGAAAAGAAGAAAAAAGTACCTTTCAAAAAAGGTTCAGATTAAATATGCTGTAATAATTTTTACTGTGCTGTTGCTTCTTCTTGCCATTACGCAATTATATACATTAAAAACTCTCAATGAAATTTTACCGTACATACTTTCAGACAGGATAGGGCTGGAAATCCGTATGCTTCAGACTCATTTACTTGTCTTTGGGTTTTTCTATGCTGTAGCTGTGGCAGTTCTGTCCATTTATGTTACACATAAAATGGCAGGCCCTGTCTACAGAATTGAAGCGGATGCCAGAAGAGTTTCGGAAAATCCTGACCTGGGTTTCAGGTTTAAAATACGCGGGGATGATGAGTTTCATGACGTAGAAAGATCCCTTAATAAAATGATGGAAAGTTTTGAGAGAAGATACGTGCAAAAGGAGCGCAGCTGAAATGGGTAGAAAAAAAATGCGGGAAAAGAAGGTTTTCACAACAAAAGAGGTAGGCGATTTTTGCGGTGTAGACCTGACTACTGTTATAAACTGGATTGAGCAGGGAAAAATGAATGCCTACAAAACAGCCGGCGGCCACAGGCGGGGGCGAAAAAAAGAGCTCCGTGAGTTTATGGAAAAATATTCAATGCCTCTTCCTCCGGAACTGCGGGATGAAAACGGCGCAAAAATCCTTGTTGTAGACGATGATCCTAATATTCTGAGCCTTATAACCCAGGCGCTTAAGCGTTTGCCTTCGGATTACAAGCTGGCTACGGCAGCCGATGGTTTTGAGGCAGGTCAAAAACTGGTTTCCTTTAATCCCGATCTGGTTATACTTGACTTGCGGCTTCCAGGAATGGACGGCTATAAAGTAATTGAGACCATAAAAAAGGGAAACGGTACAGGAATTCTTGCGATAACTGCGTACGACGATAAAGAAACTGAGAAAAAAGCCCTCACCACCGGCGCCGATTCATATCTTTCAAAGCCTTTTACTATTGAAAATTTTATGAGTAAAGTTAAAAGTTTGCTTAAATGAATTAAGTTGACATTGAGCGGCTAATACATAAAATAAAGGCGTTATGAAGCATTCTAACTTTACGCACCTTCATCTTCACACGGATTACTCTTTTCTCGACGGGGCCTGCCGTATTCCTCCTCTCGTTGAAAAAGCTTCCCGGCTCCGTATGCCGGCGCTTGCCATTACCGATCACGGTAATATGTGCGGTGCCGTAAAATTCTACAGAGAGTGCATGGAAAACGGTATAAAACCGATAATCGGTTGTGAGTTTTATGTGGCATCGGGTTCCCGTATGAAAAAGGATAAGCAGGCCGCACAGATTTACCATATGACGCTTCTCGCTAAAAGCAGAGAAGGATATATTAACCTTATGAAGCTTAATGAAACCGCTTATGCAGACGGTTTCTACCGCAAACCAAGAATAGATGATGATTCTATTAAAAAACATAAAAACGAAGTAGTTGCTCTCTCCGGATGTATTCAGGGAAAAATATCCCGCCTTATACTGACGGGGCGTTATAAAAGAGCTCTGGAGGAGGCTGAAATGTATGCCTCTATATTCGGAAAAGAAAACTTTTACCTGGAGCTTATGGATACAGGCCTTAAAGAACAAAAAAAGGTTAATAACGGGCTTATTGAGATTTCAAAGGAAACAGGTATTGGCTGTGTGGCAACCAACGACTGTCATTATATAGAACGCGAAGATGCCTATGCTCAGGAAATACTTATGTGTGTCGGAACAAGAAAAACCATAGAAGACCCGACACATATGAAGTTTAATAAGGACGAATATTACCTGAAGTCCGCTGAAGAGATGCAGCAGATTTTTTCACATGTCCCCTCCGCGCTTAAAAATACTATGAAAATAACTGAGATGTGCAATCTAAAAATTGAATTCGGAGTAGATCACCTGCCCGATTATGAAGTTCCTGCCGATATGACCAAACAGGACTATCTTGAAGTGAAGACGCGGGAAGGTATACCTAAAAGATACGGCAAGGAGACGGCGGAAGTTAATGAGCGCCTCAAAATGGAACTGGATGTTATAAATTCGCTGGGCTACGCCGGTTATTTCCTTATATGCTGCGATTTTGTTGATTTTGCCCGGAGAAAAGGTATACCCGTTGGCCCGGGCCGCGGCAGCGGGGCGGGAAGTATAGTATCGTACCTTCTTAATATAACAGACCTTGACCCTCTTAAATATAACCTGCTTTTTGAAAGGTTTCTTAATCCTGACCGCAGGACAATGCCTGATCTTGATATAGATTTTGCCGATGACGGCCGCGACCGCGTTATAGAATATGTTAAAGATAAATACGGCCGGGACAGAGTAGGCCAGATATGTACCTTTTCGACTCTCAAAGCCCGGGCTGCGGTCAGGGATGTGGCGAGAGTCCTTTCTCTGCCTCTGAAAACAGCCGATAAAATAGCCAAAATGATTCCCCCGGAACTGACCGTGCACCGCGCGCTGCAGGAAATTGATGCGCTCCGTAAAGAGTATCTTTCTGACAGTGCCGTTAAGCAGGTTCTGGATATGGCGAAAAAAATAGAAGGAGTGAAGAGACAGCCCTCTGTGCATGCGGCGGGGGTTGTAATAGCTACAGATACTCTTTCTAATTTTGTCCCCCGCGGGGTGTCGGCGGATAACCTGGCG
>PWOI01000031.1 GCA_003557485.1 Elusimicrobiota bacterium | reverse complement strand
CTGCCTTCGCTAAAGCCTCCTTTCCGATAAGACTGTCTTATCAGACACTGCCTTGCCGAAACACTTACGCCTTTAACATAACCCTGTTATGTTAACTTTCCCTTCCCTGCCTGGGGATGTCCCCGTCCGCCCTTTCGGGCGGCCGGCCGTGCTGTCGCCCGGGGCTCGCTTTTATGAGCTGCGTTCATTGCGCTGCATAACTCTGTGTTTTCCGCTGCAAAAAGGCAGGCGGAAAATACGTTCGCTTTTCCCGGGATAAGATCTCCGTCATTCTTCCGGAAAACTTATCCCGGCGCTCACCACAGAATTATTCCGCTTCATTCTCTCCGCTCATACCCGCCCACCACCGGGATCCGAATTCAAACTTATTTTTGTATTCCGGCCGCGCTGTTCCCTCGTTCCGGCAGCAACTCAAATATCCTTTCAGGATATTGAATTGCTGTCGCAGCTTAGCTGCGATTCCCTCACTCGGTATCAAGTACCGGCAACTGCCGGCAATTGATACAGCGCCCTCCCTTGACATCTGAGACTGTATTTTATATTCTTTTATTAAAGTTATTACCTATATTGTTAATAATAATTGTAGGAGGTTATTACATATTAATATTATGAATAAAGTATTAAGCTTTGTTAATCAAAAAGGTGGAACCGGTAAGACAACTGCTACCATTAATGTAGGAGCAGGATTAGCTTTAAAGGGTTATAAAGTTCTTGTTATCGATATTGAACCTCAATCCAATGCAACTCTTTCTTTAGCAATTGAACCTTCCGAAATAAAAAAATCGATGTACGACGTATTAATTGATAATGTTCATATTAGCGATATAATTGTCCCGACTTCAACAGAGAATCTGTCTCTTGCCCCCGCGAAAATAGATCTTTCAAACTCTTCTGTCAACCTGGCCGATGTCTCTCATAATCAAATGGTATTAAAAGAAGCCATTTCTCCTATTAAAAATGATTACGATTTTATTTTAGTGGATTGTCCGCCGTCCCTGGATTTACTTTCTGTCAATGCGTTAGCCGCTTCAGACGGAATAATCATTCCTGTGTTATGCGATTATCTGTCCCTTGAAGGATTAAAGCAACTCATCGATTCCATCAATCGCATTAAAGAGAAATTTAATCCGGATCTCCGTATCCTGGGCATTCTTCCCAATATGGTTGATTACAGGCGAAACCTTACGAATGACAGTTTATCTTTAATAAGAAAAAATTTTAAAGACAAGGTTTTAAAGACAGAAGTGCGGGTCTGTGTAAGTCTTGCGGAAGCTCCTTCTTACGGCAAAACCATTTTTTCTTACGCCCCCGCATCAACCGGAGGAGAAGCGTATAAAAAATTAGTAAAAGAAGTTATAAAAAGGAGTAAAAAATTATGGCATTAGGAAAAAAAGATATATTCGAGCCTTCCAAGGGAAAAAAAGAAAAGAGCAAACCGGAAAAAAAGGAACCGCAAGAAGTTTTTAAGAGACACACTTATTATTTAAAACAGTCTCTTACTGATAAAGTCGACGGTTATGCTTATTGGGAAAGATATAGTAAATCCGAAGTTGTTAATACGGCTTTAGAGGAGTTTTTCAAAGACAAGAAAGTTAAACCCCTGCCGGAAGACAGAAAATAAATGAGCGAAAAAACTCAAACAAAAACAGCCTCTAAAAGGGCAGAAAAACTCAGAAAATTTTTAGTGGGCCACGCCAACATCAACGGCGGCAAGGCCGTAATTTTCTTTTTTAAAAAGAGCGGCAAAACAGGGCAGCCCATGGGACCGCCGGTAAAAGTTTCATTGAAAAAAATGGCGGTGGTTAAGGAAAATTTCCAGCACGGCCATTCTGTCTACGCAAAAAATCTTACCGCTTCTTTCTGCGAAAAAGTTTTAAAGCTCAGCGAAGATCTTGAATTAAATGTTTTCTTTTCCGTTCCGGCGCTGGTAAAAAATACCCGCAAGCATGATGACATTACCGGCTTGGGCTGCGCTTTTTTAGATGATGTTCCGGCAAATTTATTTTCAGAGGATATGCTTTCAAAAGGAATGGTCCTTCCGAATTTTTCCTTCCCTGTCTCAACGATAATTCAAACCAGCCCGGGGAACTGCCAGGTCCTCTGGAATTTCAAAGGATTTCTACCTATCGACGAAAGGTACAAGGGACCTCAGCCGTCATTTCTTCCGGCTGATCCGAAACATAGAAAAGATCTTTTTAACCGCATGCTAGGGCTTCTTAAAAAAAGACTGGAAGGGGACCCGGGAGGGTCAAACCTGAATCAAATATACCGCCTGCCTTTCACCCGGAATTATAAATATTCACCGGCTCCGGAAGTAGAACTTCTCCACTCGGATTTCTCTCCTTCGAACCGCATAAATTTCGGAGAATTTTACACAAAACTTTTATCTCCGGAAATAGAAAAACACTATCAGGATAAATTTGCGGATATTTTTTTAAAAGTCCGCAAGAACAATGACTGGATCCTCATTGAAAATCTTTTAGGGTGGGGGGAATCCGCGGATGATATCGGCCGGTCCTGGACAGCCAACGAAAGAGATCTTTCAGCTGCCGGCAGGCTCATGGATCAGTATAATGCTTCAGGGAATATGATTAAAAAAATACTTCTCTCAAGTCCCAACCGGCAGAAGGGCCAGGACAAGGGGGAACAGTATTTTGATTCGCTCTTTAAGAAACTGGAAACCTTTCCTCAAGAAAAGATAGAAGGTCCGTTATCTGTTCGCAGGCGCACTACGTTTGACCTTCTCAGGGTTTTCGGAGAAGCGGCGGCCCTTCTTTTTTCAAGACGGCCGAAAGTTATAATCGATATTCCCGTTGACGGGGGAAAGATAAAAATATCCCGCTCCGGCGGGGGAATGACCCGCCAGCGGGCCAGGGTTTTAATGTGGGGATTAAGCGAGGCCATGGTCTGGTTGAACGATGAAGGCACCCGGGTGCATTTAAAACGTATTATCGATACTCCTTTTGATGATTTTGCAAAGGATGTCATGGGAATTAATGAAAAGGATTTTGACAGCCGGCGCCGTTATCTCATGCGGGCTTACAGGGATTTCGACCGGCTCCATGAGCCGATGGTCTCTCTGCGGTTTGTGGTAGGCAAATATTACGATCTTTCTTCCGGCTCAAGAGGGATCAGTCCTTTTACCGAATTTAAACGGACAGAAGACGACAGGGTAATTATCGAAATAAGTCCTGAAATGGAAGAAGCCTTAAACGACCCCGTAAGATTAAAGCGAATCAGCAATAAATTTTTATCTTTCATTGACCGAGCAGAAGAGGCTTTAACGCCCCCGTTATTATTATGGATTGGAGAAACCTTTTATGATAAGAAAAATGCGAATACAGAGGTTGTAATAAGCAGCGAAGAGCTAATAAAACGGCTGCAGGGGCCCAGGAAAGTATCAAATAATTACGCTAAACGGTTTCGTGATCGAGTTTATAAGTCAGTTAAGGAAATTAATAATAATAATCTTTTAGAGCTGATTGGAACAAGCGCCAGAAAGATAGATGTTTCAAGCAACCGGGAAGCCACTGAATTTAAATTCAAGGCAAGCCAGTTTTCGGATGAAAATCAGGCAAAATTGGGGTTAAAATAATGTTATCCAACTCGGTAGGACGGTGTTATCCAACTCGGTAGGACGAGAGGTTTTTCACATTGACGATAAAGAAAATTGAAAGGTTAAAATCGTTGTATCTGAAAGAGTATTGTAATATACAAGGGGGGATGGATGGCAGGTTTTTGTTTTGTATATGTTTTTAGTAAGGGGTTTTTACGTAAAGCGATTTTATAAAAAATGACAGTTACAATAATCATAATTTTAGTTATAGCGATTTTAATTGCTGCAGCCGTATGGTATCTTTTAAAATCAAAAGAACCGGTTCCGGAAAATTATCAAAGTATAGCTTTTGAAAACAGATTTAAAGTTATCGAAATAATAGATGGAGATACCTTTAAAATTGTACCCGGCTGGAAATGGAACGGCAAAAAAGGCCATACGATCAGGCCCCTGGGTTACGATACTCCGGAAAAGGGCGAAGCAAAATTTGATGAAACGACGGCCAGGTTAAAAGAACTGCTTTTAGATCAGGAGGTTGAATTAAAGAATCCGATAAAATTATCCTATAACCGACTTTTGTGTGATGTTTACTTTGAAAACAAGAAACTGGCCGACTTCTTTCCGGAGTACTTGGCCAAAGAAATTGATACAGAGGAAGATTATGTTTAAAATGAATAACGCAACATTATGGCCCGTTTGTTACATTATGGAAATTCAGGTAATTTGATACACAGCCTTGACTTTCGGTGCAGAAAGTATTATAACTTAAACAAAAGAGGAGATAACAATAATGTGGAAAGATTGGATTAAAGAACTGTTCCCGTTAGATTATGACCATGTACTTATTTCATATTTGCCAAATAAAGATAAAAACGGAAGTGAATTTGATGTTAGACCCTGGGAGACAAAAGCGTTAAATTTACAGGGGAAATTATTTAGAGGAGCTACTTCATATCCGGCCAGAGGCTCGTATCGTATTGCAGATTCAGAGGGTAATATTGGGGAAGATGTAATGATAGAAAAAACGCGAATGGTAACTTCTTTCATTACAGAAAAAGAGTTTACTGAAGAGGCTTTAAAAAAAGTATCCGATTTTCTTAAAGAATTCGGGAAAAAGACGGCCCAGGACAGCGCAGCATTTGTTGTAGACGGAAAAATGTATTTTATAGATATTTAAAGGAATAAAAAAAGGAGAGACCGATGACTAAAAAAATAACATCATCAAAAATAAAAGAAATAACAGGTGCAACTCGCGAAGAAGATATTCATCTTCCGTCTTACTATGCGCCGCCTTTTTTGGATGAACTGGAAGATCACTTAAAATCCCGGCTTTCCTCAAAGGGCGGTCGGCCGACAATTAAAGGAGCGGGAGTGGTTAGGAAGGTGCGTTTTTCAAATGATAAATGGAAAAAGTTAAGCAAAATAGCTGAAAAGTGGAGCCGGACCGGAGTTAAAGTCAGCCCCGCTCAGGTTGCTTCTACTGTTATTGAAGAGGTTTTAATCAAAAGTTTTCCTGAATCCCCTAAAGAAAATAATAAAGAGGTTTCGGTTTAAAAAAACGCATGAAAATAGATATTTTCAAAAGCCGTGAATAACCCCCGAAAGTACTTGACTTCCGGGATTTGATAAATAAACTCTAATTTGTTCGTGAATAACCCCCTATAATAGTAAATATGGGGTTCTATTCACGAAAAGGGCATAAAACCTATTGCAAATGGCCAAAAGAAAAATTCCCGAAACTCTGACAGATGCCGAACAGGAAAGGAT
>PWOI01000204.1 GCA_003557485.1 Elusimicrobiota bacterium | reverse complement strand
AAGGCCGGCGGCTTTTATAATACTCTGCAAAAACCCGGGAAAAGAGGGAAATGAGTATTTGCCGCCGGCAGTTAGATTCTTAAGTTTTCCCTTCTTCAAATCAAGCTCCAACTCATCACCCGATTGTACAGTTAAATCCTTTACCTCAATTATCGGAAGCCCTATATTTATGGCATTACGAAAAAATATGCGGGCAAAACTTTCCGCTACAACAGCTCCCACTCCTGCTGCCTTAATTGAGAGTGGAGCGTGTTCACGTGAAGATCCGCATCCAAAATTTCTCCCCGCTACTATGATATCTCCGGGAGATATCTTTTTAGAAAAATCCTCGTCTATACCAGCCATGGCATGGCAGGCAAGCACATCAGGATCAGATGTATCAAGGTATCTTGCAGGAATAATTTGATCCGTATCTATATTCTCTCCAAACTTAAAAGCCTTACCTTTTATTATAAACTTATCATTTTCAGATTTCATTTTATTTCCCCCGGCGAAATTATATATCCCGAAACTGCCGAAGCCGCCGCAACTTCAGGGTTGCAGAGATAGACTTCAGAATCTTTATGCCCCATCCGTCCCGTGAAATTCCGGTTAGTTGTCGCAAGTGCCTTCTCCCCGGATGCAAGTATTCCCATATGTCCTCCCAAACACGGCCCGCAGGTCGGGGGAGACATAACCGCTCCCGCATCAAGAAATACTTCAGCCAGCCCTTCTTTTACCATACGTGAATAAAGAGATGCCGTTGAAGGTATCACTATAAACCTCAATGACGGAGAAGCTTTTTTCCCTTTTATAATTTCTGCTGCGCGCACATAATCCTCCCAGCGTCCGTTCGTACAGGAACCTATGACAACCTGATCTATACCTATCTTTTCAATTTCATTAACAGAATGGGCATTTGCAGGTGAACCATGAAGAGCAACCTGGGGATCAATCTGAGAACAATCTATCTCCATAATTTCATCAAAATCTTTGTCTGTTTCTATCGAATATCCCGCAGGCGGCGGACTGTACGGACGCTGCGCTCTTTTTTCGGTATAATCTATTACTTTATCGTCCACTTCCATAATCCCGTATTTGGCGCCGCACTCCACAGTCATATTCGCAATAGTAAAACGAGAATCAAGAGAAAGCTCACTCAAAGCATCGCCTGTAAACTCCAATCCTTTGTAAAGAGCTCCGTCAACTCCAATCTGACCTATAAGATAAAGAATTATATCTTTACCCGAAACATACTCTCCAAGTTGTCCCTTGAGTACTATTTTCACAGCCTCTGGAACCTTAAACCATGCCTTACCGGTAACCCAGGCTGCGGCTATATCCGTAGAGCCCATACCGCTGGCAAGAGCTCCCAGGGCGCCATATGTTACGGTGTGAGAATCGGCTCCTATTACAATATCCATAGGAACAACAAGACCCTGCTCGGTAAGTAATACATGTTCTATACCGCAGCCTGCGTCAAAAAATTTAACTCCGTGGCTTTTTGCAAAATTTCTTACTTTCTTTACCTGCTCGGCAGAGTTTATGTCCTTATTGGGTGTAAAATGATCAGCCACCAGAACTACTCTCTCCGGATAAGCTATTCTCCCTTCCGAGTGTTTTTCAAACGCATCTATGGCAAGCGGAGTAGTAATGTCATTTGAAAGAATGACATCAGCGTCAGCTTCTACAAACTGGCCTGCGGATAGTTTTTTGGAGTCTATACCTGTTTTTTCCGCAAAAATGTTTCTTGCAAGGCTCATTTTCTATCTATTCCTTTCCTGAAGAAGTTTCAACCTGTTAATCGCGGCAACATAGGCCCGGGCAGAGGCCTCTATAATATCTGTAGAAGCTCCTCTGCCGTGTATCTCGTGCCGGGATTCCTTTTCCTTTATACTTACAGTCACCTCTCCCATAGAATCACCGCCGCTGGTCACTGCTTTTATCTGGTAATCCACAAGTATTGGAGTCATTCCTGTAATCTTATTTATAGCTTTATAACATGCATCTACCGGTCCATCTCCGCAGGCGGCTTCCTGGGAAACTTTATCTTTACCCTTTTCATCAGTAATTTTAAGTTTGACTGTTGCAGTAGGAAGTGTCTTTGTTCCCGACACAACATTAAGGTAATCTATTTCAAAAAACTTCTTCACCGTACCTATCTGGTCTTCAACCAGCGCAAGAAGTTCATCATCGAAAACCTGCTTTTTCTTATCTGCCACTTTTTTAAACCTGTTAAAGAAGTCATCCATATCAATCTTTTCCGTATCAACTCCCAACGCGGTCAGGCGCTCTTTTATGGCATGGCGGCCAGAATGCTTTCCCAGAACCAGAGATTCAACTTTACGCCCGATTGATTCCGGGGTCATTATTTCATAAGTAAGCTTATCCTGCAGGACACCGTGCTGATGTATCCCCGCTTCATGCCTGAAAGCGTTTTCGCCGACAACGGCCTTGTTTTTCTGAACGCTGATTCCGCAGAGCCTTGATACCAGGCTGGATACGGGATATATTTTTGTGGTATCTATCCCGAGCTTAAGTCCGAAAATATCCCTTCGCGTATATATGCTCATCACTATTTCTTCCATTGAAGCATTTCCGGCTCTTTCCCCTATGCCGTTAACAGTGCACTCAACCTGTGACGCCCCATTCTGAATAGCTGTAAGTGAATTAGCCGAAGCCATCCCAAGGTCATTGTGGCAATGTACACTTATTACCGTTTCATCAGGAAGCGCTTCCTTTACTTCGGATATAATACGGCCAAATTCCGCAGGCATTGCATAACCTACCGTATCGGGAATGTTTATAGTAGAGGCCCCGGCGCGGGCTGCAGTGCTGACAGCTTCTTTCAGAAATTCAATTTCTGTCCTGGTCGCATCCTCAGCCGAAAACTCAACATCATCACATAGAGACCTGGCATATTTTACAGCTTTTTCTATACTCGCAAGTATCTGCTCTTTACTCATTTTAAGCTTAGATTTGCGGTGTATGGGGCTGGTTGCAATAAACGTATGTATACGCGGCTTTTTGGCATTCTTGACCGCTTCCCAGCACCTTGCAATGTCTTTTTCAACAGCGCGGGCCAGGCCGCATACGGAAGCCCTTTTCATTTCCGAAGCTATCATACTCACTGCTTCAAAATCTCCTTCTGAAGCTATCGGAAACCCGGCCTCTATTACATCAACTCCCATAGCCTCCAGCTGCCGGGCTATTTGCAGTTTTTCTGCCATATTCATGCTTGCGCCCGGCGATTGTTCGCCGTCGCGCAGTGTCGTATCAAATACGATCAGCTTTTTCATTTTATTTTTTCAGCCAATCCATCATATCCCTTAATTTTGCACCTGTCTTCTCTATAAGATGCTCTTCAGTCTCTTTGCGTTTCTTTTTAAATACCGGAAGTCCGTTTTCGTTTTCCTTTATCCACTCTTCGGCAAATTTTCCGGACTGGACTTCTTTTAGTATCTTCTTCATCTCTTTTTTTGTTTTTGAAGTAATTACTCTATCTCCCCTTGAATATTCACCATACTCTGCGGTATCAGATATAGAGTAGTTCATATAAGAAATGCCCTTTGCATATACCAGGTCTATAATCAGTTTCATTTCG
This sequence comes from Elusimicrobiota bacterium, assembly GCA_003557485.1. GTDB lineage: Bacteria > CG03 > SLGR01 > SLGR01 > PWQF01 > PWMP01. The sequence continues at coordinate 15,901 of PWOI01000204.1, read as the reverse complement.
TGCAAGCATTCAAAGTACGCGATTTCCGGCTGGTATCCTGCTTCGACAAGAGTCTCAAAACCTTTTTTCATAAGCTCAACAACTCCGCCGCACAGAACTACCTGCTCACCGAAAAGGTCCGTTTCGGTCTCTTCAGTAAAAGTAGTTTCTATAACACCGGCTCTGGTGCCGCCGCAGGCCTTTGCATAAGCAAGAGCCAGCTGCATTGCTTTACCTGAAGCATCCTTTTCAACTGCAACAAGCATCGGTACTCCGTTTCCTTCCTTATAAACCTGCCTTACAAGATGTCCCGGGCCCTTGGGGGCTACCATAACGACATCACAATTTTCCGGCGGAACGATTTTTCCATAACGTATATTGAAACCATGTGAGAATCCAAGAACCGCTTTATCTTTTGAGGCCATTACATCCTTAATCTCTTCAAAGACCTTAGACTGAACCGTATCAGGCACCAGCAACTGTATCCAGTCAGCCTGGGCGGCTGCTTCGGAAGCAGTTACGGGATTAAACCCGTCTTTTACTGCCTGCTGGTAATTATCGGTTCCATGCATTTCAGCAACAATAACATCAATACCCGAATCTTTCATGTTAAGCGCCTGGGCATGCCCCTGGCTGCCGTATCCTATTACGGCTACCTTCATCCCTTCAAGATTTTTTAAATCCGCATCGTTCTCATAGTAAATTTTTGCACTCATTATTTTCCTCCTCGTTCAAGCGCTATGGTACCGGTCCTTGCCAGTTCCTGGATATTATAAGGTTTTATAAGTTCCACAAAAGCCCTTATTTTATCTTCGTCGCCCGTCATCTCTAAAGTCAGCGTACTCTGGCCGACATCAACAACCTTTGCCCTGAATATAGAAGCTATCTGCATTATTTCGGGCCTTATATTCTTTGCAGCCTTTATCTTTACAAGCACAAGATCTCTCTCAATATAATCAACATTAAGGAAATCTTTCACTTTTATGACTTCAGGAAGTTTATTGAGCTGTTTTGTGACCTGCTCGAGTACTGCCTCGTCCCCTCCCACTACAATCGTCATTCTGGAAATACCCGGATCTTCAGTTACCCCGACAGCAAGTGAATCTATATTGTAACCCCGGGCGCTGAAAAGGCCGGATATCCTTGCCAGAACACCAAATTTGTTCTCAACTAAAACTGAAATTGTATGTCTCATCAATTTGAACTCCTTTTACTTTAAGCCATTTCCAGCAGAATCTCATCAAGAGCCGCCCCGGCAGGAACCATCGGGTAGACATTTTCTTCTTTTTCAACAATGAAATCAATAACTACCGGACCCTTCTTGTAATTAAGAGCCTGCTTTATCGCGCCCGGAACTTCCTTCTTTGTCTTGACAGTTATTCCTTTAGCGCCATAGGCCTCGGCAATAGCGGCAAAATCCGGAACACGTTTCTCGTGACATGCGCCCAAACAGACCTGGCTGTACCTCCTGTCAAAGAAGAGTTCCTGCCACTGACGCACCATACCCAGATAATTATTATTCAAGACCGCAACAATAACCGGTATTTCATTTATAACAGCAGTTGCCAGTTCCTGAATATTCATCTGAAAGCTTCCGTCTCCGGCAACATCTATTACCGTCATATTTTTTTTGCCCATCTTTGCACCGATAGCCGCCGGGAACCCGTATCCCATTGTTCCCAGTCCGCCCGATGTAAGAAAGGTTCTAGGCTTTTTGTATTTATAAAACTGCCTTGCCCACATCTGGTGCTGACCAACCTCGGTAGCGATAATAGTATTATCACCTGACAGTTTATCAAGCTGTTCTATAACATATTGGGGACGCAGTTTATTGTCCTTCCTGTATGTCATAGGATGTTTATCTTTCCACTCTTTAATCTGCTGATGCCAGGGCTTGCGTTCTTTCTTCTCAATCAGGGGAGTAAGAACCTTAAGAACATTCTTACAGTCGCCAACAATTGGAATATCAACCGCAACCGTCTTGGATATAGAAGTGGGGTCTATATCAATGTGAATAATCTTAGCGCCCGGGGCAAAACTAGAAAGCCGCCCGGTCACCCGGTCATCAAAACGGGATCCGATGGCAATAATCAGATCTGCCTTCTGCATAGCCTGATTAGCATAGTAAGTACCATGCATACCGAGCATAGCAAGAGAAAGCGGTGAATAATCAGAGAAAGATCCGGTAGCCATAAGAGTTCCGGTAACAGGTATTTTACCTTTCTGAGCCATTTTTGTCAGTTCCTGCGAAGCATCGGAAGTAATAACTCCTCCACCGGCATATATAACAGGCTTCTCAGATGCGTTTATTGCTTTGGCTGCCGCTTCTATCTGTTTCTTATGCCCTGTAAGCTTGGGATTATAACCCCTGATAGATATTGTTTTAGGGTAAGAAAACCTGCACTCGTCTTTCTGCACGTCAACGGGAAGATCTATAAGGACCGGGCCGGGCCTTCCAGACCTTGCAATATGAAACGCCTCTTTTATAGTATGCGCGAGTTCTTTAACATCCGTAACAAGATAATTATGCTTTGTAACAGGCCTGGTTATACCGGTTGTATCGGCCTCCTGAAAGGCGTCATTCCCGACAAGATGCGTCGCAACCTGACCGGTTATCGCAACAACCGGAATGGAATCCAGATGAGCCGTAGCAAGGCCTGTAACAAGATTTGTAGCCCCGGGGCCTGATGTTGCCACACAGACTCCGACCTTGCCCGTAGCCCGCGCATATCCGTCCGCCATATGGGCAGCGGCCTGTTCGTGCCGTGTCAGCATAAACTTAATATCTTTATCATCGTGAAGCTCATCAAAAAGAGGTATTACCGAACCGCCGCCGATACCGAACATTATTTCAACTCCCTCTTTTTTCAGACTTTCAAGCAGTATTTTTGAACCGCGCATCTCTTCCTCCTTATTTTATTTCAAAACGGCCCCTTCGTCGGCCGATGTAACCATTCGGGCATACCTTTTAAGCCACCCGGAAAGTTTCTTTACAGGTTTTTTCCACCTAAGCATTCTCATTTCAATGTCCTGCTGTGTCAGACGGACATTAAGTGAACGCTCTGGTATATTAATCTCTATTATATCTCCATCCTTGAGAGCGGCAATCGCGCCCCCTGCAGCAGCCTCCGGAGAAACATGGCCTATGCAAGGACCCCTGGTACCCCCGGAAAACCTTCCATCCGTAATTAGGGCAACGTCCTTCTCAAGCCCCATCCCGCATATAAGCGAAGTCGGGTTAAGCATCTCCTTCATTCCGGGACCGCCTGCCGGGCCTTCATAGCGGATGACAATAACATCCCCTTTTTTAATTTTCCGGCCGCGTATGGCCTTCATTGCGCTCTCTTCGCTGTTAAAAACTTTTGCCTTGCCCTTCATTACCATATTTTTCTTATCCATAGCGGACTGTTTTACAACAGCACCTGACGGGCAGAGGTTGCCGTAAAGTATGGCAATACCTCCTGTAGGCCTATAGGGGTTTGATTTTGATCTTACTACTTCAATATCTTCAACAACGCTTTCCGCAGCTATCGCTTTTATATTTTTCCCCGATACTGTTATATTATCTTTAATAAAACTCTGCAACCTGTTTAGAACCGCACCTATTCCTCCGGCATACTCAAGGTCCTCCATAAAATATTCTCCGCCGGGCCTCAGACTTAAAATCTGGGGAGTTTTTCTTCCTATCCTGTCAAAGAGTCCAAGATCCATCTTTAAACCGGCCTCCTTTGCCACAGCCGGAAGATGAAGAACTGTATTGGTAGAACCACCCGTAGCCATATCAACAACAACAGCGTTGTGTATGGAAGCATTATTGATTATATCCCGGGGTTTTATATTCTTTTTAACCAGTTCAACCACTCGTTTGCCGCTGCGGTATGCCAGGCGTTCTTTCTTAGCCGAAACAGCGGGAGCAGTCCCCGCGCCAGGCAGGCTCATTCCCATTGCCTCGGTAAGGCAGTTCATCGTATTGGCAGTATAGAGTCCCTGGCAGGAACCCGCGCCCGGGCAGGCGCGCAGGGTCAGCTCTTCCAGTTCTTCTTTTTTTATATTCCCTGCTTCAAAATTACCCACTGCCTCAAAAGTATCCCTGACAAGAGAAAGCCTCTTGGAAGCTTTTCTGCCGGCAAGCATAGGGCCTGCAGTGACAACTATTGAAGGTATATTCAAACGTGCTGCCGCCATAAGCATACCCGGCGTTATTTTATCGCAGCTGGTCAGAAGAACCAGTCCGTCAAAACCGTGCGCTTCAGCCATAGTTTCAACGCAGTCGGCAATAATCTCCCGGGAAGGAAGGGAATAATTCATTCCCTTATGACCCATCGCAATACCATCACATATTGCAGGGGTGCCGAAAGTAAAAGAGATGCCGCCGGATGCGTATATGCCTTTTTCAATGGCTGATTTAAGCCTTTCCATATGAACATGGCCCGGCACCACATCGGTGTAGCTAGATGCTATCCCTATAAACGGCTTTTTATAAATATCCTCACTATCAACCCCGCATGCATAAAGAAGAGCCCTTGATGGGGCTCTCTGCGGGCCTTTTTTAACTCTGTCACTTCTCATCTTTACTCCCGTTTACTTGCTTCCTCTTTTTCTCCACCGCCAGAAACTCAACTGTCCATTGGAATAAGTATAAGAATTTTCCCAAAATTCGCAAATATTTGGGTTCTATGTAACAGAGGAGCAAATAAAAAAAGAGTCAACCCAAAATGTTCTGTAAAAGTCATCACCCCCACCAACTCTTCGCATATCCTACTTGAGACCACACCACAAATCAGGGTGAGATTTTTCACTATTTTTTATATTCCTAATTCAACAAGTTCCAATCAATTATCGTTTCTTTGCAATTCCCGCCCTACTTCTTCCAACCCCCATTTTGCCCCCCTATTCTCCGGATTTAAATTTAAAACCTCCATAAAATGTTCTTTTGCTCTTTCATATTCTTTCAATTCTCTATAAATATTTGCTAATTCCTTATGCGTCGTCTCCGGCTCATAATCAGGAAATTCTTCTAATATTTTTTTGAAATATTTGACTGCATTATGGTAATCTTTCCCAACATTATAATATCGACCAATTCTGCTATAGGAGTAATTTAATGTATTTTTTACATATTCGGGTCTGGGATCTATTTCCAAAACCTTCTCTAAATACCTGGCGGCAGAAATATAATCCTCCTCATCTGCTGCTTTCCGTGCTAATTTTCTAAGATTTTCTATAGTTTCATACACCATATCTCTATCAATTCTTTCAATAACATTTCTTAAATTAGCAATATGCATCTTATCCATAGATTCCTGCAACTCAGTAGTTTCAAATTCAAGGGCCTTTTCAAACTTCTCTTTCGCCTTCAAATAATATCTTCTGGCCTCCTCCATTTTATTTTGTTCTTCATATCTGTACCCTATTACTATATAGCAACTCCCTATTGTAGGATATGCCGGGCGATGATTCGGGTTTAATTTCAGAGCTTTTTCAGCATTTTCAATAGATTTCTCATACTCACTCAGGTAGTAGTACGCGTCAGCCAGAGCTGAATACGCAAAAGAACTATCAGGAAACTCATTAATTATTGCAAGATATTCATCTCTTGCTTCTTTTATAATTTTAAAATCTTCTTCAAAATAGGCCTCAAGAGATTTTCTTTCCCAATCTTCTATTGTTTCCCTCAGCTGCTTATCATTTGTTTCCCTGGCAATTACTAAATTCGCAATTAGAAACAAACCTATCAATAGATTTAATATAGTTTTATTGTTTTTTATACTCAATTTTCTCTATGCGTTGCTTGACCAATGAGTCTATCTCGAATGCTCTGTAAAAGTCATTGCCCCACCAACTATTAGCATATTCTATCGGAAAGAATACTACAAGTCAGGGTGGGATTCAGACTTTATCTCCATTGTGTCAGGGTCATATTCCCAATCACCGGGAGGAATAAGAATCAGGCATAATATCGCATTCCTCTTCCCATTATTGCGTATGCTTGGTTTTTGGCCAAAACTTATTAAATGTGATTTAATGGAGACTCCCCCTATGAATTATCTATTTTCAATATCTTAACACTTCCCAAATGTCTTTTTCCAATGTAGGGGTTTATAAAATCTACTCAACGTTTAGCTCCCGCCCTCTTCAAAATCTCTACTATTTCCTTACGGTTGTTTTCTTTAGCCATCATTAAAACTGTTCTTCCTTTGCCATCTTTCACATTAACATCAGCCCCGGCTTCTATAAGAATTACTACCATTTCCTTACATCCTCTTTCAACTGCATACATTAAAGCCCTAGTCCTAATAATCCTTTCCGCATTTACATCCACTCCGGCACGCACCAAAACCTTTGCAATCTCATTGTATCCATTCTCAACAGCAATTATTAATGCCGTATTGCCATCTTTCATATGCTGTTTAACATCAATTCCAGAATCCAACAAATATTCAACTGCCTCCAAGTTGTTACCTAACGTGGCTAAAACTAATGCATTAGAACCATACCTGTTTGTTTCATCTATGTCAGCTCCAGCCTCTAATAATATATTCATTATATCAACATGCCCACGACGTGCCGCATGAATCAATGCAGTATTTCCCATATCACTTTTTATATTTACGTCAGCTCCGGCCCGTATTAAAATTTCCACTACATTCTTATGACCATTATCAGCCGCTACTATTAAAGCTGTTGCACCATCCTCCATTTGATGATTTATATCGGCTCCTGCTTTTAACAAAATTCTTGTTATTTCAAAATGTCCGCTCGTTATCGCAGAAATTAATGCTGTACCACCTTGATTACTTTGTGCGTTAATATCAGCTTTCGCATTTATAAGATATTCCACGATATTTTTAAAACCCTTGCTGGCTGCATACATTAACGCGGTAACACCCCCATTAGTCCTTGCATTTATATTAGCTCCTTTTCCTATCAATTTTTCTACTATTTTTTCAAAACCCTTATCTGAAGCAATATGCAGAGCTGTTGTTCCATCATTCATTTTCTTATTTACATCGATTTCTAATTGAATTAAAACTTTTGCTGTTTCTATGTGTCCTGCAAAAATTGCATACATTAATGCAGTATTTCCGTGATATGTTTGTGCATTGATATCAGCTTTTGCCATAATCAAATCTTTCACAATATCTGTAAATCCTTTGTACGCCGCATATATCAAAGGTGTTGTACCATCTATCATTTGCGCTTTCACATCCGCTCCTGCTTCCAACAAAAATTTCACTATATCTCTGTGTCCTTCATATGCAGCCCCCAACAAAGCTGTTCCTCCATCATTTCTTGCTAAATTTATATCTGCACCTGCCTTAACTAACTTTTTCACGATATTTATATATCCTGCTCGTGCGGCTTGAATTAAAACGGTGTTCCCGTCTTCAGGTCTTCTTTTATCTAACTCAATCCCCGTTTCAAGCAATAGGATTACTGCCTCTACATCTTCGTTTTCCATAGCCTCAATAATCATTAAATCTTCGTAATCAATATATGTAAGTATCGCCTTAGATAATGCAGATTCCGGATCTTCCTTTAAGTTCAGTTTTGCACATAATGAAACTTCATTATAATTTCCTACTGATATCGCTTCTTTAATACTATCTAAATGTGAATTACCTCTTATATACCCACAAAACAACAATATAAATATTGCTAGTACACCGAAACATATTAGTGGTTTTTTTCTGAAACACATATTTATCGCATATAAAAAGAGTATATTTTGAATACTCTATATTATATACATTACCTCCTTTCTATACACTTGTAAGAGCGGTCTCCTTCCATATAATACCACAGTTTTAACTGTATAACACAACACTATCCTAAAAAAGCACTGGAAGCACAGGCACTATTAGAGGGGGATTATAACCCACATCGGGTGGTATATCGATCCTCTCATGATTACCCTTTCCCTCATTTTCTTCTTCGTCATCAGCAGTATGTTTTTCCTCATCAAAAACTGAAATTATTCTTTCAGCTACAGCTGTTATTTCCCCGTAAGTTTTTTCTATTCTTATCGGATAAGTTCCGGGATTTAAAAACCCATATTGTCTTTCACCTGTTTCGAAAATATTCCTCGTAAGGGTTTCTTTTGTGAAGCCAGCGGAACCAGAATACCTATGTGCCTTTTTCTCAGCGTAAGCCTCTTCTCTATCTATACTATAAGATGCAAATACCGTAAGGGGTGCAAATCCCTCTTTCGGTGATACATAAAGAGAAATATTTACAGAAATAACTATTGGCGGTTCTATTGGAATAATATCGCCAGCAAAAATATACATACTACAGAAAACTGATGTACATATTACTGATAGATAAATTATTAATGTTTTGTAACTTTTTTGTTTTTTAATAAATACTTTCTCTCAATTAGAAATACGATATAATTCGAGGATACCTCCCCTAAAATGGCACTACATTGCCGGCATCGACAACACAAGAAACGAAGACACTTTTCTAATATTATAAACAATTATACATCAATTACTAATTTTTTTTAAAAGAAATCTACTTGATACTACTTCTAACCACCAGACAAAACATAAACCATTATCATACTATTCTGTATAAAGAGTGTGTTTTTATCCAGAATGTTTATCTCTGACTAATATCTTAAATCTCAATTAAGGCATTTTATCAAAAATAAAAATACGGATCCAATTTTAATGCTTTAATTTTTATCAGACAGCTACATAAATAATATGTAATATGTACTTTATCTTAACCTTAATAAATATCTCTTAAAGTCTCTGGCAACATCAGCCGATTTTATCATAACCGATGATTCCTGGTTTCTGCGGAATGCTGTCAATGTCCAGTTATGAGACCCTATAACTGATATAAAATCATCAACAACAATTAACTTAACATGATTAATTGTCCGTGAACTATTCATCCTTACGCGAATACCTACATCTTCCAGCCTGTTTTTAACCTCTTTGTTAAGACGATTAATAAATTCGGTACGATTGCCCCCCTCAAGAACAACATATACTTCGACTCCTCTCTCGTGCGCTTCAATAAGCCTATTGACTAGTTGATTAACCGGAAGGACCTCTATTTCCGACATTTGAATAAAATACATAGAAACATAAATAGATTTACGGGCTTGTCTTAATAACTCCATTACTGTTTCTTCATATTCACGTTCGAAAAGAGGCTGAACAAAATCGGCTTTATAGCCCCTATGTCCTGAAGAATAAGTGCCCGTTAATGTTACAAGTAATAAACTAAAAAGAATTATCCTGCTAATTTTGAATTTCTTTTTAATTAAGGCTGTCATAGTAGTTGTTTATAAACCTTCTTGCTACTGCTTCAGATTGTATAAGCACTGCCGCCTCATACTGCGTTCCTTCCAGGGCCGTTTGCGACCAGTTATGGTTACCTATTACTGTAAATTCGTTGTCAAAGACTATATATTTATGATGTGTTTTTTCTTCCGGCGGGCTCATTCTTGCATCAATGCCGGCATTTGCAAGCCACCTGTAAACCTTGGTGTTATTGTAATCAAGGAAATCGAAATCGTCTTCATCTCTTTCACGCGGTTTTTCCAGTAGGACCTTAACTTTTACACCCCTTTGCCTTGCCTGTATAAGTTTATCTATAAGTATGTTTACGGGATTTGTATCTCTTTGGCCCATATTCACAAAAAACATTACCATATAAATACTGTGGACGGCCTGGTCTATTTCTCTTGCTACCGCTGGAAAATAATCGCCGTCAAGCAGTACTTCAACATAAGGAGTTTCCTCTTTTATTTTAGTATCAAGGAGTTTGCAGCACATTCTGTTGTAGGAGTATTCAATCTGCGGGGGTTGAAGATGGAAGATCTCTTCTTTTATTTTATCCAAATTCTTTGGAGATACTATTTTGTAATTATACCCGTCTGATATTATTCTAATAGTAGAATTATAAGTTTGTTGAAGTGTTCCGCCTTCCATAGTAATTATGTTGTATGAATCACTGCGAAAAACTTCACTGCCATTGTAAGCACACTTATTAACTATTGAATTAATATTTTCCCGGCGGGTTTTATCGGGATTGGCAAATATTATTGTATACCCGGGATTAACTTTTTTAATAAACTCTGAGTCTAAAGGCGAATATCCATAATTAACAAGTTTTAAAATAGTACTAATGAGATTTTCACCCACTTTTTCTCTAAGATAATTCTGGGAGGTTAAACTAGCTCTGCCGGCAAATAATATTTTAGTTTCTTTATAGGAAAACCTTACTATGCTTTCGATAGGTCTCCCGTTATCCCGGTTGGAGCATTTTAATATCTCAAGTTCAGTTGAACCTAATTTTATTATGTCTCCTGTTTTGAAAAATTCAAATCCAATATTCCTCAGAGTAAGATAATCCAAAAAAGCTCTGTAATATCCTTTAACTGGAATATCCGGCACATATACTTTTCTCACATTGAAGTCATCTACCATTCTACGCATTGCAGTTATATAGGAAGGAGAGGTCAATACAGCAGCATCTATATCAGCAATTCTGCTGGATTCAAAAAAAATGAAAACTCTCATTGGTTCCCTGAGGTTATTCCGAATATCCCTATACCATTCAGATCTTCTATCTTCTATGCCATTAATAATAATATTCTTTTTACAGTGCGTTTTTATAAATGCACAATTTTCCCGTGAATCATAAAAAGTAGCTTTTATTTGAGTTGTTGAAAGATTAACTGTTTCGTTAAAGACAGGATGCGTTGTTGCAAATAAGGGAACTGAGGAATTAAATACAGCAAGGATTGCTAAAAAAACAAAAAACTTAATAATGCGAGTGCATATTTTACGATAATTATTAGTAGTTTTTTTGCTGTGAATCAATTATATTTTTTTAATTATTTATTCTCTCTCAAAACAAGTCTATTGTTCTGCTGGTGTCTTCTTCCTCTTTTTCTTCTTCTTGAATTTCTATTTCCCTGGGCTGTGCGGGAGCAGGTGCGGCTGGCGGACGCGGCGGGGTACGTATGAAACCCGGGGTATCTATCTCCGGAACTTCCAGGATCTGTTTTACTTCTCTGGCTTCTTCTGCTTCTCTGTCCCAGTTTAGGGCAAGAAATGCGATTGCAGGTGTGAGGATTATAAAAGCGACTAAAATGATAAGAGTCTCTTTCTTACCGAACATATCAGTTCTGCTGACTCTTCAAAAGTTTGTATTCTATACTGTCAACCAGGGCTTTCCACGATGCTTCAACAAGGTTTTCCGAAACCCCTATAGTTCCCCACGTATGTTCTCCGTCCTTTGATTCAATCAAAACCCTTACTTTTGCGGCCGTTCCGCGTTTTGCATCTATAACCCTGACTTTAAAGTCAGAGAGAGAAACTTTTTTGAGTTCGGGATAAAAATTTTCCAGGGCTTTTCTGAGAGCGTTGTCCAGCGCATTAACAGGACCGTCCCCTTCCGCGGCAGTATGTTCTTCCTCACCATCTACCAGAAGTTTTATTGTGGCTTCGCAGCGCATCTGGCCGCAACTGTCGCTTTCGATGATAACCCTGAAACCTTCCAGGTCAAAAAACTTTTTATACTCACCTGTTTCTTTTTTCATCAGAAGTTCAAAAGAACCTTCCGCTCCTTCAAACTGGTAACCGTCTTTTTCAAGGTTTTTAACTTTTTCAAGAAGCTTTCTTTCAGCTTCCTTGCTCACCTTTACGCCAAACTCCCCTGATTTGAAACCTATATTGCTGGCTCCTGCAAGTTCGGAAAGCAGGATCCGTCTTTCGTTTCCTACTTCTTCGGGATGTATATGTTCGTAGGTCGTCGTATCTTTTTTGACAGCGCTGACGTGTATTCCTCCCTTGTGGGCAAATGCCGAATGGCCGACAAAGGGCTGCCTGTGATCCGGTATTACATTGGCAATCTCATCAATGTACCTGGAAACCTCCGTCAGGTGCTTCATATTGTTTTCAGGAATGAGCAGGTACCCTTTTTTAATCTGAAGGTTGGCTATTATCGAGCATAGGTTAGCGTTCCCGCACCTTTCGCCGTATCCGTTTATAGTTCCGTGAACCATATTGCATCCGGCTTCAACTGCCGAGACAGTATTTGCTACAGCTACCTCAGAATCGTTATGCGCGTGTATGCCCAGAGGAACCTTGACTTCTTTCTGTACAGCTTTAATGGCTGCTGCTATTTCGTCGGGCAGCCTCCCCCCGTTGGTATCGCAGAGCGTTATATTTACCGCGCCGCCTTTTTCGGCAGCTTTAAGGCATTTAACTGAGTACTCGGGATTGTTGAAATAACCGTCAAAGAAATGTTCGGCGTCAAAGACAACTTCTATTCCTTTACCGGTCAGGTATTCAACCGATTCGGTAATCATCTTAAGATTTTCTTCTCCAGTGGTACCCAGCGCTTTTTCCACATGGAGGTCCCAGGTCTTGCCGAATATACAGCAGGCCTGAGGAGCAACTTCAACTACGGTATTAAGAATTTTATCTTTTTCGGGCGATATGTTTTTACGGCGCGTGGAAGTAAATCCGGTTACTTTAGAATGGTTAAGCTTCAGGTCCTTGACCCTTTTAAAATATTCTACATCTTTCGGGTTTGAGCCCGGCCAGCCTCCTTCTATATAGTCTACTCCGAGATAATCAAGTTTTTCAGTTATCTTAAGCTTATCGTCTACAGAAAGGGATATGCCTTCGGCCTGGGTACCATCCCTGAGGGTAGTATCAAGCACATATATTTTCTTTTTATTCTTCGCAGAATTCATTATGGAGCGCTTTAACGGCTTTTTCTCCTTCGGTTTCTTCCACCACACAGGAAATCTTTATTTCCGATGTAGATATCATCTCTATATTTATACTATTTTTGGCAAGAACTTCAAACATTCTTGCGGCAACACCGGCATGGCTGCGCATACCTACTCCTATTATTGATACTTTGGCTACGCTTTCATCGGTAAGTATCCTGCCTGCGCCTATCTCTTCCCTTACTTTCTCAAGCATATCAGCAGCATCTTTCAGGCGGGACTTATCAACTGTGAAGGAAATATCGTTCACACCCTTTTCGTGAGGGGAAGTCTGTACTATCATATCAACGTTAATATTGCCTTCCGCCAGGGATCCAAAAATCTTGGCGGCCACACCCGGCTCGTCCGGCACATCAACTATTGTCATTTTAACCTGGTCCGTATCCAGCGTTACGCCCCTTACTACAACCTGTTCCAGATCTTTTGTTTCTTCCATAACTATTGTTCCTCTTCTGAAATTATCTTCCTTTAATGACGACCTTATATGCAGTTTTATATTATTCTTCTTGGCAACTTCCATTGACCGGGACTGCATAATTCCCGCTCCGGCGGAAGCCATCTCAAGCATCTCGTCGTAAGTTATCTCATCTATTTTTCTTGCCTGCGGCACGACTGACGGGTCTGTACTGTATACCCCGTCTACATCTGTATATATCTCGCAGACATCGGCTTTAAGGACCGATGCCAGGGCAACAGCGGAGAGATCGCTGCCTCCGCGCCCGAGAGTGGTTATATTCTCTTCCATGGAAACACCCTGAAAACCGGCTACAATAGCCACGTTGTGTTTTTCCAGGGCTTTTTTAAGCTTCTCTGTGTTTATGCTTTTTATTCTTGCCCTGCTGTGCGCGTTATCGGTGATTATGCCAACCTGCGCGCCCGTAAGGGAGACGGCGGTGAAACCGGCCTGCTTTATAGCCATTGCCACAAGGGATATACCCTGCTGCTCCCCTGTAGAAAGAAGGACGTCAAGTTCTCTTTCATCGGGCTGCGGTGTTATGGAATAGGCCATTTCCATCAACCGGTCAGTCGTATCACCGGGAGCCGAGACAACTGCCACGACACTGTTGCCTTCTTTAACCGTCTCTATTATCCTGCCGGCTACATTCTTTATCCGGTCAGCATCCCTAACCGAAGTTCCTCCATATTTCTGAACCACAATCCTGTTATTCAATTATCTGCGCTCCCTGTTTTGCTATCTCTGTCACTATATATTCTGACTCAACTCCTTTATCTTTGAAAACATTTACCATTGCCTCACCTGCTTTAGCGGCTGTTTTTTCCGGGGCAAAAGAAAAAACGCAAGGACCGGAACCTGAAATGGCTGTTCCGTAGGCGCCTGCCCTGAGGCTCTCAGTTACTATTTCGTCAAAACCGGGAATTAGTTTCTTCCTGCATGGCTGATGAAGCCGGTCTTTCATTGCTTCGGAAAGGGAATCAAAATCTCCTTCCACAAGAGCTTTTATTAAAAGTGATGCGCGTGAAACTGAATAAACGGCGTCTTCTACCGAAACTTTTTCAGGAAGAAGCTTTCTTGCCTCCTCTGTATCAGTCTGAAGCTTAGGCACTGCTATAACTACTTTCAAACCCGGCGCAGGGTCTATTTTTTTGTACTCAACACCCTCAGCAGATTTATAGCATATGGTTATACCGCCTACTGCGGCAGGTACGGCATTATCCGGATGGCCTTCAAGTTCTGCCGCCTTGCGCGCTATATCAAGGCTGTCGAGATCAAGTCCCAGGAGTTTTCCGGCAATCATAATTCCTGCTACCCTTGCGGCAGCGGAAGAACCGAGTCCGCTTTTCCTTGGTACAGCGTCCGGACCCTGCTCAATAGTTATATTGACCGGCAGCTGCATTTTATTTTCATCCGCTATGTAAACAACTGCACCGGAAAGAGCATCCCCTTCTTCGGGTTCTATTACAAAGCCCTCTTTTTCCTTGACCGATGCGGTCAGATAAATCTCCACCGCCATACCCAGAACATCAAAACCCGGGCCCAGGTTGGCTACCGTAGCCGGAACTTTTACTTTAAACTCTTTCATTCGATTCCGGCAGTACGCACAACCTCTTCTATATCCGCTTCAACCACGGGAGGCCTGCTTACGGTTTCCACTGCAATATCCGGGTCCTTCAGCCCGTGTCCGGTTAGTATAAGGACTACATCCCCGGTAAAAGCCGGATCCATCTTCCCTAATTCTAAATATTTTCTGAGTCCTGCAAGCGAAGCGGCGGAAGCCGGTTCGACAAAAACTCCTTCCTTGGCGGCCAGCTGACGCCAGGACTTGATTATTTCTTCATCCGTAACTCTGTCTATAACCCCGCCGGAAGAGTCGCGGGCTTCAACGGCCTGCTGCCACGAAGCGGGATTTCCTATCTTTATGGCGGTTGCAACGGTCTGCGGATCTTCTACTTTTTTACCTTCAACTATAGGCGCCGAGCCTGCAGCCTGAAAGCCCATCATTCTGGGAGGAGCGTAACCCCTGCTTTCCTTAAGTTCGCAGTATCCTTTCCAGTAGGCTGTTATGTTGCCGGCATTGCCTACAGGCATAAACTGATAGTCCGGTGAGCGGCCCAGAGCCTCCGCTATTTCATAGGAGGCGGTCTTCTGCCCTTCTATCCTAAAAGGGTTAAGCGAATTGACGAGCTCGACTTTATAGCTCTCGCATATCTCCCTGACCAGTTCAAGACACCTGTCAAAATTCCCCTTTACCGCAACAACGCTTGCCCCGTGAATAAGTGCCTGAGAGAGTTTGCCCAGCGCTATTGAGCCCTCAGGTATGACTACCATACATTTAATACCGGCTTTTACAGCATAGGCTGCGGCCGAAGCAGAAGTGTTCCCGGTTGATGCGCATATAACGGCGTGTGCTCCTTTTTCAACAGCCTTTGAAACAGCTACCGTCATACCGCGGTCTTTGAAAGACCCTGTTGGGTTCATCCCTTCGTATTTTAAAAATATTCTGAAATTTACCCCCAGCTCTTTCTTAATATTAGAAGCTTCTATAAGAGGGGTGGATCCTTCCTGCAGTGTAATTACTGGCGTTTTATCCGTTACCGGAAGGACACAGGAGAACCTTTCTATGACGCCTTTTTTGAAATCACGCGCCATTTAGTAAAGTTCCTTTTCCGATTCTATTCTTATGAAAACACTCTTTT
>PWOI01000132.1 GCA_003557485.1 Elusimicrobiota bacterium | reverse complement strand
GGAACAGCATAACCGCCCTTGCCTCTGGCAATATTCACCTGATCGCTGACCTTGAGCAGAAAATATTATATTCCAAGTTAATTGATAACTGGAAGCATAATAATACTTAATAAGGCTTTATTGCGCTCTATTATCAAAACCGCAATTCCCAAATACAATGAGGCGTTTGGCTATATTATGTGACTACATAAAATTCGGTCTAATAACAGTAAAAGGCCTCTTAAAAAACAAAATCAGCTTAAAAAGTATTATGTATAGTATAAGTCTGAAGAATTGGACAAAAGTGCAGCACTGAAGAGGGTATTCTATTTCAAATACCTCCAGAACTTTGCTCCTTACGGCTTCCTGCTGCTAAATAGCAGCCTTCCTGAAAAACAGTACAAAATAAAGTTACTGGTCTCGGCAAACTGCTGTAAACCATACTGCAGATCTACCCCATAATTAGTCAAAGCCCCTACTGGAGATTTCGGAAATTCATGTTGAAAATTGACTGCCCCTGTTTTAAGACATATCCCGATCAGATTTGTTTTTCCAATAATATTTCGGATATTGGTATATTCTCTTATTTTATTATACGGCAAATCATAGCTGACGGATATTATCCAGTAATATAAAGTATCCTTTACACCGCCCACGTAAAACATATACGGCACATTTATCTCATATTCATCGGTAAGTTCCGGGTATAACTCCGTTACTCCCAATGACTTAACAGTATATTCTGGATTTAGAATATGTTTTTCAAAGACAATCTCTCCTCTATCAACCCTCGGTATTATTATAAAATCATTATCATAGTAATATTCCCGGCATTTAATACTGCCTTCGGGTAAATAAACCGCCAAATCGGATTCCGGCTTTTTTTCAGGATATTCATTAAGAGTTTCAAACCGTATTTTTTTTAAATTTTCATCATTTACAAATGCTATCCATTCTTCATTTATAAGAGCCTTTGCTGTATCATAACCGCCATTTCCAGTAACCTCATATCTTGACTCGCCAGTCTCCCTGCATATGATAATTGACCGATGAGGAAATTGGAAAACATAAAAGTTTTCACTAAAAAAGATATTAGGATCGGCATTCTTTCCTGAAGTTTCTTCCTGATTCACAGTAATTTCTTCTGAAATATTGAACTTACTGTCAATCTTATAAAATATGCCGGTTTTCAGGGAATATATATGGATGAAACCGTCATTTGCTTTAAGTGAGCTAATCTCATCTATATCTCTGAGTTGCTTCTTATTAAGAACGTATCCTGTCTCAGGGTCTAATTTATAAATCATATTATTCCGGGTGAAAATTAAATCCCCGCCTATAAAATCAGATAATATATTTATCTCAGAAAGAAAGTTTCGGTCTACATCATATTTTCTGAATAATTCATCGGGGTTATCAGGAGTATAGGTCCTGTATTTATTTAAGTTCTCCCTGCCTTGAGTAATACTCCAGGAATAACTCCCGTCCTCCGCATTTAACCCTATGAGATTAATCCTGTCATTGATTATTACCGTATCCCTGAACACATATATCTCAGGAGTACTGCCCAAAAAGTTTTTCCCACGCAAATTTCCAAATGAGGTTCCAAGAACTGAAAGTATATTATTAGGCTGAAAATGTATCTCTGAAGCCCAGTTTATTACCCCGTTTTCCTGTACACAAAGAAGTTGTCCGTTTTGCGATACAAAGAAAAAATCATCCGGTTCTTCATTAAGTATATTTTTGTGCCTAAGAATGTGCAGACTCTGGCATGTAGCCTTAAACCCACCAGTCTCCTCCTGAATTTTCTCCGGCTTTTTTACTGAATAAGTTTTTCTTTCAATAAGACCAGCTCCCTCCAGGTACCCGGAAAATCTCATATAAACATTTTTATGTTTTATTATCTCCTTACCGTAAAGGTGGTTTAGTTTTTTGATAAAAGGACGCCATTTCCTGTTTGATGAATTCTCAATATTACTTTCCAGTATTTCATAAAAATCGCGGGCCCTGAAAAGTTCAGAATCACTTAAAACCATACTATGCAGATGTTCAATAGATTTATTTGAAGGTTTTTGTGAGACAGTTTCTTCAATAGTTGCAAGGGTATGGTCTCTTAAACCAAGTTTTCTTTTTATCCCCGTGTTCTCATACGGGGCTGAACCGGGTTTCAGGTTAACAAATTTAATCTCCTCTTTGGTGCTGAGAAGAACATTTTGTCCGGAGACGTACGAAAGCCAGCTTTCCGAATCCAGAACTGCCGATAATATTGTTTTCTGATCCTCTCCACTTCGGAAAAAATAAAGCTTAGGCCCTATCTTAAAGACCGTCTCATTTCCAGGTTTATATAAAACCCCCTTAAGCTCTCCGGGAATCAGGTGCTCCTTAAAAATGACCTCACCCGTATCCAGCTTAACTCCCTTAAGAATATTTTTATCCTCCTCCGCTTCTTTAAGTAAAACGTAAACTTTTGAGTTTTTTGCCCGGAGAACCTTGTATTTGCCGCCGAAAAGTATCTGCTCCCTAAGCCTCCCTGTTTCCGGGCATATAATATAAAGATGCCCGGACTCCCTGGGCTTGTAATACAGGCAATCATCCCTGCCCAATTCCATGAATCCGGTCTCATATTCAATAATATTCCTGTTTTGCAGCATTTTATTAAAACCTTCAGAGAGCCAGTATTCGTTTAAATCAAACTCTTTTGACTCATATCTTCTAATCCAGAGCAACTCCCCGGAATCCGGCAAAAGCGAAAATACTACTCCGTGGTTGGTGCCTATAATCAGCGCATCCCCGTATTTTTTATATATTGAAGAAGCTGACACTGAGTAAGACGAAAGTCCAATATATTTATTCCAGAGAAGCTGCCCGTTATCAACGTGATATCCGTTAACCCACATATTCCCGCGGGGATTTATTAATACAGCAACAATTACATTATCCGATTTTACGGGTTTTGCGCACAGCGCAAACTCTCCCAGATCTTTTTCCCAAAGAAGTTCCGGAAAGCCGGAACTTTTAATCTCTAACGCAGTGAATTTTCCGCTGAGCTCTGAGTATATACGCTCCCCTGTTACAAGAAGTTCTCTTCCCGACACAGGCGGGTGAGGATGGCTGTATGTGTAGTAGTATTCACTACTCTGAGTTTGTTCCCTGGGAAAGCTCCAGATTTCTCTACCTGAATATGAGTCAAGACTGAAAATCCTGTGCTTGTTCCGAAAAAATAACACCCCGTCTTTAACTTCCGGATAGATACTTCTACCTTCATAATTTAACGGCATTGGTTTTCTGGGGCCGGTAGCTATTGAATTTGTAATCCTTGAACATTCATTTTTATAAATCCAAAGCAACTCCGGTTCCATATTCCCGGCACGTTTCTCAGAGGGATTCCCCTGAAGCTCCTCCTTCAACTGGAATGATTTATTTCCGGCATATTCCGGGTTCACCCAGTGAGAACAATCTTTTTTAATCAGGTCGCTTGAGCTGTACTCAAACTCAGGATTTGAAAAATATACTCTTTCCGCATAAGGTGCTAGATCAGATAAGTAATAGTTCCCCTTATGGCCCTCCAGAAAAGGAGCCGGCTTTTTAAAAGGAGTAACATTTACAATAATATCAGAAATTTTACTTTCAAGGGGTTTATCTTGAAGAGAAAGCTTTATGAAATCATTCAGAAGAACATAACCGGGCTCACCCGAGGTTTTTTCTCTTAAGGCCTCTAATTCGCTTATTGAAAGAGACAATAATTTCTCTCTGATTTTAAGAGAGGTAAGAAGATTTTCTTCTCCTAAAAACCTCTCCAGAATGTTAAGAGTCTCTTTTTGAGAAAAACACGCGTTTTCTATTTTTCCCCGGTCTTCATAGTATGCGGAAACTTCCGTCCTGAAAATCAGGCTGGGCAGCATACAAAGTACCGCAGCGACAACCATTACTTCGGTCAGCCCGAAACTGAACCTTGAGTGCCGTAAAAAGGAAATATATTTTTTAAAACTATTCTCGCTCAACTTAATAACTCCTGCGGAAATACCGTTTTTCAGGTCTGCCTGAGCAACGCCCGGAGCTGCAGAAAAACTCAAGTACGACCAAAGAGTCCTTTTCTGAGCCCGATGACTCACCTTGTATGGCTGTTTTATCTGAGTTTATCAATGAATTCCAGTTCAAAACAACCTTCAAGAAAAACGCCATTGGTATGATGCGTGTTAAGACCGTATAGTTTTGATACAGTTTTAAATATGTCAATGTGCTGCACGGGCTCATCCGAAGATTTGTTTTTCTTTACCCCGGGACCAAAAACATACATCCATGTATTGCGGCCGGGTTTAAACCACTTCTCATCATGATGCATATGATACCTGTTTCTCTGGTGGTCAACAACAACAAATAAAAAGGTGTTATCCTTGTAAAAAGACTCTTCCTGTATTAAATTCCAAATGTCCATAATCTGGCTGTCAAGTTCCAAGATACAATGAACGTACCGGGGATATGAGTCAAAATGAGCAGTTTCAGGAATACCCAAAACATAATGCACTAACTTAGGGTTTAATTCAGAAATAATTCTTTTGGTAATATCATGAATAGCTCGTGAACGGGCATCCCAGTGAGGCCAGTAATATAGATATGGATACTTTTTCATCCTTTCAGCCTCCGCAACATCCCTGTAATAAAGTTCACGGTCATTTAATAGTCCTTCGGGACCGGAATAATTTAAATTAAAGGAAACACGACTTGGAAAAGTATCAGGACCAAATTCATCTGTTTCAAATATGATATCGGAATCTGACCAGTGCGATATAGACCATGCACTCTCTTTTGAGAGAGAACCCTGTTTTAAAAGGTACTGAAATATAGAAGGTTTTTTGTTTGGAAGTTGGGCATAGGGAAAGTTTATTCCAATATTTATAGCCTGCACAGGAGGCATATGGAATTCAAAATTTTTCTCTATAAGATTTGTATACAAAAACCCTTCTTTTTTCATTTCAGTAAAAAATCCGGGCATGTACCGATGTTCGGGGTCTTCAATAGTTTCGTAATTCCTTACGCTTGATATGGTCAGAATGAATACATTAGGGAAATCCGGCGGGGGGTCTTTAGATAAACTCTCCCCATATGCTGCTGCGAAAAATACAAATATTAAAGCATATAGTTTAATCATTTAATTTTCGATTTTATTAATTGAGACTGTTCAATAATTAAGGTTTCAATACGTAACTGCTTTTGCCTGATTTTTTAAAATTATAGATAATATCTTGAGTCAATGCAATGTCAGCTCGATGACACGAAGCAAGAAAAACTTTGGGGCACTTTCATAAAGGAACACCCCGTAATTTCCAATAATTATTCCATTCTCCGTTTAACTTTAAAACTCTTAACGCTAATAAACTTGATAATCCAGGCGGC
>PWOI01000117.1 GCA_003557485.1 Elusimicrobiota bacterium | reverse complement strand
GATACCCATTCCCCCTGCGTCAAGGATAGTATAATCCCTGTCATCCTTGAGCTTTTCAAATTCAGCTTCATCTATATCAAGAAATTCCGCGGTAAAAAGAATGCTGCCTGATGTTTTTTCGTCTATCAGGGGGTCTACAACAAGAACAACTTCTTTAAGTTCTCCAATGTAATCCCATTCAATGAGGGTTTCAAAGGTGTTCCATCCCTTCTGTATTCTTAGAGGAATGACCTGCATCTCTTCACCCGGCCCCTTAAGTTCCAGGCGGAGTCCCAGTTCGTGCACCTGGCTTTCGTAAGGCACTTTAACTTTAGTCCTGATCGCATTGGACCGAAGTGAATCAAGTGTTTGCGGGTAATTGTTAGTCCACACTCCCATAACGGAACCCTCGGGTATTGAATACTCAAGTTCCACTACGTCTTTTTCAAGAGTTTCATCGTACCTCTGCCTGGTGAACCCTTCCGCTGGGCCTATGTTGAAGATGCCCATACCCCCTGCGTCAAGTATTGTGTGCGACAGAGAAAGACCTGTAGAAAAAAACAGGACAAAAGCCAAAACTATAAAAAACCGCATTTTCCTTAACCCTAAACCATTAAGACTTAAATTTTGTTTACTTAACATAGATATTATCCAGATATATAATCCCTGTTTTCGGTGACGATACCTGGTCCTCGAAAACAACAACAAACTCACCTGCCGAAGACATGTCAATATTTTTAAAAAAAGCAAGAGGAATTCGTTTTTCCTGCCACCTTGCTGTTATCCCATCCAGCATGAAACTTTCGGATACTCCTTCAGTATCTTTAAGCTCAATCTTAAATCTGTCTGTAAAACCGGCATCAGGCTCACCCTTTACAGAAAGGTAGAGGAAACTATACGGAGTAAAATCTGCCCCTAAGAGATGCATCCAGAAACCATTGTAAGCCGGATTAGGAGAATTTACATCATATATAAGCTTAAGGGAATAACCGTATCCTGTTGAAGTAATGTTTCTCTCGAATTCCATTCTGCAGCTCTGTGTTATGTCGTCTGGATCTTTATCCCATACGCCGAAAGCCCCTCCAAGTAAATTTTCTTCAAACCCGGAATTAAAATTGGCTATTTCAAGAATATCCGGCATTTCAGTTTCAACAGGATCTTCAACGGGTTTTTTAATAACTTCAGGCTCAATTTCAATTATTTTAGGAACTCTGATTACATCTCCGGGTGATATTAAATTGGGGTTTGATATTTCGGGATTAAATAATGCTATCGCCTCCCACAATGACCCGTCACCATACTTTTTTTCAGCTATTTTCAGAAGCCAGTCTCCGGGCTGTATTTCATATTCGCTTTCAATAAGCTCCTGGTTTTCGCTAAGATCAAAAATGTCCCTTATTAAAGATTCTGTTATTATTTTGCTCTCATTGTATCCCGAAAAAACAGGAATACGGCATTCAAGCAGTAAAAAACAGAATATTAAAAGTAATAAATATTTTTTCATAAAAAGTACCTGTACATTAAAGAATACAACTTCATTAAATACCTAACTAAAAAAGACGTGTCTTCATTCCAGTTTATCTTACATATATGTTGTCAAGATAAATAGCGCCTTCTTTCGGCCGTGCTACGGAATCTTCAAAAACAATAACAAATTCATCTATGTTATTTAGATTTCTTAATCCCCTAAAATATTCAAATGGTATTACTATTTCTTTCCATTCGTCAGTAATACCCGAAACCATATAGGTCCCTATCTGTCCATATCCGTTTTTCAATTCAACCTTAAATTTTTCTGTAAAGCCGGATGTCGAATCCCCTTTGACAGAAAAACAAAATGAAGAATACGTGGAAAAATCCCTTGCGCCCAGTTTCATCCAGAATCCGTTATAGGCCGGGTTCGGAGAATCAACGTCGTATTCAAGCTTTATAGAAGTCCCTTTGTCTCTGGAAGACACTCCTTCGGCGAACACCATTACGCATCCCTGTGTATGGTCGTTAGGGTCTCTGTCCCATGTGCCGAAAACATCACCCAGCAGGGTTTTATGGGCTCCTGAATCAAAGTTGGATATCTTAAGTGCCGCTGCATCTGTTTTCGGAGAATCTGGTGTAGCCGGTGGTGTGTCTGCTTGCCTTTCAACCACCACCGGAACACTCAGAATGTCACCTGGATTTATCCTATTAGGGTTACTTATCTGCGGATTCAATCTGGCTATAACTTTCCAAAGAGAAGGATTCTCATATTTCCTTCTTGCTATTTCCAGCATAGTGTCCCCTCGCTGGACTTTATACTTTTCAATTACCAGTTCCTGCGTATCTGCCAGAGAAAAAAGCTGGCGAGTAAGCTTTTCCGTTATTATCTCATACTTAGTTTCGGAGCAATACACATAAGAAAAACTTACAATAGCAAATAATCCGGCAAGCAAAACACTTCTTCTTTCCATAGTAACCCTCCTTCCGGAAATAATAATCCGGATTTCAGATGGATATAGAAAAATCCGGCAAATTTCCTATTTTACATAGATATTGTCAATGTAAATAGCACCAGTCTTGGGGTTGGCGACCGCGTCTTCGAAAACGATAACGAATTCATCCATACGTGAAAAATCGCGGAGTCCCCTGAAAGAGTTCAAAGGAATAGTGAACTCCTGCCAGCTGTCACTGACACCGGAAAGCATATACATTCCAGAGTCTCCTGCAGCGTTTTTGAGTTCAATTTTAAACCTTTCGGTAAATCCTGCGACGGCATCACCCCTGACTGAAAGAGCAAGATGTGAATAATCCGAAAAATCTGCGCCTTCAAGTTTCATCCATATTCCGTTAAAGGCCGGATTGGGGGAATCTACATCATACTCAATTCGTAAAGAATACCCTCTGTTGCCAACCCTGACATTAGAGTCAAAGTAAGCTTCCGCACCCTGGGTAGGATCAGCAGGATCACGGTCCCATGCGCCTATGCCGCCCCCCAGCATGTTCGGTGCGCTTCCGGCATCGAAATTTGCTATCATCAGTACATCTTCTGCCGGAGCTGCCTCCCTGGGGGCAGCAACCTCTTTTGCACATCCCTGGGTGAAAATTGCCAGAGCTGATACAATAACTACTGCAAGTGTCGCTTTCATAAAGCACTCTCCTTTCTCTTTTCGAGATAAACACCTTTTATATATACTACACCTGTTCCCGGAACCGTATTCCGAGAACAAAAAACAACCCTAAACTCCTGTAAATCGGAAAGTTCGGATAATACGCCGAATTTTTTAATAGGCACCGCAAAAGTATTCCACCTTTCCGTCAAACCGCTCAGAAAAAAAGTATTAAGCTTTCTCTCCTTATTAAACATCTCAAGGGTCAGAATTTCCGGAAAACCTGCGGCTCTGTCTCCTTTTGCTATTATAAGAAGCGTTTTGTATAACGAAAAATCTTTGCCTCCAAGGTCCAGTGAAATTCCGTTGCATGTATAATCTTCTGAAATAACATCGTATGTTATTTTAAGAATCTTGTTTTCTATTTCCGCCTGGATCGAAGTCTCAAGGGAATCAGGTATATAATTCCAGGTATCCACAATATCCTTTCCGATGTTATCAAAATTAGCTAATACTATATATTTTGCGGCCGGCAAAGTCAGAATGTTATTGTTGTCCTGTCTCATGCATCCAGCCGCAAGAAATAAAAAGAACAAAAAAATAAAAACTGGGCCGGATGCGTTTTTCATTTTTTTAAAACAGGTCCGGCTGATCCCCGTAATACCAGCTCTCCTTCAAATTCACGTTTTAAAGGAGCCTGGTCTTTTTTTTCAATTATATCAATAAGAAACCTGGAAGCCTGATATCCCATAAGATAGAATGGCTGACGGATAGTTGTCAGGGACGGTGACATGTAGGAGGCAGGGGGCATATCGTCAAAGCCTACAACAGATATATCGCGCGGCAGTTTTTTTCCTGATTCTCTTATTGCTTTCATTGCCCCAATTGCCATAAGGTCGTTGAAAGCAAAAACTGCGGTAATGTTTTCATTTTTTGTGAGAAGTTTTTTCAGTTCAATATATGTTGTTTCTTCACTGAAGTCACCATATATCACATATTTCTCATTATATAATATACCGTTTACTTTCAGAGCACTTTTGTATCCCTGAAGTCTATCGCAAGAGTTTTTAACGTTTCGTTTTCCGGCAACTGCAACAATATCAGTATGTCCCTGATCAATGAGATAGTTTACAGCTTCTTCGGCCGCTGCCTGGTTGTCAAGATCAACCCAGCTCAAACTGGATGACCTTCTGTTTACAAGTACCGCCGGAAACTTTTTCTCTTCCAGTTTTTTGACAAAAGGGTCGTCTTCCGAAGGAGATACTATTATATATCCGTCTACGGGAAAGCGGCTTTTTATAATATCCCCTGTCTGAGTCAGAGACTGGTCTATAAGAATATTGTATCCCCGGCTTGCTGCCGATACTGTTATGCCGAGGAAGGTTTCTCTGAAATAAAAGGCATTGAAAAAATTGCCTTCTTTTGGAGTCAGAAGAGAAAGAGTCTGGGATTTTCCGCTTACAAGCCCTTTTGCCAGATGGTTTGGCGTATAGTCATATTTATGGAGAATTTCCATAACCTTATGCCTGGTTTCTTCTGCAACAAGTTCAGGGTTGTTAATAGCCCTGGAAACGGTCGCAGTGGATATATTGGCTAATTTAGCTATTTTTTTAATTGTAATTTTTTGCATACTCATATTTTATTAAAGATTTTCTGCCAATTTATGTAATCGTTTACATGCTTATAACAAATAAAAAAAAACCTGTCAAGTTTTAGCTTCCGTCTCGTATGTCTTTATGCAGTTCTTTCCGCATTTTTTTGCCTTGTACAGAGCTTTATCTGCACATTCTATTAATGTGTTAGGAGTGGATGCATCCTCGGGAAACAAACAAAGGCCAATGGAAACAGTAACAGGTGTTTTTAATTCAACCATCTTTCTTATATTATTAATTTTTTTTACAGCCCCTTCTTTTTCTGCATGAGGCATGTAAATACAAAACTCTTCACCGCCATAACGGCCGGCAAAATCTGAGCCATAAATGTTTTGCCTTACAATTTCAGAAACTTTTTCAAGAGCCCTGTCTCCCATAGGGTGGCCGTATTTATCATTATATTCTTTAAAATTGTCCAAATCTATCATAGCAAACGCTATATTATATTTCTCTCTTTTTGCCCTTTTGACCTCCTCATGAAGCCTTTGGTTCAAATAACGTCTCAGGTAAAGGCCGGTAAGCCCGTCTTTTCTTGAAAGCTCGCGCACTTTCTCATACAGAAGAGTTTTTTGATAACCAAGTGTTATCTGATGCACCAGCACCCGGACCTCTTCAACCTGTTTGTCATCCATAACACCATCACAGATAATTTTGCCGAGTTTCTCTTTTCCTGCAATAAGCGGAAATTCAAGATATGAGTTTCTTCTGGCTGCTTCTTTGCGAATTACATCAATATCATTAATATCGTAGCCGCCATTTCCTTTTGACGTTATATAAATATATCCTTCCGGAGTTTCTTTATAAAATGCAATAAAACGAAAATCGCCTTTTAAAGAAATATAAGCAAGAGCCCTTTCAGCTATTTCATTGCTTTCTTCTATGTGAGCCATATCTCTGGAGAGCTCATAAAGCCTTTCATATCTTGTTAAGGTTTCCTTAATCGTATTTTTTTCTTTTTTGATTTCTTTGATTGAATTGTTAAGTAATTGTTTTTCATCCTGAAAAACTGTGAATTTTTGCTCAAATATTGAGGAAGAAGACCTGAGCATAATTTTGAATTTGTAATAGGGAGCGACAGATAAAAGAAAGGCCAGCCAGAATCCCCTTACAAGAGCATCATTTACGCCAATAAAAAGTATGATAGAAATAAAAACAAGCGGAAGAACAAATTTTTCCGGAGCCTGGACTTTGCCTAACTGTAAAATTAAGAGAGTCATTAAAAGTCCCATAATACTCATTAATTCAGTGTGCTCGTTAATAATACAAAAGATAATTAAACCGACACCGATTATAGAAAAGATTAAAAGATATTTCTTATAAGATGTATCAGTTCTTTGAAAAAACAACTTTGTTTCTCCCTTTTCTTTTTCCTTCATATAATGCTCTATCTGCTGCTGTCACAATTGATTCAGCTGTAGGATTATCCGGGAAGGCGGCTATTCCTATGGTTACTGTAACATTTACATTGTCACCTTCAAAATTAAACTTTAAATTTTCAATATTTTTTCTTACTTTTTCGGCTAAGGAAGAAGCAGTTTCTTTTTCGGAATTCAAAAGAATGACAGAGAACTCTTCCCCTCCATACCTTCCGGAGATATCAGTTTCCCTTACATTTTTTCTAATGGACTGAGCCACCAGCCGCAAAACTTTATCTCCATACTGATGGCCGTAAGTATCATTAAAGATTTTAAATTTATCTATATCTATCATAAAAAGAGCAAAGTTTTCCCTGTATCTGGCTGCCCTTTTTATTTCTTCATCCAGTCTTTCCATGAAGTATTTATGGGTATGGAGGCCGGTTAGGGAGTCTGTTATTGAAAGTTCCTGCGTTCTAATAAACAACCTGGATTTTTCAAGGGCAATAGCAGCCATATTAGTTACTGCCCCCAGAACCCGGAGGTCACCTGGAGCAAAAGATTCTTTTATTCCCACAGCTCTTATTGAAGCGATAACATTGTGATGCTGGCTTAAAATAGGACACTCAATCAAAGACAGAAAATCTGATTGCGACTCAGAAAAACGATAATCTTTTCCAGTGTTTTCGATAAGCAAAGAACTTGCATTTTGATTTACCCATAAGCTATATTGATCGCTTGGAGATGCAATTATATCTATTTTCTTTCCCGGAAATATCTGATGGAGAGATGTTTTTATGAATGAATAGATATCTTCCTGCTTAAATGTAGTTGACAGTTTTAAAGATATATCGGAAAGAATCTGATATCTGGAAAGCTTTTCCTTAAAAACGGGGAGTTGTTTTTCTAATTCCTTTTTACTGAAAGCCAGCTGAGTAACTTCCTTTTCTCTTTTTTCCTGCTCAAAACGCAGCAAGCCTTCCCGTTCGTTGAATTCATTCATATAAGTGCTTAGAATGCGCGCGGTCAGCCAAAAAGCAGCTATTGCAATAAGTGCAATAATTTCACCGGTAATCATATAAGCTCCAATTGCGGCAAATGTGGCAACAATTGCTACTGAAATGGCTCCGAAAAAAGGGAATAGAACAAAGGCAAGTATTTCAATTGCAATATACAGTGCCATATGGAAGTGTATATTGCTGCTTCTTGTGAGGCTTACAGTAACGGCAAAGCAGAGTACTGCAATAAATAGTTTTCCAAGAAAATCTTTTATGTAATCATTTAACAAAAGCTTTTTTAATCTTCCAAAAACTCCTTCATGTAACTATCCAGTTCGGCACTTGATTTGTCCTGCATGTTTTCTATGGAGGTGTGGATTTTTTTAAGTTCCTTTATGTATTTTTTTACCGTATTGTCAAGGTTTTTTTCAAATTTTTTTATTTTCTTGCTGCCGAAATCATATATAACAGGAGAGCCCAGACGGCTTTCATCTTCCAGTTCGCTCATAAGTTCATTAATATCAGTTTCACACTCATTGATATCTTTGCGTATTTCAGAAAGCTTGGCAGACTGTGTCCTCAAGAACGCTATAATTTTCTCTTTTTCCGGCATTGTTTTTTTTTCTCCTTAATTGTAATCAACGACTGTCAATTATCCTGTTTGCATCCATATTCAGAGGACGTTTTAATAATAAGGCGGCAGCGCCCAGGAGGGATATGTCGTTTTTCCATTTTGATATCTCTATTTCACAATGCTGATATTCAGGCGCAAGAAGATTCTCAATTAAAGTTTTTCTTAGTGTATCAATAAAAAACACCCCGGCGTAAGAAGCCACTGTGCCTCCGAGAAGTATTTTATGTGACCCGTTTAAGTTGACAACGCCGGCAAGTATGTAACCCGCTATAAACCCAATTCTTTCCCAGCACTTCACAGCTTTTCTGTTTCCAGCTTCGGCAAGCTCAAAAAGCTGCTGGGTAGTATCTACTTCAAGTCCCTCCCACTCCCTAGCTCTTGCAGGTATGTGTATGCCCCCTATGTATGTTTCCAGGCACCCTTTCTTTCCGCATCCGCAGACTGGCCCATCAGGGTCCATTTTAATATGCCCTATCTCTGCTGCTCCGAAAATAAGGTTGCCGTTTAGAACTATTCCTCCCCCTACTCCGGTACCCATTGTTATAGAGAGAAGGTTTTCAGTTTCTGAGTTACCTTCAGCTATGTAACACCCCCAGGCTGCGGACGATCCGTCATTTACGGCTGCAAATTGCCGGTCAAGGCCCGAAAACAGTTTTTCCAGTTCAATGTTTTTCCACTTCAGGTTAGGCGCTGAATAGAGGATTCGGCCGTCCTGAGATATAAGGCCGCAAACGGCTATGCCGCATGGATATGATTTTTCGGGGTCTATTCTATTGACAGACTCTATTATTTTCCCGGCCGCTTCTTCCGGATTGCGCGGTGTCGGAAAATCAATATTTGAAGAAATTTCGAAATTTTCATCAACAATAGCTACGGAAGTTATAGTTCCACCGATATCTATGCCTATCGCTTTTTTCATTTATTTTCCTCTCTTGAGCATACTAAATAAATATTAGTATGCATATTTTTAGTGCAGACAATTACTTTTAAGTTTAAATATACTTTTTTTATAGCCTTTAAGTCAAGTTGTGTAAAGAAAAGTGTTTTAAATAAGTCTTAATTTATCTCAAATTCAAAAACCTCTCCGGTTTTGGAATTTTGCATTTTTATTTTTTTAGAAGGATTTTTATCGACAATCTCCATCTGCCAGTATCCCCGGTGATCGCATTTTATTCCGGTAAATTTATAAATGTTCATAAATTCTTCTGCTATTGCATAAGGCTCTTTTTTTCTTTTTATAACCATATTGTCCCATACGAATTTTGCGTCTTCATGCTGATTAAGCTTTGCATAGAATTCAGGCTCAAGGTCTAAACCCCAAAGGTCCTTTAGTATTTCTATTGCTCTTAGAGCTACCGAGATGTTTTGAGCCGGCTCAAGCCTCTTCAGATTGCCGAAAAACCAGCCGCACGATGTAAACATATAGCATGTAAAATGCATAAGCTCTATAGCTTTGTTTACGGTAATGCTGTTTCTGAATTCATCCCTGACAAATTTGTTGTGAAAGTCGGAAAGCATTGAAGGGTTTGAAATAACCCTTCCAAAGTTAGAGGCAGCCTCTAAAACCGGAATATTAAAAAATCCGGCAGATTTCTCAACGAAAATGTCAATTATTGTTTTTCCAAGCCAGTCTATTGCTTCCCTGAGCGGTTTTCTCCATTTCAGATTGCTTCCGTCTTCTGTTCCGCATCCGCAATCTTCCATCCATCTCTTGACTCCGTGAACGCAGGACCAGGAAGAGTTGTTTTTTATTTTTACTTCACATTCAAGTTTTCTGCCTCTTATGTAATCTGAAGGCATTACCGTTTTTATCCCTCTCGCCGGAAGTTCCTCTTTTATAAGTTTTACAAGGCCGATTTCTGCTCCTTTGTGGTGGTGTCCGAAAGTTTCTCCGTCAGTTACTATACTCAGCACCAGGTTCTCGGCATGCTTGTGTCCGAACATTTTTTCTATTTTTTCCGCTGCGCCTGCCGGATTATCCAGAATCTTTCTAAATGAAAAATCGACCGCAAGCTCCTGGTTTGAGAAAAAAACGTCTAAATATCCGCTGTGGCTGAAAAGCCTGTAGGGTCTTCTTACATCTATAGAGCCGTCAGAAACATCGTACCAGTGATACCCGTTTATTCTCTTTATCGCTTCAGCCTGTCCGGGTGTGAGAAATATATATTTAATTCCTGCTTTCACCAGATCATCTATTACATCGTAGTTTACAGCACACTCGGGAAGCCACATACCCTCAGGCTGTCTTGAGTAGTTTAATTCAAAGTGTTGGATTCCCCATGATATTTGAATCTTTCTTATAAATTCGTTGTCAAGAGGAAGAATTGTATGGTTGTAAGGGAGAGCTGCCGCCCCGCCTGATAGATTATCGGCTGAGATTATCTTTTTATATATGTCTATATAGTTTTCTGCCATCCAGCCAGAGAGCGTGGGGCCCATATTGAAGGAAATTAATTCGTAGTTGTTTGCTGTTTCGCTTTCATTGATACGGGCTTCTGTGTTAGGCATGTAGCATTCATTGAGGATGCGCTCGTTCCAGTTGTCAGCGGGAGAAGCGCCTGCCTGCTTTCCAAGCAGACCGCTCCACGGATTTTTCCTTGGCGGCTGATAGAAATGACCGTGAATGATTACGTTTCTTTCCATGATATGAAATAAATATTATATAAAATGGATTTTCTTGTCAAACAGGGATTGATTTTTTTATTTAAAATGCTATAAGAGATATTCATATCTTATGAGTCACAAATGAAGTAAAAAGTGTAAATAGAATATGAATAACCAGGAAATGGGTGCCGGATCTATATGATTTTTAAAGGAGAAAAAAACAATGCCAAGGAAACCTGTTGCCGCCAAAACAAAAAAAACAGTAAAAAGCGTAAAGAGTTCCGTAAAAAAGAATGCAGTGAAAAAAAGTTCTGTGAAGAAGAAACCAACGGTATCGCGTAAAAAGAAAATAAGCGAAGAGGATGTGCGCACTGCGGCATATTTTAGTTACATAAGCCGCGGCGGAGAACACGGGCGCCACGAGGAGGATTGGTACGGAGCAGAAAAAAAACTCAAAAGAACTGCAGCCAGAAAGAAAAAAAAATAACTTCTCAGGAACTTTTTCTAATTTGATTTATTGGGGCGTTTTTTTTAAAATTGCCTTTTCAGAGATGTGTTGGATAACGGAAGAAAGGAACGGTTTTTATGGTTCAGTGGATTGAAGAAAACACGCCGCAGCTTGCAGGCAAAAAGATTCTCTATTTAAGTATGGAAATGCTCTTCCCCGAGATGAACTCGGAGGCAAGATCCGCAAACTTTAAGGGAGGCCTTGGAGTTCTTGCCGGCGATACAATGGAAGGACTGGATGATATCGGATTGGATGTTGCAGCAGTTATACCTATGTACTCCGACACCTGGATTCAGAAAATATCAAAAAACAGGCAGCATATTGAAATTAAAAAAGTTGATTACAGCAGTGAGCCGGTAGAAGAAGAAAAAAATAGCGACGGCCAGCCTATTGTAATTGATGTTGATTTTGAAGGCCGGATCTACCCTGTTAATATATACAGCATTATGCGAAACGGCGTAAAGGTATATTTGCTCAAGAATGACGATGTTTTTGATATTCTATACACCGGTGACAGAAAAAAGAGGCTCAGGCAGGAAGTTGTCATCGGAAAAGCTGTTCCGAAGTTAATGAGCGCAATAAACCTTCATATTGATTTTATTCACTTAAACGAAGCTCACACGGTAACCGCCGCATGCTACATAAAGGAAATAGAGGAATACAGGAATATCCCTATTCTTTTTACTACACATACTCCCGTTCCGGCAGGTATGGAAAAATATGACCAGAGTTGGTTCGGCAGTATGGATTTAGGCGAAAAGTACGAAAGTTTGTTTAACGAGTCCGGAGTAATTGATTTTACTCTTGCAGCGCTGAAAATATCTTCACTGACAAACGGCGTCTCGAAAGAGCACGGAGAGGTCACCAAAAATATGTTCTTGACCTTTAGAGATAAAATATGCGGTATAACTAACGGTTCGTCATTGTACTGGCAGGCTGAAGAGTTGAGAAATTCTCACGAAGTAACTCCGGAAAGTTTATGGGAAATACATCATTCCTGTAAAGAAAAGGCGCTTGAAGACGCCGCCCTGAGACTTAAAAACCACCTTGGAATGACTGTCTCCTTTGATATTAACAAACCGACTGCCGGTCTTTTCAGGAGACTGGCCGGGTATAAACAGCAGTTTCCGATGCTCAAAGATATTGTATGGGCGCTATGTGCTCCCCGGGGTGAAAAAGTCGATACTCCATTTGGAAAACTTGACGGACTGGGGATGCAGGTTTTTGTTGCAGGTATTGCCCATCCCGATGATAACGAAAGACAGGAATGGCTCCACCACTTTGTTAACTGGACAAAGGATAAAAAACTTGCCGGCAGATTTGCTTTTCTTCCCGGGTACGGCCAGGATCTTCTTCTCCACGGGGCAAGAGGCTGCGACATATGGGTAAGCTGCCCAATAAAAGACCTTGAAGCCTGCGGTACAAGTGATCAGCGCGCAGCAATGAACGGTAATATAAATATCTCGACATTTACTGGAGGAGCCAGAGAATATCTTTCCGAAATCGATCCTGAAACCGGAGAGGGATCAGCTTTTTTCCTTGATCCTTATGACCCGAGAACACTTTACCGAAAGCTTGAAACAGCTTCCCGCCTCTACTATGATTGTATTGAAGGAAAAAATACCATCTATAAAAAGCTGATGTATAATTCTTATAAGGCAGGAATGACAATGACTATAGACGAGATGGCAAAGGATTATGCCTCTGATTTCTATCTTAAAGCGCTTCAAATGCTGAATGAAAACTGAGAGTTCCGTTGATTTTATTTTTGGGCTTCATTTTCACCAGCCGGTAGGAAATTTTGAAAGAATACTTGAAAATGCCTATCGCGACGCATACAAACCCATTATTGAAAGCTTTAAAAACTATAAAAACCTCAAGCTTAACCTTCATATAACTTCCCCTCTTCTTGATTTTTTCAAGGAAAACCATTCAGGATTTCTTGAGGAGATAAAGAATGAAATTGACAAAGGTAGAATTGAAATGCTGGGTGGAGGGTTTTATGAACCGGTGCTGACTTCCATACCAAAGCAGGATATTTCCGGTCAATTAAAGAAAACAGAGAAATTTCTTATTAAACACTTTAATGTAAAACCAAGGGGAATATGGCTAACTGAAAGGGTCTGGGAACCCCACTTGCCCTCCCTTCTCAACGGGACAGGCGCAGAATACCTGGCTGTTGATGACACTCATTTTATACAGGCGGGTTTCCTGCCCGAGAGGCTTACAGGATACTATTTAACCGAGGACTGCGGGAATAAACTGGGTCTATTTATAATAAACAAAACCCTAAGGTACTATATTCCCTTCAAGCCGGTCAACGAAATTATAGATTGTTTTCGGAAGGTTTCCAGGCAGTCTGAAAAACCTCTCCTCTGTATGCTTGATGACGGTGAAAAATTTGGTGTCTGGCCCAATACAAAACAATGGGTGCACGAGAAAGGATGGCTTGAAAATTTTTTTAAAGCTCTTGAAGATAATTCTTCCTGGATTAAAATGAGGACCCTTTCTGAATATTACGATTCAAATAGCCCTCTTGGGAGAGTATGCCTTCCGGCATGCCAGTATTATGAAATGAAGGAGTGGTCTATGCCGACGGAAGGAGCACTTAAGGTAGAGTCTCTGAAAAAAAGACTTACTGACTGCGGACTGCTTGAAGAAACTGAACCCTACCTTGCAGGAGGAATCTGGAGGAACTATTTTGCGAAATATCCTGAATCAAACTATACAAACAAAAAGATGCTTTACCTTTCACATCTGCTTCAGCAGAGAGAAAGTGATTTTACTGATCCCGCCTCTCTGGAAAAAGCCCGTGATTTTCTCTACAGGTCTCAATGTAACTGCTCGTACTGGCACGGGGTTTTCGGAGGAATATATCTTCCGCACCTGAGGTCTGCGGTTCACTCAAATTTAATCAGGCTCCACAAAATTCTTGATTCCACTGCACATAAAGAAAAATTTGTAGAATATAATCTTACTGATTTGGATTGTGACGGAAAAGATGAGCTTCTTCTGAACACAGATAGCCTTTTCTTATGCGTTTCTCCTTATAAGGGAGGTATGATTGAGGATATATCGGACAAAATCACATCGATAAATCACCTGGATACGGTTGCCCGTAGAAAGGAAACATATCACAACGAAATATTACAAGAGAATGAGAGTAATACCGGTGATGCAAAAAAGGACGGAATTGAATCTATACACGACATCAAAGCCTCCGGCACTGAAAAATTCACAGAGTATTTGCATTTTGACAAATATATGCGTAAGAGCCTGATTGAACATATTATGCCGCCGGGTAGTTCTCTTGAAAATTTTATACACCAGGACTATGAAAATTTCCGTGCCATGCCCTGCTCCATTGAGGTGAAAGAGGCCCCCGGTAAAATAACTGCTATTATGGAATCAATGCTGACTGATCGCTTAAAATCATTGAAATTAATTACTGTTGAAGAAGGGAAACGGGAGTTTTCAGTACATATAAGCCTCAAAAATATTTCTTCAGATGTCATTTCTCCAAATTACGGTATTGAATTTAATTTTGCTATGCTTACCGACAAATCAGATGAAAAGAAATATATTCTGGATGACGAAACTGCAGCTCTTGATAAAACCGGATGCGTTGAAAACATCCGGTCTTTCGGAGTATATGACGGCCCGGGAAAATATAAAACCGTTATTCAAGTTGACAGGGAATGCTCCCTATGGTATTACCCCGTCAGGGTTGTATCTAATTCCGAAAAAGGTTTTGAACTCTCATACCAGTCCTCATGTATGATGCCGGTCTTTCAGCCTGAGATCCCATCCGGAGGGGAATTCAATCTGAGACTTGATTATACTATCCAGCCGCTTTCCTAAATAAAGCGGTCCATTGCTTTCAGGAAATTAATATAGACCCGCTGATGCTCAATGAGGAGCCTGTCAGGTCCAAGCTGCCACCACTGTGAAGGTGTAAAGTAGGCGGATACTTCCGCTTCTTCGCCATATCTTCCGGCCCACTGAATAAGATGAAGGTTATCGGACTGCGTAAGCCTCATTGCAAGGTCAATAAGTGTCTTTTTACCTGTGAGCTTAGCTTTATTTACAACGTGATGCATCAGGCGGAAAATTGCCTGCTGGGCGGCATTTCCAAGAAAAAACTCTACCCCGCCGCTGCCTGCCCAGGTTGAGCCGAATTCTTTAACTTCCATAGGATGACTTTTCTTTGAGAATTTAGCTACGGTTTCGCTTGGTGTAAGTGTTTTTATACCCCGCTTGTCCAGTTCACCGGGCAGGTGTTCCATGAAATCAAAAATACCGGTATCCTTTTTATGGTGTTCTCCGAAAGTTTCAAAATCCCATCCCAGAACTATGAAATCTCCGGCCGCCTCTTTTAGCCAGTGAGCATATGCGTCAGCGGTGAGCGGCCAGCCCGGCCAACTCCTGTTTGAAAAGCGGTATCCGACATCATCACTGAAATTTAAATGCCTTGCAAGAAGATTCATCTTCTGGCCCTTCTGGTGATAGAGATGTGTAGGCTCCCTCCACTCAAGGACCCACCCTCTTCCGTCCAGAAAAGAGGCATCAAAACCGGCTTTCTGAAGCGCGAAGTAAACGTCATTTGACATAAACATTTCTGTTGTGTCAGTAATTTTTATTTCCTTTGAAAAAGTTTTTTCCAGGTAGTTTTTAGCCCATTTCATTCTATCTATAAACATTTCTATATCAAAATAAAAAATGAAACTGTGATAGGGTTCCACACATATAAGTTCCAGGTTTTTATGAGAGACAAACTGTTTAAGTTCATTGAAAAGCTTTTTATTCCAGCTTTTTGCCTGCTCAATAAATGATACCGAAAGGCCCAGCGAAATTTTAAATCCTCCGTCCATAAGTTTTTTAAACATTTTCATAGCGGGGAAATAACATTCGTTTGCGACCTTATGGAGATAATACTTATTCATATCATCATCAAAGATATATTTATCCAGTTCCCGTATGCCGGCATTTTCAGGGATTTCACGGGCAGGGAGCCGTACTCTCTGCGGCTGGTGTATTATTGTGTAGATTGTTAAATTGTTACTCATGTTTTACTCCTTTTGTTTCTTTTATCTGCAGCAGCCTGGCCAGCAGGTTTCCCTGGATTACATTCTTCCAGGTATACATTCTGGCTGTGGACTTCGCCATTTTCCTTATTTCCGTATTCCTTAGAGGCCTTCTGTAAAGGAATTCCAGGTACGACACTATCTCGTTAGGGTCATCTGTCTCCAGTACTATTGAATTTTTAAAAGGTATTGCGTAGTCTTCACCCGTTGATCCTAGAAACGGTATACCTCCGCATGCCATAACTTCAAGCCCAACAAGACCGAAAGGTTCGTGTCCGCTGTTTGCAAGAACAGCGTCACACTCAGAATAGAGCGGTTTAAGCATACTTTCCGGCATAAACTGCAGGACATTATAAATATCTGCCGGAGGGCCTTCAAGTATCTTTTTCTGCAAGTTATCTATTGTATGCTCGTCAAGGTTAATATCCCTGACAGTCAAGCCCAGCTGCCGTATTTCATGGAAAACTTCGCCTCCGAAAGGTTCGTCTCCTCCTTTCATAATAAGAAAGGCCTTTCTTCCCATGTTTTTCAGTATTGCCAGGGCTCTTATCGCCATATGCCATCTCTTGTCGGGTGAAAAGCGGCCAACTTTCAGAAGTATCATATCAGCGCCGGTTTTCTCATGAAGTTCTTTTCGCCTTCCGCTTAAACTATGCCGCCTTAAAAAATTATCAGGGATACCGTTAGGTATAACAATAGGGTTGAGGCCGTATTTCCACATTTCATGCTTCATATATTTGCTGACAGTTGTAATCTGTGAGGTAAATCCCAGGGCTCCCCAGTTGATCCTGTGAAATGAATAAATATTGTTGGCGTTCCAGAGTATGACAACCCTGTCCCTTATACCCAGATTGTGAAGATAGTCACTTAAGTTGATTGCGGCCTGGGCGGTGTGCCACTCTTCCGCCATGACAACTACAAGCTTTCTTTTCATCACCGCGGGTCTTACTATATTTTCTGCGACAAAGCGCGGCACAGTCCCGTCAAAGTCTCTTAATTTATCATTCTCTCCGTCATAAACTCCTCCGGGATAATACCTGCTGATCCACTGACACCAGCGGTATATGTTAAGTTTCCCTTCCATTTTAGTTTCAAAACCTGGAAGATAGGGGTCCCCTATATAAAAAAGATGGGAGATATACCCCATCTTGGCCAGGTTTTTGCTTAACCCTCTTATTCTTGTTCCCAGCCCGCCTGCCAGTGCATAATCGTCTGGGCCCTCAAAAGAGAGTAAAACAAATTCTGTATTTTCCGGCTTTATTTTAAATTCAATCATTTTTTACCTGCAGTACTTCTAATTCGAATAGAATATAGCATTGTTTTATATAATGTCAAGCAATTTCTCAGACGCAGCGGCCGCTGCATCTCAGGGGAGAAAACTTAGACAGAAGGTTTCTAATTGGTTAAGTTAGAAATTGCCTTCAAAACCCAGGCGTCTCAGGCCTCTCTGCACTTCGGGTATTTCCATAAATATATCCCAAAGCAGGCCTGTCCTGTGGTTTTCTATCATGATAATAATAGGCCCCTGGTCTATGCCGATGTGGCTTCCTGCATACCAGTTGTAATGCTCACTGAAAGCATCAATAAAGCCCAGGGGGCTCCAGAGCTTGTCTCCAAGATTGTAGTAAAAGTGTCTCAATACCTCCATACTGTATTCCGGGGTGTACGGCATCGAAGCCAGAGCAGCCGTGGGCGTTATTGTTCCCAGGTCATTGGCCGGACTGTGAGCGCTATAGCCGCCGTGGCTGTCACTGGCCGTTAAACCCCAGCTCTGAGGCCCGTAACCCCTGTAATTATTTGGATTATGGATACAATGGGCCCTGTTTATCAGGGTGTGGTTTACGTTCTGTTCCCAGTAATCTGCATAACGGTCGGAAAGTCCCCGGGGATCAACACCCAGGAATGTATAATGGGCAAAAAAGAGAGGGCCTCCGTAATCCGGGCCCAGAGGAAGCCTTATTCCGTGAAACTCTTTTCCGTTAGCCATATTGCCGTTGCGGGCCCAGCCCCAGTGGTAGACATCGGGATCAATTGCATGATTCTCTGCGCCGGCTGCAAGAATGTACAGTATAAGGCACTCGTTCCAGCCGCTTACATGAAGGTCTGCCCCCCAACCGTGATTAGGTGACCAGTGCCAGTAAAGAACATTTTCACCACGGGTGAAGAAGTCCCACTCTATTTCGTTCCAGAGCTTTGTTATCTTTTCACGGATAAGATTTTCGGTTTCGTTATCCTCTGAAAAATAGGCCCGGGCTGCAAGAAGCCCCTGGAAAAGAAGAGCTGTTTCAACTGTATCTGCTCCGTCATCCAGTTCTGAAAACTTGACGGTTTCTCCCGTCTGGGCGTCAAGCCAGTGCGGGAAAACCCCGTGATACCTGTCAGATTCTTCAAGGAAACTGACAATGCTGAGTATCCTTTCAGCAGCCTCCTGGCGGGTTATCCAGTCTCTTTCCACCCCCACTATTATTGCCATAGCTCCCATTCCAGTCGCTCCGGTTGC
Source organism: Elusimicrobiota bacterium (assembly GCA_003557485.1). Classification (GTDB taxonomy): domain Bacteria; phylum CG03; class SLGR01; order SLGR01; family PWQF01; genus PWMP01. The sequence continues at coordinate 1,297 of PWOI01000117.1, read as the reverse complement.
GACCGTGCTGTTTGTGCGGGTTTCTCTTATTTCGCCGTCCGGCTCGTGCCTGTGAACCAGGCCGAGACTTATAGAAGCTTCTCCGGTATTTTCATAATATTCAAGCAGCAGGGGATATTCTTTTCCGGCCTCTGCTTCAAATTTTCCTGAAACGACCTGAAAGGCGTGGTCTCCCCAGTTGTCAATAATAAGAGTTTCGTCTATGTAGAGGCGGGAACCGTCGTCGCTTCCCAGCCCTACTTCATACTCCCCGTCTTCAGGAAAGACAATGTAACCTGTCCATCTTATGGAAAAACGATCTTCGTTTATTATTGGATCGGGGCTGCCCAGTTCCCAGTCCATATCTATAATTTCATCCACTCTCACCAATTCAGGCTCGCCGGAGAAGTGCATATTGTTGAAATACTCACCCTTCAACCCTTTCTCACCATCGGGTGTAAGAAAGAAAGCCGACTCAAATGGTTCAAGTACTTCCCCGGTCATTCCTTTGCTTCTTTCTCTTATCATACCATTGTCGGGATAAGCGTAGTCCCAGAAATAACGGAAGGTCTGTCTCTGTACTGTTTCAAGTAGCTCCTCATCGCTCATGGGCTCCGGGCTCCATGCCCTGACAGTTCCGGCGGCGCACATCACAGCGGCTACAAATGCCGCAATCAATTTTCTTAAGCTCATTTTTCCTCCAATCATAGTTCTTTGTTTCTAATACTAATACAATAGTTCAAAAATTTCACCGTACAGAAAGTTCTATTTCTAAATATGATGGTATTTTGTCAAAATAGACTTCATTATCCGAATGAGAATTCCAGCTGAATCCGTTGAGTTTAACCTGCTCTATTGATCCGTCCGGAATTCTGAAGAGAAAACCTTCCGGCGGAGAAGCATTTCCTGCCGCTGAAAAAATAAGTCTATTTTCATTCTTCTCCAGAGTGTATGAAATTTCTCCGAATTCCGTAGGCAGTACGCCTGCAGAGATTGACTGTAAATCCAGCCATTCATCTCTGATGCCGGCGCCGAGGACCAGCGTTTCCATATGCTCGTAAACAAAAAAACTGCGCAGCGTATTTATATAGCCCGAACCGACCCATGTATGAGGAATATCTCCGAAAAATCCGGCTGTCCTGACAGGAAAATAAACAGCTTCCGGCCACTGGCGCCATCCGGGAGGCCTGCGGCAATCATTGACGAGGTAGTCAAAAAGTTCCATTGCTCTTTCCTTTTGCTCCATATACAGAAACGCCTGAACATTTCGTATTTCATAAGGTGTGAACGAACCTTTATAGTCCGGTTCAAGGCGTTT
>PWOI01000163.1 GCA_003557485.1 Elusimicrobiota bacterium | reverse complement strand
ACCATCTAACTGGGTCATCATCTCCTCCTTTTGAGTACTGTATACTACCCATTATGGAGGTTTTTGGTGACCCACTCAAGTTTTCAAAGATCTACTTTTACAGAAACTATAGGAAACTCTCCCTCTTGCAGAGGGGGGAATTTTGGATAACTTAATTAACTACTTTAACTTTCAGCTAATATTAACCCCTTAAAAACAAAGAAAAATAAAATATATTAAAGTAATTTGTGGATAATTCACCATATAAGTATATATAGAGATAAAATAAACGAGTGTTTAATAAAACACTTTAATTTAAAATTGAAACAATAAAGTCAACATAAGAAGTATTATCGGACATTGTGGAAAGATCTGAAAGTCTCCATGTAGGATAAAACGCCACTCTACTCTCTGCTTTCCGGGTTTAGCATATACGCCCTTATTAAGCCCTTTTTTTGTTTTTGGGAGGTTTTATATACCGGCGGGAAAAATGGTGGTGCTACTTAGTCCGCTTGAATGTTTTATATTTTTAGAATATTGTATTCCTTGTGCTTGCGGGGTCCGGTATAAGGCAATAGCTTAGATGCTGAAGTGAGAAATTCCAGGTACTCCTCTACAGTAATTTTCCGGCTGTTTTGAGCCATTATTCTGAAATCTCTGCGAAAGTTCAGCGCTGGATGCCGTAAGGTCTGCCATATTTTTCTTTCTTTCCCCTCTTTCTAAAACCTTAGCCTGGTAAACTCTCTTACCGTTACAATGACAGTTATCATAAGATATAAAAAAATGCCAAGAAACGCTGTATAGATTATGAAAAAAAGAGTTTTACCGTTGTGGAGGTAGCTTTTAACTGAGTATCTTCCGTTTAGATAAAGAAAAACAAGGACCAGCGATATTGCAAGCCAGACTAAAAAAATTTTAGAACTCAGCTCCTACAGTCAGGGTCATGAACCTGGTGCTGCGGGTCCCTTCAAAGAATTCATGGCCACCTTCTCTTTCCGGCGCGAAGACGGTATGTTCCAGCGCAATATGTATCCTGTCATAATTATATGACGCTCCGAGGGAAAGAGCCCCTGCAATCGGAAGCGAGGGATCCTGACTCTTGTAGAGGGATCTGGTCATTGAAAGAATAACGTCCTCGACAGGCGAAGCATAGATGCCGTAGCTGAACAGGTCAAGGTTTGCCGCCGTATAGGAAAGGTTTATTCCGGTTGCCGTTTCCCTGTTGCTGGTATAAAAATGTCCTGTTATGCCGGGTTCGGTTCGGGCAAGAGCAGGCATAAAACCTTTCCGTTCGTCGTCCACGTCACCGCTGCCGACGATATACCTTATCCACGCCCCTCCTCTTCCTATGGGGTCGACTCTTCCTTCAAACCGTCCGTATGCCCCCAGAAATGAAGCGTCAAAGGATTTTTTCTCTATTTCCCCGTCCATAATATAGCGGAAGATTGAAAACTCCAGTCCCTGCCGCAGTTCACGGGTAAGATTGGCTCCATATATAACCCTTTTTATACTCTCACCGGATGAATCATCATATTCTTCCGTCAGGTAGTTTGCTTCTACTTTAACAAAGTCAAAATGACGGTAGGCCCTTATTCCCCTGCCGTCAATATCTGAAATGTTTCGCCACTTATTTGATGCCATTACGCGGTAGCCTTCCACCCATATATCAAGAGGAGCTTCTGTTTTTGCGGATGCTCCTCCCAGTCCCAGTCCGCCATCGTTTATAAGCAGACCGTCCAGCCACCGGATCGGCTGAATGCCCATGGTAAGCGAAACGGGATAATCATGTATGGTGTTTAATCTTATGTATGCAAGGTCAAAAAATGGGGTTTTGTTGGGGACAAGATCCCCTCCTTTCAACATATATGCCTGTGTTGAAGTTAAGATTCCCGCCGACTGTATCCTGGCACCTATATCTATGTCATTAGGAAGGTAGGCGTTCATATATAGTCTCAGGCAGTGTCTAAGTTCCAGAGAAGTTTTACTATGATGCCTGGAAGATCTGTATTCAAACTCCAGGTCTTCTCCTATGTCGAGGACAGTCGCCCCCGTTACTTTATCCAGGAAACAACATAAAAAAGAAAGGCATATTGCTGTTGTTGTAATTATTTTTCTTTTCATTGTGGTGTATTATATAATAATTGACCCGGGTTTTCAAATAATATTTGCCGTACTGCAATAAAATAACTATAATCCCACGTAGGCGGATAGATTCCGGTTTAAATCAGGAGGAAAATAGAATGGACAAAGTAAAACAGGTAATGGAAACAGCCATACAGATGGAAAAAGACGGCATAAAGTACTACAGCGATGCTGCGAAGAATACAGAAAGCAAACTTGCAGAAAAAATGTTCAAGTTTCTTATAGAGGACGAAAAAAGGCATATTGAAAAATTAAAGCAGGTCGCCAAAGAGGAATCAATAGATAACGTAGGCAAGACAGAATCTGTAAAGACAGCCGAAAAGATAAAGACTATATTCTCTTCTGCCGGCTCTGCCGATAAAAAGACAACCGCTTCATCCGATGAAGCCGAGGTTCTAAGCCATGCCATTGGAATGGAAGAAAAAGGCATAAGCTACTACACCGAACAATCAATTGAGCTTGAAGGCAAAGCCGCCGAGCTTTGCCGGCTTATAGCCGAAGAAGAAAAGATTCACAGGGACCTTCTTCAGAATACCCTTCACTACATTCGCAGCAACTGGCAGTGGAATATTGAGACTGAAGGCTGGTCGTTTGAAGGTTAAATATAAGTAAAAATCCCTATGGAATTAGTTGACGGGATGGTATATTATAATATAAACTACCTCAATAAAAGGTGTTCATATATAAAAATGGGCGTTTAGATAAAGGAGATTTGGAAAGATGAAAAAGGCCTTAGTTTTTGTTTGTCTTGTTGGTGCGTGTTCGAGTATTGCTTTTGCTACCTGGACCAGGGTTGGAAGCCTTGGCCTTCCCAGCTGGATGATAATGGAGGATGATACGCTGCTGTGGATGAATCCAGCCCGCACTGGTGATCATACCGGTATACTCTGGGGCGAGTGGAATGCTGCAGGAAGTGGTGCAGCCCCCACTGTGGATAATAACTTTATAGTACTGAATGCGTGGGGCGGCATGTCGGCAGATATTCCTTATGATATGGGTTTGGCTGTTTTCGTAGGGAGGCCTTATACCGGCATTCTCGGTAACGCCGGAAGAACGATATTGGATAATGCAGGAAACCCTATGATCGCAGCTATTCCCGGCTCCCCTTACATTGCTTCCCCATATGTTGCGCCCGCTACAATGGCGGATACTGTGCCAAGTCCCAAGTATGATCTTTTTCTAAGCCGTCCAATGGAAAATATGGACCTTGGATTAGGGTTGAGCGTGGCTACTTATTCAGACAGCGCAGAAGTTTCCGATTTAAGCAGCCCCCTTGCTGCGGGAGTGGACTGGAAAGTTGATGAGGATTTTAGAGGTTCGGACGTTCTCATTTCTCTGGGTATGAGAAAAGGCGATGTAGGGGCTATTGAGGTCCTTGATATTATTTTAGAGCTTAACTTGCTTAACGCTGAAAATACCACTAAAATCGATCAATACATAACTGTAGGGGGTAACGATGTATGGCGTACCCAAAATGACTACGATTTCTCACTGGACTCCGGTATGAATTTATCATTGACTAGCCGCGCTGTAATTCCTTATAAATCCAGCAAAGTTATCGGAAAGCTAAACTACACCAGGCAGGATATATCCAGTAAATTCACCCGCAAGGAAGACAATGACGGCAGCGGGGATTTCACCAATCCTGCTGCAGATGAGAATTATAGACAGTCCAGAGACGATAAAACTACAGCCATAACTCTGGGCGGCGCTATTAACAGTATGATAACAGAAAGAACGATGATGGTTGCAGGGTTGTCAATGACAAGAGCAAAATCTTCACGAGACAATAAAACCCAGGATCTCTTTCCCGCTCAGAGCGGTACCAGCGAGAGAGTCAAGACTGATGTTGTTGAGCTTAGGATTCCTCTGAATATGGGTCTGGAAACAACTCTCTCAGAAAGAATGGATATAAGATTTGGTGTAGAAAAGGAGCTCTATAATACGGCTGCAATGGAATACACATTTCCTCAGATTGGTGTCTGGGACGGAGCTCAGTATCCTGTTGACAGCGTAAGGAAAGGAGAAGTTAAAAATAACATAATCAATCCTGCTGCTGTTGTTACCTTAGGTCTTGGTTGGCAGCTCTTAAATAATGTCGTAATAGATGCGCTTATGAGACAGGAGCTTCTTTTCACCGGCGGATTTATTTTAAGCGGTGTCCCGGAAACTCTGGCAGCCCAGCTTACGGCAACGCTCAGATATTAATCTGCTATTGTTTACAGGAAAATACGCTCCGGTGAACTTTTTGCCGGGGCGGGTTTTTTTATGCTCCTTCTCTCCTCTATTAGAGCCTATATTTCTAAAAAATCTAAAAAAACTTGACAAACTGTAATATATTTTATAGATTACAGTTAATAAAATTTGACAGGACAAATTCACGCCCGGAAGGAGGTGAAAATAAAAAAGGGTCATAAAGTCAGCAGGCGGAGTAAAAAACGCGTTACATATAAGGAACAGGTTGGTTAAGTCGGAGGCGTAAGTAGGAAGACCAAAGGAGGTCAGAAAAATGAGGAAGATTTTAGCGTTATGCGCAGCGGTTATGGTACTTGCAAGTATCACGGCCCGCGCCCAGATGCCGGAACCGGTGTCACAAACATCAAGGAGAATGCTGGGTTTGAATCCTAATCTCATAGGAATAACATCAGATGAATACAGTGATTACATGGCCGTAAACACAGCCAATATCCTTGACATCAGCGGATACAGGCTCTATACCCAGCTCTCAAACCTGGGGCAGACCGGAGGTGATGAAGCTCTGGCTGAGACAACGGCTGATGCGGATCTGCTGATTGGCGGTGTTATGCCTTTTAATATGGGTAACATCGGAGCAATACTCTGGAGAAACAAGGGTGTAGTTGAACAGCAAATTCGTTTCTGGAATATTGGCGGTGTAGATGCCAATAATATTGGAAATCCCAATGATAATGCAGGCCTGGGAAGTGGCGAGAGTGAAACAATAAATAAGGATATTGCCAACGACACACTCGAAAAAGAATCCGGAGAAGCGTTCAATAATACTGGTGATATTGATATAAACTTGCTTCTTGGTCTTGCAACTCTGGATTTTGCCGAGCTTGGTCTTAGATTAGGGTATACAAAAGACGTAACAGCAGGAATAGAAAGAGAATATAATTACTCTTACTCAGACGACAATGACGACGATGACTACGCGACTATGAAATACAGCGCTACGGAGGACGAGTACACAACTGTTCTTACAATAGCCCCTTCCATTCGCGGAATCCAGCTGGGCGGAATTGACCTGGGTGGAACAATTCAGCTGTCTATGGTAAGTAAAGTTGATAATACTGAAATAGATGCTTCATTTACGGAAGGATCTAGTTTTGGTTGGCTTGGGGTTGGTGATGATTACGCAACAAAATACAAGTCAGAGTCCATAGAAGAACTTTCCGGAATGCTGATTGGTCTTAGACTCGATGGTTCACATCCCTTGAATGACAGCGCTAAAATCAAGGGTCTTGCCATGCTGCGGACCGGTAAGCTTTCAGGAGATCTGGAAGTTTTACAGGACAGAAAAGTCACCGAAGACGGTGGTGGAGTTGCTGTTGAAGAATGGTCTCAGAAACAGGATTCAGAAATTGAAGAGAATGTAATGCAGATGGGTTTGCTGGTCGGAATAGATAAACAGGTCTCCGACAATCTGCTTATGGGTATAGGTCTTGGCTTGAACCGCAGCTCGATGGAAAGAATAAGTGATGGCGGACGTCAAGTTACGGATACTGACGGTACAGAAGCTTATGGCCTCACCAAAACTAAAACTACAAATAAAGATGCAAACACCAGTATCGTTCTTCCGGTTGGCCTGGAGTGGAGGGCGACAAATTGGCTGAAAGCCAGGATAGGCGCCAGCTACAGCGTAAATTATGCCAAAGAGGAGACAGAAACTGTTGAAACCACATACGAAGACAACACAAAAGACGCAGATGTTACTGATGTGGAGACGACTACTTCATCATCAGGATTTGTTCCTGTGGCTGATTCAGTTAACTTCTACGCCGGTGTCGGTTTCTGCGTAACCGAAAACCTTACTGTTGACGTAACTCAGCTGGGTACGGGAAATGTCCTTGATCTGTCAAACTGGCAGCTCTCGGCAACTCTGAAGTTCTAAATAGGCTTTAGAGCAGTTTAACCTATCTTAATAGAAAACCCCGCTTCGGAAGTCCTTTCCGGAGCGGGGCTTTTCTTTTCTACCCGCTTTCTGATAAGGTATCTCTTCTGAATATTGAACATTCTTTATATTTTGTGCTGACAAAAAATTGACAAACTGTAATATATTTTATAGATTACAGATAATAAAATTTGACAGGAAAAATTCACGATAAAAAACAAGAGGCAACTGAAAAAAGATTTATAAATTCAGCAGGCAGAGTAAGTAACTCTTTACGTATCAGGAATTAAGGTTGGTAATACGGAAAGCTAAGTTGAACGACCAAAGGAGGTCAAAAAATGAAAAAGCTTTTAGCTTTAGCGGTGACATTGGCATTCTGCTCAACTGCGGCATTAGCCTCGCATACGAGAGTAGCCAGTATGGGTGTTCCAAGCTGGATGATTTTAGATGATGATTCTAATATCTGGGCTAACCCGGCCGGGGTAAGCAGTTACAGAAACAACATATGGCTGGAACTATGGGATGGTGCCGGTGAATGGGGCGGTGTTGCAATGGAGACTGAGCTTGCCGATGTAGGGCTTTTTCTTGGACGGCCTTATGAGGGCGTACTTGACGTTCTTTCTACAACGGGGCTTTTAACCGAAGTTCCGAAACCCATGTTTGATTTGTTTTTGAGTCGCGAACTTGAAAATATGGATATCGGGATGAGATTTGGAATGACGTCATTACATAACTCTACGGAAACCGCAGCTGGCGATGAAATGTACGAAAAAGCATCCGATACTCTTATAGGCCTGGGTATATCAGCACAGGGTGTCGGACCTCTGGCAGTCCTTGACGTTGCGTTTCAGATGCATCTGCTCAGCGCAGAAGTAGTTAACGAAACTGTTGTTAATGAGATTGATCACTCCCTTGACGCCGGGCTTACATACGGTTTTGGAGCAAGGGGAGCAATGCCGCTGGGTGGAGCGGGTTTTCTTATGGGGTATGCTAGGATTGAGTCAGTGGATGCATCCTGGGAGTGGAATATGGGTGCTGCTTCCGCAGATGTTGATTTTACAATGTCTCGTTTGACCCTTGGCGCGGCCCTGAATCAATACCTTGGCCCTAAGACTCTTATGGTGGCAGGCCTTTATCTTGAAAGGGATGCCTCTTCTTACGAAGATGAACGGACCGGGGCAGATCTAGATGAAACTGAGACTGCTATTCCGGCAGCCATCGGCCTTGAAACAGTTCTTTCCGAGAAGCTTACTCTCAGGCTTGGAGCAAACAAGGACCTGTACCGTGTTGTGGCAGCAGATGATGGCGCTAGCGAAACCAAAGAAGTGACAACAGGTGGAGCTGCCGCTTCGGTAGGCCTCGGCCTTAACCTGGTTGAGAACCTGACTATTGATGCCTTGGTTGAACAGCGTCTTCTTTATGACGGGCCGGATGCTGTTGGTGGTAATGCGCCCGGAATGAACGCCCAGATTACTGCAAAGTACAGTTTCTAACGCTGTTTTAAGTTAAATTACCATCCTTAAAAACCCCGCTTCGGAATTTTTTTCTGGAGCGGGGCTTTTCTTTTGGGGTCAGACCCTACGTTTTACGTTTCTCAGTTTAAATGGGGAGGGTTATATTTATGCCTGCTGCTGCAGGTATGACTGAATAAACTCGTCTATCTCTCCGTTCATAACTCCGTCCACATTTGATGTTTTGTGTTCGGTCCTGTGGTCTTTTACCATCTGGTAGGGCATAAAGACATAAGAGCGTATCTGGCTTCCCCAGCCTATCTCCCCCTTCTCATCATATCTTCGCTGTGTTGCCGAGCGCTGCTTGTCTTTTTCAAACTCGTAGAGACGGGCTTTCAGCATCTGCATAGCTTTTTTCCTGTTGGAGTGCTGGGAGGGAGATTCCTGGCACTGTACGACTACTCCGGTAGGCAGGTGTGTTATTCTGACCGCGGAGTCGGTTTTGTTTACGTGCTGTCCCCCGTGCCCCGATGCGCGGTATGTATCTACCCTCAGATCGTTTTCGTTTATATCTATTTCTATCTCTTCCCCTATAGATGGAATAACGTCGCATGCGGCAAACGAGGTATGCCTCCTGCCCGAGGAGTCAAACGGAGAGACCCTTACAAGGCGGTGCACCCCGGTTTCTCCTTTCAGGTAGCCGTAGGCATAAGGGCCTTTTATCATAAGGGTTATTTTTTTTATCCCCGCTTCATCACCCGGTAGAAGTTCTATAACGGAAGTGTCGCATGAATTGCCTGAGGCCCACATCCTGTACATCCTTGTAAGCATCTCTACCCAGTCGCATGCCTCCGTTCCGCCGGCGCCTGCGGTAAGAGAAAGTATTGCATCATTTTTATCGTGTTCCCCTGAAAGCTTAAGCCGAAATGAAACTTTTTCTACCCTATCCTGAAGCTCTTTAATATTTTGCTTTATCTCTTTTTCAAGTGAAGGGTCTTCTTCTTCTTCGGAAAGCTCAAGCAGGGTTTTTATGTCATCTTTTTTCTCTTCAAGTTCGCTGAAGAGCTTGATGTCAGATTCAAGCCCGCTTATTTCCTTCATAAGCTTGCCGGCCTCTTCACTATTGTCCCAGAAACCGGGCACGGCGGATTTTTTCTTTAATTCTTCACTCTTCTTTTTCTTTTCGGGGACTTCAAAGATACCCCCTTATATCAAGTATTTCTTTCTCCAATTCCTTTATTCTTGTTTTGTATTCTCCAAGCATTTTTCCTGCCTCCATATATTAAATACCAGCGCCAGTAATACCAGAAAGACAAAGATGTCTCCGTAGATAGTATAAAACGTTTTCTTTTCCAAGAGGGATACAGTACCCGAAATTACGGTTTTCTCCATAAGGGAAGTACTCTTTATTATTTTTCCCGCGGGGTCTATTATAGCAGATATTCCCGTATTTGCTGCGCGGAGAGTCCAGATTCTGTTCTCGGCGCTGCGTATTACCGAATGTGCGAAATGCTGGTGAGGGCCGGCTGTTTCAAGAAACCAGCCGTCATTGGTTATGTTTAAGAATACCCTGCCCCCTTTTTTAACTGTTTTCCGCACAAGGTGTGGGAATATGCTTTCGTAGCATATAGCCACAGCCCAGAGAGTTTCTGAAGCCTGGAGGGGCTTTAATTCTTCTCCGGGGAAGAAATCCCCGTATTCCCCGAGTACGGGAACAATTTTTTCAAGGTGGCTTCTTAAAGGAACATATTCACCGAAGGGAGTAAGATGCACCTTCCGGTAGCGCCCGGTTATCTCCCCTTCAGGGTTGATAGCATAAGCGCTGTTGTAAAACTTATCTCTGCCCCTTTCTATGCTCCCGGTTATCTGCCAGGCGTCGGATCTTCCGGAAAGCCTTTTCATATAATTCATCAACCGCGAGGTGGATGTCAGAGCTCCCGGCAGCGATGTTTCCGGCCAAATGATTATATCCTCAGCCTTTTTTGCTGCCTTGCTGTGCAGATCGTTGTATGTGTCAAGTATGTAATTTTCATAAGCCGGGTCCCATTTCATATACTGGGATATACTTCCCTGCAATAGTGCAGCATTAATCTTTTCTTCTCCGGAATAATCGGCTCTGATTGAAAGCATCCCCCATATTGCCACTGCTGCAAGGACTCCTGCTCCCGGGATGACATGCCGTAATGATTTTCTTTGAAGAGCCAGGGCTATTGAAGCGTTAATGAGCAGTACAATGAAACTGAGGCCGTAGACGCCTGCAATTTGCGCGGGAACCAGAAAAAGAGGCATCCGCCACAGCGAGGCCCCTGCCGGCAGCCAGGGAAAACCGGTGAAAAGATAGGCTCTGATAAATTCAAGAATTACCCAGAAAGCCGGTATCAGGAAAATAAGGGTTTTTGCCGGGGAAAGGCGGTAGCGGTTTACAGCAATAGCAAATAGTCCCCAGTAGAGTCCCAGATAGATTGAGAATAAAAGCAGCGCAAGGACTGCAACCGCGTATGGGACCCCGTTCCATACCATTACGGAATGGAGCCAATATAGCATAACTGCATGACAGACTGCGCCTGCCAGAGTTGAATGCCAGAAAATACTTTTTCGGGGAAGCCGGCTTTTGATGGAAAAAAGTATCAGGGGAAGGAGAGCTACCGGGAAAAGGAGATAGAGATCAAATTTGGGGAACAGGAAAGCATATAGAAATCCTGATAGAACGGGAAGCAACTTTTTTATCTGCCGCAGCAGTGTTTGTGTTTTCTACCGGAACCGCAGGGACAGGGGTCGTTTCGACCCACTTTTTCGTCTACAACTCTCTGCTGTACCTTTTTTTCTCCGGCTGACCTGCCGGCGACTTGCTGTCGCCGTGCCGCCTGAAGGTGTTCTTCCGGAATACGCGCCTCGGGTTTTCGGGCCTGTACAGAAGCTGCCGCTCTTTGGACCCGCTGGTGCTGGATATTGCTTGAAGCGCGGAATATATAAGTGAGAGATTCCCTTTTAATGTTATCCATCAGCTGGGCAAACGCCATAAAAGACTCTTTTTTATATTCCACAAGAGGATCTTTCTGGCCATAGGCGCGGTATGAGATTCCGCTTTTGAGTTGGTCCAGCTCGTAAAGGTGATCTTTCCATCTGGAATCCATTATCCGCAGAAGCACAAACCTTTCCATGTTGGAAAATTCTTCCTGGCCTATGGTTTCTTTTCTCTTACGGTAATGGTTTTTTATTTCCTCTTCAAGATGTTTTCTAAGCCCGTCATGTCCCGATGTCATAAATTGGTCTATATCAAGCTTGAGATCAAGGCCAAGGGAACTGAAAAGTTCCTGTGAAAGGGCTTTTATATCCCATTCCTCAGGATGGGCCTTGGGATCTATGTTTTCTTCAAGCACCAGGTCAACGTAATCGTCTATAAAGCCGAGTATTTCATCTTCAATGTCTTCTCCGTGAAGAATACTGTTGCGGTGGGAATATATGGAGCGCCGCTGTTTGTCCATAACATTGTCATAGTCAAGGAGCTGTTTTCTTATGTCAAAGTTCATTGCTTCGACTCTCTTCTGGGCCCTGGAAATTGAGTTTGATATGAGTGGATGTTCTATCCTTTCCCCTTCCTGCATACCTCCCATTTTATCCATTACGGCCATAATCCTGTCTCCCCCGAAAAGCCGCATAAGTTCGTCTTCAAGGGCGACAAAGAACCTGGATGAGCCCGGGTCGCCCTGACGGCCAGCCCTGCCCCTTAGCTGGTTATCAATTCTCCGGGATTCATGCCTTTCTGTTCCGACTACATGAAGGCCCCCTAGCTCAATAACTTCGTCGTGTTCGGCATCGGTCTTTACCTTAAACTTTTCATAGTATTTTTTGAAAGTTTCTTTGGCTTTCTTTTCTTCTTCATTTTTAGGCGGAGATTTTTCCGAGCCCCTTACTATAAGTTCGTGGTCCCAGTCGTTCCTGGCCATTTCTTCCCTTGCAAGGTATTCCGGGTTTCCGCCGAGTATTATGTCAGTTCCTCTTCCGGCCATATTTGTTGATATTGTAACGGCGTTTTTTCTTCCGGCCTGCGCAACTATTTCGGCTTCGCGCAAATGCTGTTTGGCATTGAGGACATTGTGTTTTATTCCTCTTCTCTGAAGCATTCCGGAAAGGCGCTCGCTGACTTCTATGGAGCGGCTTCCGACAAGTACGGGACGTCCGGCGCTATTGAATTCTTCTATTTCCTGAACAACAGCGGCAAACTTTTCCTTTTCATTGCGGTAGACAGCGTCGGGATGCTTCTCTCTTTGAAGATTTTTATTTGTAGGAATCTCTACTACCGGAAGACTGTAGATTGAATTAAACTCGTTCTCTTCTGTAAGAGCTGTTCCGGTCATACCGGCCAGTTTGTCAAAAAGGTTAAAAAAGTTCTGGAAGGTTATGGTTGCGTAAGTCTGGCTCTCCCTGCGCGGTTTTATTCCTTCTTTTGCTTCAACAGCCTGGTGAAGCCCTTCGGACCACCTGCGGCCCGGCATAAGGCGTCCGGTAAACTCATCAACTATGACAACTTCCCCTTCTTTTATTACATAGTTAACGTCTATTTTAAAGAAGTGGTGCGCTCTTCCGGCCTGATTTATATGGTGTACCCATTCCCCTTCTATATCATCAAAAAGGTTTACGGAAAGAAGTTCCTCGCATTTTTTCATCCCCTTTTCCGTAAGGTAGAAGTTTTTTCTTTTTTCGTCAGCAATAGCATCGTGTTTCTTTTCGAGTTCATCCCGGTAATCACCTTTTTTTCCTTCACTCTCGAATTTCTTTTTTATATCGACTTCTTCTTCTTCAGTCAGGTACTTTGTATCAAGGCGAGGAATTATGGTGTTGACTTTGCGGTACTTGTCGGATGATTCCCCTGCAGGCCCGGAAATAATAAGGGGGGTCCGGGCTTCGTCGATAAGTACGCTATCGACTTCGTCTATAATTGCAAAATCCAGGGATCCCTGAACCTGTTCGTGAGGACTGACAGCCATATTGTCCCTAAGGTAATCAAACCCCGCTTCGTTGTTTGTTATATATATGACATCTGACTTGTAGGCGTTTTTTCTGTCTTCAAGTTCCATGCCGCTCTGTACAAAACCTACTGACAGCCCGAGCGCCCTGTATGCGGGCCCCATCCATTCGGCGTCTCTCATTGCAAGGTAGTCGTTTACCGTAACAACGAAAATGTTTGACTCGGCAATAGACTGAAGGTAAACCGGCAGCACCGCTACAAGTGTTTTTCCCTCACCTGTGGACATTTCTGCTATTTTGCCGTCAAAAAGTACAGAACCCCCTATAAGCTGAACATCGAAGTGGCGCATGCCGACATTTCTGCGGCAGGCTTCTCTTGCAACCGCAAAGGCCTCGGGCCTCAGGTCCAGAAGGGATTCGCCCTCCTTGTGGCGTTTTATGAATTCCTGTCTTTTGGACTCTATTTCTTCGTCGGAAAGTTTTCTTATTTCATCCTCAAGCGCGTTTACCTGATCCACCAGCGGTATAAGGCGTTTACATTCCCTGGAAGAAGGGTCTCCGAATATTTTATTAAGTATAAATTTCAACATTTTTTTGTATTACGGGGTTTTAACTGTTCCTAACCGGCGCAACTTCTATAAATACTACTAATATATGAAGAAAAATTCAAATTTGAGTTAATTGTTGAAAATAGATTCTATCTCAGTTAATATTATTACAGTAAAATGAAAAACGGAATTCCAAAAAAACAAATTGTTCTTATCCTTTTCCTGGCGTTTGCCGCGGGTTGTCTGAGCAGCAGAAAGGCTCCCGAAGAAACTTATCCGCGAAGCCGCCATACCCTTGAAAGCAAAATCGAAACCGAAACGCTGAGTCGTTTCTTTGAGGATTCCAGGTTTGAAGTCTATGAAGTAGCCCAGAGAAAAAGCAACTACGATCAAATTACTACTGATTTTTACAGGAGTCCCTCTTTCGGGCTCTTTACTCCCTGGGGCGAAATGCAGGCGAAAAGATTTATCAGAGACTACGAATTCTACCTTAAGAAAGCAGTAAACCGCTTCAACCTGCCGCCAGACGCAATACCTGTTATATCAGCGCTTGCAGGCATAGAATACAGCTGGGGACAGCTTAATCCCCGCCACAGCGTTTTTAACTCACTTTATTCAGTATATCTGCAGATTCCTACCCACGAAAATTTTGCTCTCCGCAACATAAGAGGCCTCATAGACGGCGTTGAAAATCCCCTGATAAAAATAGACGCTTATTCCCCTTCCAGTTTTATGGGGGCGGTAGGATACTGTCAGCTTATGCCTATGTGGTTTACGCGAATAACCAAGGACGGACTGGAAGAAAAACTGGACCTTGACGGCGATGGAGTGTTTGACCCTTTCAGTATGCCTGACGCCATTGCTTTCTTTGCATGGTACCTGTCGGAAAACGGGTTCAATAGGAACCCCAGGACCGCAGTCCGGCTCTATAACGGTTCAGGCCCTGCTGCGGAGGCATTTGCAGACGCTGTACTGGAATTTGCGGAAAAAATAGGCAGCTGAAAAAAACTCTTCTTTTTAATCCCTCAATAACTCCAGTTTATTCCGGTGAAATAATTCATCGTAACATAATTATATTTATAATTTCCCTCATATTTAGTGTTGGATGAAGCTTTGAGTGCGCCCGCGCTGATTGAAAGAGAAAGAGATTCTCTTAAAGGATACAGATAAGACATATTCATACCAACATCCGATTTAATAACCTTATCATCAAGGTATTCCCCCCTTTTTATTTCTGGCCAACCTTGAACTGTAATAAGTTGCTCCCACAAACCCGCGCAAACTGAGCTGTGAAAATCTTCTTCCAAGGTATATAACAGCAACCGGAGAAAACCTCCAGGAGGTGTAAGAGTGAAAATCCTCAAGAAATTTTGTTGCCGGAGCGTCAAAGGAGTTTTGGTTGGAAGAAAAAAACATTAGTTCTGTATCGGCTCCAAGCATTGTTCGTTTTACAGGACGGTTTATGGAGAAAGTAACAGTGTTTACTGTATCCTTTCTTTTGGAAGAAGAAAAAGATCCATCACTTTTAACAAGGTACTGGTCGGGATAATTCCTTAGATCAATGCGCCACCCGTAATTAAGCATTGTTCTTCCGTATTCTGATATAAGAGCCGCGCCAATAGCTGCACCCCGGAAATCAAGAACATTTTCTCCGGCATTTTCTGATATCTCAGCGTATAAATCAGAATCATCAAGAGCCTGGCCGAACTCGTCCCCATCAATCTCTGAGACCAGGCTGGCATAATTGGAAAAGGAAGTAGAATAGTAATCAGCCGATAAAACAGCTTGATGGATACCCAATCCTCTTGCAAACTCGGCGCCTCCCATAAGTGTAAAATAATCGAAAAGACCTGACCCCCAGGATTCATCTTTGGTTTCATTTATGAGTGACTGGTTTGCGGCAAAACGCAGAGAAAGATCCGTTTTCCCGTAATTTCTTGTGTATTTAGTATAGAGTCCGTAATCCATCGTTTGCCTTACTAAGGTGTCTCCTCCCACAAGCTCTCTTACATCCCTTGTTCCCCGGTAATTCATATTAAAAACGGGAATTAGTATATCACCCCCTGAAAAATTTACTACCGGAGCAAAATAAAGAGAAGAATTCCATCCAAACGACGAGGATTTCCCGTCAAGGAAATATTGTCCTCCCCGGACAGTTAGATCGGCAACATATGTTGTTTGCGCTGCACCGGCAACTAACGGGCAAAACAAAATCAATACTAATAAGGATAAAATGAACTTTTTTGTTTTATCTGTATCTGGCATAAAAACTCCTTTCAAAAACCCCCACAGACCAAACCACCCCATTTTTACTCGAGTATTCCGGCGTCAAAGAGGAGTTTTGTAGAGAGAACAAGGTTAATATTCCTGCCTCCGAATTCAGAGCTTTCGTATCTCCTCTGGGCGTTAAGCTCAAGCCTGTTTCTTAAGTCGCTGATACTCAGGATTTCGCCTTCATCATCTATTATATAGTCATCAACTCTTATCCAGGTCCCGTCAGCATATGTATCCTTAATCCTGGTATGAAGGAGGTCGGCTCCCGACGGCATTTCAAAAATGGTATCGGGTTTGGAGCCTTCAAGATAATTGATAGTTGTGTTATCCCCAATATCTTCATATTTGCTTCCGCCGGGAAGCGTAATATCCCGCGTCCAGAGTGTAAGAGATTTCCTGCCTTCTCCTTTTATTATAAATTTTTCTTCAGCGAAATAATGGTGCCATATCCCGTGTTTATCCTGGACCATATCTCCGCCGCTTGCATCCTCGTTAACCCTGTCCCTGGTATTTGATATAACAGAAACCAGCTCCGTAAGTATGATATCCGGCTTTGTCCTGCTCCTGAACATGCTGCCGGTGACAAGTGTCAGGTCTTCAGGCAGCGCGGCGCTGAAGAAGAAGTGTATCTTTCCGAAATCCAGCCTTTCATCGCGGTGGTTAAGCACTACATACTTGAAATCAGTATTTGAGCTCTGCGGCCGTACTATATACTCCTCAAGCCGTACCCTGTTACCGTGTGCATCGACCATAACTTTTCGGTTTTCGTATTCAGCCTGTTTCATCTCCTGCGCCGCACGGGCCAGTACCGCTGCACGGGATATTTCATTGAACATTTCTCTCCTGGCGGCCTGCCTTAGTCCGGGAGGCGTTGCGGGACGGGTCTCTTCAGGCACTGAAAGGGTAGAAATCTCTCGCGGGGTTGATGGCTGCCTGCCGGGAGCAACACGGGTATAATGCCCTGCGCCGATATCAACCTTAAGCCCGGTTATAATTTCCCTGGCTTCCACTATACCGGAAAGAACCTCCACTCTTGTCTGGTTCTCATCTGCAAATACAGAAAACTCCGTACCCCGAACCGCGCATACCGCTTGCGGCGTAGTCACTTCATAAGTCTGTCCGGGGTTTAATCGTCCTACGCGGGAAAGAAGATCCCCGGTAAAAAGATCAATATTGGTAGAATCCTCGCTGGATTCTTTTATCATCATATTGCTGGAGGGCCCTAAAGAAGCGGTGTGGCCCGCAGTGAAAGAAAGTTCTGCTGAAGAATCAGAACCTGTGCGAATCCTGTCTCCGGCGTTAAGCTGCAGGTTACGGGCTGCTTCACTCCATTGGATTTCTCCCGGCCTTATAAAACTGACAGATCCCTTAAAGGCGGTAATTTCAGCGATTCCACTGATTGCAGGCAGAGTACATATAAATAAAATTACTGCCGACAAAGAAGCTTTTAATGATTTTTTCATTTTATCCTCCGCTTTATTTTACTATTGCTATTCTTTCTCTTTTATCTAAACCGGGCCCTTTTACGTGTACTATATATATTCCCGAAGCAACTATATTATTCTGCGCATTGCGGCAGGCCCACTCAAAGTGGTCTGCACCGTCTCCAGAAACCCTTTTGGAGTCTTCCCAGACAAGCTGACCCCTTGCCGTATAAACACTTACTGTCACCCTGCCGGCTCTGGAAGGTTTAAAATATATCCTTGCTGATTCACCGCGGTCCGGATTGACATAGCCTCCTGCGCCTCCCTGGACCTGTATAGTTCCTTCATTCGGGGAAAGGGGTTCAATCAGCACTCTTTCGTCTACATCCTCATCTTCCTCATCGGTAGTATCCGGATCAGGGTCAGAGATTATATCGTATAAGTCACCTATAAACCTCCATAATCCCGTACTGGCGCCGGCGTAAAGCGACCCGATAGTAAGGCTCCTTACCACCCCGACTTCCTCACCGGGAATTATCATCTTATGGGTTTCGCTTGAAAGGCCCACATTCATAACCGTGAAAACGCCTTCCGAGCAGGAGTATATTATTCCCGGATATGAGAATTTAATATCACTCATCCCTCCCGACCTGGTATATATTTCATCATCATACATCCTTGTCCATTCTTCTCCACCGTTGCGGGAAACATAGAGGGGGCCATCGTAGACCGGACTTGTCATATCTTCAATACAGGCAGCGTAAATAATATTAGGATTGACTGTATCAACCGCAATTCTGTAGGGAATTGTATCTTCAAGCCCGATTGTTTCTATTTCCAGTTCGGGGTTTGCCTCATCCAACTCTGTATCGGTTATTTTAACCATCCCGCCCGGAATAGATAAAATTTCCTTATCTTCTATCCACCCCTTATTCTCCCCGATCCCTAAGTAAAGGATAGAAGGGTCTGCCGGGCTGATTGCTATTGAATGAACCGACATTGTAGAGAAAGCCTCAACTGCCGTCCAGTTCGCTCCGGCATCAGTTGTTTTGTAAAGGTAGTTCTCGGTGGTCGCTTGCGTGGAACCGTTAACGTAAAAAACCGCGTAGCCGATATCAGGATCCTCCGGATTAAAGACTATCCCTCCGGGAGTAAAAGAAACGTCCTGCGCGCCGGCCCAACTATTTTCATTACCCCCGTCAGCGCTTCTTACTATTTTCCCTTCTCCGGCAGCAACTATCACCCCGTCAGCATTTACCTCTATCTTCCCCCGCATGAAACCCACAGGCGAATCGTCGTCCATATGTTCGTGCCCGTATCCGTAAACTCTTTCCCAGCTCTCACCGTCATCCTCGCTCCTGTAGACGCTTGAAGGGCCCAGGATATAAATATTTCCTTCTAAAGGGCATTTAACGCCGCTCTCAACTATAAGGGCATTTATTCCTTCGTTTGATATATTCCAGTTTACTCCCCCGTCGATAGTCTTGAATACCCCGTATTCAAGAGTTTCGGTGAGGTACATAATATTCGGGTCATCAGGGTCTATATATATATCGGCGCCGAAAATAGCAACTTTCTCAGAGTCCAGGTCATTTTCCGCGCCGCCTCTTGAACGCTTGGTCCCTGTGCTCCATGTTCCGTTGTATTCGGCTACAAATATGTCTGGCCCGTCGTGAAGGAAAGGATAGAAAATTTTTCTCCCGTCCGGGCTTATTGCAAAAGCCATGAGTGATCGCCATTCCATACCAAGCGACTGCTCAATATCATCATCAAAAATATGGGCAAACTCCGCGCCGGGTCCGGTGCTGACCCATATGTTGCCCCCTCCGGCAAAAGCGACAGTAGTGCTTGAGGCATGGATATTGAGCGGATAAAAATCTGTCCCGAAACCTCGTGTATGTTCGGGATAGGATAGTTCAGACCAGGTTTCCCCCGAGTCGGTGCTGACCCGTATCCCCCCTGCGGAATCTCCATCCATGCAGGTGTATTTTTCCATATCTCCAACCTTGTAGCCTACATAGATAACACCGTTTATATCAACTGCCATTGATGTAAGCGGGTTGCCCCCGCTGTCAAAATCGGTTTTTTCCCAGTTTTTACCTGAATCTTCTGATTTCCAGATTTCCCCGGTGGTGGCGGGAGACGCTGTCATATTATTGCCAGCAAAGTATACTACCCCGGGATGGGCGGGACAGAATGCCATATCCATAAGGCCTATCTCATAATTATAAACAAAATCTATAGAGATCCAGGTATTACCCGAATCTTCGGACCAGTAAAGGTTGCCGCTAGAGCTTACATTGGCCAGTATTACATTTTCGTTTGCGGGATCAACAACAATCTGTTCGGCGCCGCCGTTAACCTGCTGTCTTAAGTTTGTCTCGCTCCACGTTTCCCCCCAGTCATCGCTTAGCCATAGATTCACGTTCCCGCTTGCCGCATAAACCCGCCGGGGGTTTCCGGGCGCTATGGCTATGTGATGCATCTCTCCCCCGTTTATGTTGACCTTTGCGTAATCAGCCCTCAGGGGCAAGGATAATATAATTGGGAAGAAAAGCAGTAGAAGAAGCAATCTGCCATTAATATTTTTGTTCATCGGAAATCCTCCTCTATAAATTCTATTTCTTCTTTTGTCTAAACAGTAGCACATTCACAAAAAAATGTCTGTGACTTTGGTCACCTTAAAAATACCGCCCTGAAAGCAAACTAAAAACTTATTAATAGTGAAATGTTATGGGGACTATCGAGAGCTCCAACTATTCCCACAGAATAATT
>PWOI01000047.1 GCA_003557485.1 Elusimicrobiota bacterium | reverse complement strand
GAAGTAGAGGAACTGACCCTAATAGAGGAAGTATAAGAAACTGAGCGGAGGCTTAGAGAAAACAGACCCCGGGTTCAGGCTTGGCTTGAACCCGGGGTTTTTCTTAGTATAATATTAATCAGAAACTGGCAGATACGGAAGTAAAGGGAGATTTTAAAGTGAAAATAAAAAGTTTTTTAATGTGTGCAGTTGTTTTAGGGTTCTTTTTTGCGGGTCCCGGGTGCGGCAGGGACGGGGATGAAGTTGATGCCCCTTCCGTTGAACGGGTAGAACGGGAGGTGTTTACCGGCAGGATTCTCCTCTTGCCTGTTGAGGGTTCGGAGCATCTGCCCGTCCACGTTGAAAAACCGGTACATGTTATAATGGAACTTAACAGCGGGGAGCGTATACTCTTATTCGGGGATGCTACAAATATTCTTCGCAGGGAGTTTGAAGGCGAAGAAGTAATCATACACGGGGTCCCGTTCAGTACCCGCCAGTACGGTTTGGATTCACTCAGGGTTGTAAGGGTAAGTGGTATTGTACGAAGGTAAAAACTGAATTCAGTTTAACACTGTTTCTTTAAGGTGCCCGGTTTCTGCCGGGCGCTTTTTTTATAGTATTTCTTGCTCTTAGTTCGTTTCACACTCCTTTCACATAGCTTTCCAATATATTTCATTTTTATACAGTACTCTATAATCAGACGAAGAAGATATATAGGGGAAAAATATGAAGAAGATTGTTCTGCTTATCACGATTATAACTGTTTTTATATGCGCCGGCGCAGAAGCCGGCGACCCCTACTCATTTTACCCTTCAAGCATATACAGGATGGACGAGTCTGTTTTCCAGAGGTCCGAGAGTCTTGTTGAGATAACTCCCGGCCGTCCCCTTGTTGTAAGGGATAAGTCCGGTAACGTTATGCTTACCACCTCCCGGGGGGAAGTTATGGTTAATATAGATACTGCCGGAGAGATGACTTTCAGTATAGGGGGCAGGCGCGAGCACCACAGGGGCGAGGACGGTGAAATAGAGAAAAGATGGGTCAGGGAAGCCGGTACCAGCCGGGTCAGAGTTGAGAACGAACGGCAGGAGACTCTCGCCTACGAAGAGTACGGCTACGGGGGGAAACTTGTAGCCGAGTACGATACAGAAAACAACCTTGTCAGAAGCGTTGAGTATAACGAGTACGGCAAGATAGCGACTTTAACAGTGGATGAGCTTACAATGTCAAGAACTGTCCATGACGAGCGGGGTAGGGCAGTCAAGGAACTGGATTTTGAAGGAAACGAAGTAGCCAGGTATTCATATGATGACGATACCGGTCGTCTGTTGAGCAGGACTGACGCTTACAGTAATGTTACCTATTTCAATAAAGACGGGCAGATGTCCGAAACATATAACAGGTACGGCCGCCTTATTGCAACCTACAATTACGGGAAAAATGACCGGGGTTTTACTGCCCTTAAATCTGTTAAGAACGAGGAGAGTGAAATAATTACTTTTTATGAGGACGGCAGGCAATTATATTCAGTTGATATGGCGGGAAATATTGTCACGGAGTTTAAATGGGTCGGCAGCCGCCTTGTTTACAGCAGGGAATTGGAAACGGATATGATAACCTGGTACAACCACGGGCGTCCCGCTTATGTAACCTATGAGGGAAAGGTGGAAGAAAAGTTCTACTATGAGAAAGGCAGGCTCATAGGGCGCTGGATAGAAAAAGACCTCACAGTGGAGCTGTATTCACACGGGATGGCGGTGGCAACTATAGGTTTGAATATTGCGGATGAGAGGAAACCTGATTTGGAAGAAGTTGCAGCCCTTAGAAGACGGTTTATGGTTTTTGAGGCAAACCACTATCAGAGGTAAGGTTAAATAGGTTTCATATATATTTCATAATGATTTCACATATATTTTATATCGAAACCGTATTCTAATAGTAAGGAAAGCTGAATAAAATGTATAAAAAAAGCAAAAACAGAAATGGTTTGGCAGTGCTGCTTGCGGCAGTATTTATCTTTACTTTTCTTGCCGGGTTCTTCCAGGTCAGTGAAGGGGCGGGCAGTTTTTACGGCACCCTTATGGAATCCCTGGCGGTCTCCTCTGCTGAGATAGATATAAACAGGGCCTCCACCGGTATGGAGCAGGATGATCCCGGCGCAGAATCCGATAGCCGCCGTCCGGTTGAGGATCTTCTTTTTCTTTCGGGGATTGTCTCTTCGTCCGGCAGTTCTTTTCTTGTTATTGTTATCTGGGCATTCTTTTTTGCCGTTGCGGGGTTTTCGGATTCAAAGAGAACTTTCCGGGCAGAACCTTCCGGGGGCGAGAGCCGCCTCTGTTATTACAGGAGCTGGTTTTTAGAGTTCCTGTCTCCCTTTCAGAAGATCATAAGAAATCTTTCGGAGAGGTTTGACATAGACCCTGTTTACGGTTATAGAGGTTTTCTTAAACCCGCGTTTAAATCATCAGATAACGCGGGTTTTTTTATTGCCTATCAAGGCGGCCCGTCATTATGAAGTTTGCATCAAGTATATACACAAAAATAATCTGCTGGGTGATAACGGCGGGAATGGTCTTCACTTCTGTAATAAACGACTATGCCTACGCGCAGTACCTCTCTCCTCCGGTTGCGGTTGCGGTTCTGGACATACCTGTATCGCTGGGACAGGTGGTTGAGGAGTACGACCCCCGAGGGACCGGCCCGCGCCTTGTCCTGATAAAAGACCTGCACGTCAACTACGAGGTGCAGAAGAACATAAAGCACATAATAGAGTCCATAGATACTACCGCCGGTATAGAGGCTATAGGGCTTGAGGGCGACCCGGCCGGAAAGATAATAGACACATCCATAATGTCAACAATACCCGATGAGAGAGTAAAGGAGCGTGTGCTTGACTATTTTATGAGGCAGGGGCTTGTCAGGGGTCCCGAGGGCTACAGCGTGATGAACGGCCCGGAGCCGGTTTTACTGGGAATAGAGAACGAGGAGCTTTACGATAGGGACCTTGAGCTTCTTTTGTCGTCGCTTAACCGCAGGCCTGAGACGGTAAAGCTTCTTGAGGATTTAAGCAGGCTTGTAAGGGACCTTGAGGGGAGGGAATACTCTTCTGATTTAAGGCGTTTCCGGAGCCAGTATTTTCTTTACCGGCGCGGCGAGTTAAGCGCCGAGAGGTTTCACGGCTACCTTAGGCAGTGGGCCGGCCGGGCGGGGATATCCATATCAGATATATCGGCGGAATATGCCGGGTATATGAGGGTCTCGGAGAAGGCAGCCGGGATAAACGAAAACAGGGTCCAGAGAGAGTACGAGCGGCTTATAGAAAGCGTTATGCCTTCCGGCGAGGGAGTCTTCGGGCGTTTCAGGGACATATTCCGCTCCCCCGGGCCTGTCTACAGCAAGCTTATAAGGGAGATATATTCCTCTCGCAGCTATTCAAACCTGCGCGATTACATAGAAGCCATGCAGGCAATGCAGCAGATAAACACCTACAGTGTTGTGCAGGAGGAGAAAAAGGTAATAGATGCCGTATCCGCATCTCTTGCCCGAAGCGACAGGGAGAGGGACCTTCTTGTTGTAGCCGATTACAGCCAGCTTCTGGTTAAGTTTTTACTGAACCAGGTGACCCGTGAGGAGCTTGAAGAGTTTCTCGGGGGAACCGGTGAGTTCAGCGGTGCGTACCGTAGGCTTGTGCCTGTTTACGGAGACAGGATGAGGAGTATAGACTCGCTATTGAGGGCGCTTGCGCCGTATGTTGATGAGATGAGGCAGTTTTACGAGGGAGCCAAAGAGAGGGACATATACTTTGTGGAGAATTTCGCCTCCCGGGCCCCTGAAAACGGGAAGGTCTCGGTTATGGTTGCGGGAGGATTCCACAGCGACGGGATAGCGGAGCTGTTAAGGGAGAAAGGGATATCCTACAGCCTTGTTCTGCCCCGGGTGACCTCGCATACATCAGAAGTTATAGAAAGGTACTACAGTTTTTTGAGGGGAGATAACATACTGGACTACAATGAGCTGATAGACGAGCGCCTTGCGGTCAGTACGGCTTTCGGGCAGTATCTGCTTGAAAACAGGGTTCCTCCCGCAATAGTAGTGCAGCTTGCCGTCCTTCAGGATAGTTGCCCCGGCGCGGAGGAGTTTGCCCGGCAGTCGGAATTACTGATAGAGAGCTATAAGAAAAGCTACAAGGCAGCAACAGGCAATGAGCTGGAATTAAGCCTTGATACGGCGGTGAGTGACGGCAAAGCCTATTTGCTTGTCAGCGTTAACAATGAAGAGCCGGGTTTATTTACCTACAGCCAGGGGAGAGTTCAGGACGCTAACCAGATTGATGCAAAGCAAATTTTTGAAGAGGCCAAGAGCCGGGGGCCGGCAGAAACCGGAAGACAGGAATCTTCCGTATCCGGGGCCCTCACAACGATGGCGTTATGGTCAGGCCTGGCTGCGGCGGGTATTGTTTCGGCCATATTTGTTTCGCCGTGGACTCTTGCAGTTGCCCCGGCAGGGGTTTCGTTTGCTGCCTGGAATGGGGCTAAGGCGCTTCTTTACGGCCGGGATGTAGCCGGTGAACCTATCCCGTCCGGCTGGATTAACCACCTTGAGCCGGGACATATCCTTCATTCTGCGGTAGATTTCCACGAGCAGGGCCATATTCTGCTGAACAGATTTTTTGTACCTAACATATTGCAGGAGTTTTTACTTCATACCTTTGATTTTGTGGGGCTTCTTTTTTCATCCCATGAAATAAAACAGGACCTGGATACAGACACTTCAGGTTTACTTAGCAGCTTTGAAAGCTTTCTGGGAGACGCGGGATATAGCCCTGAACAGATAGAGGGGGTTAAAAAAATGGGCGAAAGGGCTCCAGAGTTGAAGCTGTATAGGGTTTCAATGGATAAATATGCTCCCATGCTGGCGGGTTTTGCAGACAATATATTGAAGGGTTTAAACAAACAGCTTGAAAAGGGTCATCCTACTACGGTTCTGTTTATAGCCAGGGACGGCCTTTCTTCATATCTTACGGCTAGGATTATGGTTGAGAAATATCCGGAAAGATACCCTTTTGTAAGAGATGGAAATCTTAAATACGCGTATATAAATTCTTCTATTATAAGAAATTCCTCGCCTGATGTTTTACAGTATTACCTGAATGAAACGGTGGGGGTTCCTGAGGGAAATAATCTTATGCTTGTGGATGTGGGAATATACGGCTCTTTTTTAGACGGTTTTAAAAGAAAAGTAAATAATAAGGTTGATAAAACTTTTTTTCTGGTCTCCAAAACCCCAAAAGTCGAGGGGTATCTGAGAGGGGGAGAATTTTCCGGAATATCTGGGGATGCCTGGGGTAGAATAAGCGGAAATCCCGCTGTTCATTTCATAGAGGATACATTTTCCGGTATAACTTCAAGCCCCTCGCAGTTAGTCCAAGACAGCTACGGAAGATATATTCCTAATGTCAGTTTTCCTTACAGTGGAAAAAATCTTGCCAGAAGGCTTCTGGCTTTGAAAGGCGTTGCGGATT
>PWOI01000176.1 GCA_003557485.1 Elusimicrobiota bacterium | reverse complement strand
TTTTACTTTTTCTATCATATCATCCGAAAGCCCCGATATCTGCTGCGCCTCCTCCCAGTCCATATACCTGTCTTTTGATTCAAGCTTGGTCGATACATCTACAAGCGGACTTTCAAGAACCGTACCGGCCGGCGGGACTTCTTCAAAACCGATATCGGAAGGATTTAAACTGCCGTCCTTAAATCTTGAGAATACACTGGATCCTTCCGGCAACGCATTACGGTAAATCACCTCCAGCGGAATAAGAAAATTACAGGTTTCGCCCTTATACGCAGAGTAATCGTATTTTCCCCCCTCAAAGGGAGGTTTTATAACCCTTACAAGGTCCACATCCATAACGTTGGACGGCCCGCTCAGGTCTGAAAGGTTTTTTGTATCCCCGTCTTCAACCAGGCCGCGGCAGTGATTCAGGATACCCATTTCTTTCATCCTTTCAAAGAAATAAGCCCCTGCAATACAGAGCGCCGCCCCTTTACCGTCTATCTGCTGGGGCATCTCTCCCCAGTCAAATACAGAATACCTGTCAGAGAAAGTAAAATATCCTTTTCCCATCTTTCCTTTTTCAGCAGGTTCCGTTACTCTCAGGTCTTTTACGCTTCCCATAGTTTCTTCTCCTTATTATTCACAAAGGGTATTTTCCGTTAAAACAAGACAGACAATACCCTTCTCCTTTCTCCTTGCGGCAGGATTTTTTCAGCCCCTCCATTGAAAGATAATGAAGAGTCTTTACGGCCAGAAATTTTCTTATAGATTCTACATTTTTTCGGCCGGCTATCAACTCTTTCCTCGTAGGAGTGTCTATACCGTAAAAACAGGACGATGTTATCGGAGGAGAGGATATGCGCATATGAACCTCCCTGGCCCCGGCTTTTTTTATCATACTTACCAGTTTCCTTGAAGTTGTCCCTCTGACAATTGAATCATCTACCATTATGACTCTTTTGTCCTTGACCGCCTTTCTTATAGGGGTATGTTTGATCCTCACAGCAAGGTCCCTTATCTCCTGATGGGGGGCTATAAAAGTCCGCCCTATGTAATGGTTTCTCAGGAGTCCGAACTCAAGGGGTATTCCGCTCTGGCGGGCATAGCCCAGAGCCTGGACATTGGCAGAATCAGGAATAGGCATAACTATATCGGCATCCACCGGGGATTCAATTGCAAGCTGCCTGCCCATATTAAGACGGGCCTCATAAACGCTCTGCCCGAAAACATAAGAATCGGGCCTTGCAAAGTAAATAAGCTCAAATATGCACTGGCAGGGATCTGCCTTCTCCAGAAAAAAACTTTCTATCCCGTTCTTGCTGACTTTTACTATTTCTCCCGGCTCCAGTTCCCTCTCATAATCAGCTGCCTCTATGTCAAAGGCGCAGCTCTCGGATGAAAAAAGAACTGCGCCGTTTTTTCTTCCCATTGCAAGGGGCCTGAATCCCATAGAATCGCGAGCGGCATAGAGCTCCCCGGGAAATAGTATCAGGAGAGAAAAAGCCCCCTTGAGCCGGTTAAGCACACTGGTAAGCCTTTTCTTTCTGGAACCTTTTTCCCTGGCATACATTTTAAGAATAAGCTCGCTGTCGGTGCCGGTAGTGAAAATAACGCCGTCGTCTTCAAGTTCCCTGCGTATCTGTTTGGAACGGGAAATTGTGCCGTTATGGGCCATTGCAATAGGTATATCCTTATGGCGCACAAGTATGGGCTGGATATTTTCCGTAGAGCTATGTCCGGTAGTAGAATAGCGGACATGTCCTATGGCATTTGACCCTACTATTGCTTCAATATCCTTGCCTGTAAAGACTTCGCTTACAAGACCCATTCCTCGTCTGGAGTGAAACTCTCCGCTATTATCTACTACAATTCCGGCGCTTTCCTGACCCCTGTGCTGAAGAGAAAAAAGCCCCAGGTGGGTAAGGCGCCCGGCAAGCTTATGTCCGTAAACGCCGAATATGCCGCAGTACTCTTTACGCATTTTTCACTATATTCCTGTATATTTTAATTCCCCAGATTTCTTCGGGCCTTCTGAAAAAACCGGGATACTGGTAACTAAATACATACCTTTCAGGATGGGGCATCATTCCCAGCACATTTCCCTGCCTGTTAACAATTCCCGCTATATTCTTATACGAACCATTAGGGTTTTCAATGTAAGTCAACGCGGCCAGGCCGCATTCTGAAATATCATCAAGAGTCTCACCCGTGCCGGTAAATTTTCCTTCAGCGTGGGCTATGGGGAGACTTATCCGGCAATCAAGGCCCTTGAACCAGAATTTGCCGGTATCAACTTCAAGCTCCACCCACCTGCAAATGAAAGTACCGCAATCGTTTGAAGTGAGGGTCAGGCTCTGCGGACTGCATAGTTCGGGAAAAACATTTGCCTTTACAAGAACCTGAAAGCCGTTGCATATACCCGCGACAAGTTTTCCTTTTTTTATAAACTTTTCGAATTCTTCCCTGAACCTGTGTTTTAAAAAAAGGGAGAACATTTTTCCCGCACCGAGTTCATCGCCATAAGAAAAACCCCCGGGTATTACCATTATTGAGAAATCATCAAGCCGTGTCTGGCCGGCAGCTATCCTGTTTATATGGACAATACTTGCCTGGGCTCCCGCCATTTCCAGGGCCCGGGCCGTTTCAAAATCATTGTTTGTTCCCGGGGCTTTGATTACAATTGCTTTCTTTACCATTTTAACGCTTCCGTATAAACCTTTTTAAACCTGTCCGCAGGGCTTTTGATAACAGTTTTAGCTCCATCCGATACCTGCAGCAATCCGTTTTCGGTTGTTCTTCCTATACTTATCAGCGGGATATCCGCAAGGGCTTCGGCTTCAGCCGCGTTTCCGGGAGAAACTTCTATCAAAAAGCGGGAATTGCTCTCGGAAAAAAGTTTTGCCCACATCTCACCGCAGCCGGAGCGCCCTTTAAGGTCAAACGCCGATATATCAATCTCCGCTCCCGTTCCCGAAAAACACATCTCCGCGAATGCAAGAGCCAAACCTCCCTCGCTCAAGTCGTGGCAGCTCCTTAACAGACCCCGCTCAATACATTTCCTTATAAACTCAAGAACACCCTGTGAAATTTCCTTGCGCAGGGCAGGGACTTCTCCTCCGCTGCAGAAACCGGACCTGGAGAGTGCCGAATAACCCAGCTCGCAGAGGGTTTCACCTGCAAGGTAGATCAGGTTTCCCGGCCCGGTAAAACTGCTCCGGCAGGCTTTCTCCACATTTTCAACCGGAGCTACACAAGTGACCAGGAGCGTACCGGGAATATTCATTTTTTCCGCGGAAGGAGTTGAGTAAAAATTATTGAGGCTGTCTTTCCCTGAAATAAACGGTATTTTGAGTATGCCGCTGGCATCCCCGCATCCCTGGCAGGCTCTTACAAGTTCGCCGAGTATTTCGGGGTCTTCCGTGTCACCCCAGCAGAAATTATCCATAAGCCCCGCCCGCCTTATATCGCCTCCGCAGGAAACGGCGTTTCTGACCGCCTCCTCCGCAACAGTTGCAGCCATACGGAAGGGATCCTGAATACCGTAAAAAGGGTTGATTCCAAGCCCGACTGCTATTCCCGCGCTGCTGCCGTTTAAAGGCCGTATAACACAGCCGTCCTGGGGCATATCCTGATCCATACCTTCAAGAGGCCTTATTACCGAAGAACCCTGCACCTCGTGGTCGTACTGCCTTATGACTTTTTCCTTGGAGGCGTTATTGGGATCAGAGAATATTTTCATCAATACATCGGCAGGGCCTGTTTCTTTTACGAAAATATCTTCAGACTCTTTATCTGTCCATAAGGCGGTCCGAACAGTGCGCGGGTAACCGCCGTGGAGAAAATCCATATCAAGTTCGCACTCAAGTTTATCTTCATAGTAAACCTTCAATTTTCCGCCGCCAAATTTTCCTATTTCAGCAAACCCTACATCTTCACTCTCAAGAAGATATCGGACTCTTTCAATTTTTTCCCCGGGCACGCTTAGTACCATGCGTTCCTGGGACTCCGAAAGAAATATTTCCCAGGGCTCCATATCTTTTTGTTTAAGCGTAACTTTCTCAAGGTTGACAACAGCTCCGGTCTCCCTGCCCATTTCCCCTACAGCGGAAGAAAACCCTCCGGCTCCGCAATCTGTAACGGCATTATAAAGGTTTTCGTCGCGGAGTTTAAGCAGTATATCGGCAAACTGTTTTTCAGTTATAGGGTCCCCTATCTGGACACACCCCGAATCGGCGCAGCCGTCCAGCCCGACTGAAGAAAAGGTTGCTCCGTGAAGCCCGTCCTTTCCCGTCTTGCCCCCTACCGCAAGAATTATATCTCCTTCAACAACCTGCTTATCTACGCACTTTTCGGGTATTACACCTATTGTTCCGCAGTAAACAAGGGGATTGTAAAGGTATTTTTCGTCAAAAATTATGGCCCCGCTTGAAGTAGGTATCCCCATTCTGTTTGAGTAATCCCGGACACCTTTAACGACGCCACGAAAAACTCTCCTGGGGTGAAGCACCCCTTCCGGTATTTCAGAGTGCGGAGTATCCAGATCACCAAAACAGAATACGTCAATATTCATAACCGGTTTTGCGCCAAGGCCCGCGCCGAGTATATCCCTTATGACTCCTCCAACGCCGGTAGCGGCGCCGCCATAGGGTTCTATAGCAGAAGGATGGTTGTGGGTTTCGGCTTTCATTGCTATCCCCCAGCCGGGTGTAAATTTTATAATCCCCGCATTGTCCTTAAATACGCTGAGGCAGTGACCGGTATCCATACTCTCCAGCGGTTTGAATACTGTTTCCTTGAGAAGGTTACCGTAGGTTTTCGTATTCCCGTTTTCGGTATACTCTACGCGGCCGGTCATTGTCTTATGATTGCAGTGCTCGCTCCAGGTCTGGGCTATGCATTCCAGTTCCAGCCTGGTAGGCTGCCTTCCTTTTTCTTTAAAGTGGTCTCTTACAGTTTGAAGCTCTTCAAGGGTAAGGGAAAGGATATACCTGCGGGAAAAATCTTTAAGCTGGCAGGCTGACATTTCTGTTATATTGAGGTTCATCTGCAGGTTGCCTGCTGAATTACTTTATTGTAGAAAAGCTTCTCTGAAATATAGCGGCACTTTTCCATATCGCATACAGAGCCGCTTATAACATACCTGTCTCCCGACGAAACGGATATAAGGCCTTCTCCCAAACCCGCCAGTTCTGCCGCCTCTGCCGCGCGGCGCCCGGCTATATCAAGAACGCCCTTTTTAAAGTAGACTTCAACGGAGACACCCTCCATACTCCTTATCCCTACAGAATATTTCTCTACAACGGGATCTATGAGTATTTCTCCGGCTATTCTTTTTATTCTTTCATCCGAATTTCCCGGAACCGAATCTTCATCAAGCTCAATAACATATATTTTAGAAACCGATACGCTGTATTTTTCTTCTATACCGAGTTCTTCTATTTCCCGGGAAAGCTCCCGGCCCTCAAGGCAGTTTCCCCTGCGGTAAACTTCAACTGCTACTCGCATTATTTCTCTATTCCCATTCTATTGTCCCGGGCGGCTTATTGGTTACATCAAAAACAACCCTGTTGATTCCTTCAACCTCGTTTACAATTCTTGTTGATATGCGTTCAAGAACTTTATGCGGTATATCGGACCATGAAGCGGTCATTGCATCTACCGAGTTCACGCACCTCAGGGCAACAACGTTTTCATAAGTTCTCGCATCTCCCATTACCCCGACAGTCCTTACAGGTAGAAATACGCAGAATGCCTGCCACATATCGTAATAAAGGCCGTTTTCTTTAAGCTCCTGGTCAAGGACAGCGTCGGCTTTATTTAATATTTCAGCCTTCCTGCTGTCAACGGGGCCCATTATCCTGACCCCGAGTCCGGGACCGGGAAAAGGGTGCTGTTTTATCAGTTCCTGCGGAAGTCCAATTTTAATCCCTATCTCCCTTACCTCGTCCTTATATAGTTCTTTAAGAGGTTCAAGAAGCTTTAGCTTGAGTTTATCGGGAAGGCCGCCCACATTATGATGGGACTTGATCTTGGCAGCGGAACTGCCTGATTTGGCCGATTCTATTATATCAGGAAATATCGTCCCCTGGGCAAGATGTGTTGCTCCTTTTATTTTTCCTGAGGCTCTGAGAAAGGCCTTTATAAACTCATTTCCTATAATCTTTCTTTTCTTCTCGGGGTCACTGACTCCCTTGAGTTTCCTGAAAAACCTTTTCTTTTCATCAAGTATGGTCACGGGGATTGAGAGCCCCTCGATAAAAACCCTTTTTATCCTTTCAATATCCTTCTGCCGCATCAATCCGTGATCAACAAAAAAAGGAAAGAACCGGTTGTTCTCCAGCGCCCTGGAAAGAAGAACGCATACCACGCTTGAATCCACCCCTCCTGAAAGGGCCATTATAACCTTGCCGTCTCCGACCCTTCTTTTTATATCTTCAACCGTATCGTCTATCCAGTCTCCCAGGTTCCAGTCTTTTTCAGCCCGGCATATATTAAAAACAAAGTTGGAGAGAAGACGGGTTCCGTACTCGGTATGTGTAACTTCCGGATGAAACTGCACGCCGAAAATGTTTTTATCGGTGTTCTCTAT
This sequence comes from Elusimicrobiota bacterium, assembly GCA_003557485.1. Lineage (GTDB taxonomy): Bacteria > CG03 > SLGR01 > SLGR01 > PWQF01 > PWMP01. Next base: position 13,623 of record PWOI01000176.1, on the reverse strand, counting down.
AACAGCGGTTTCAAGGTCATCCGTAGAAGCGGTAACGCTGAACCCTTCAGGCACTTCAAGAACCCTGTCATAATGACTCATCCAAACCCTGCTTTCACCGGGAAGTCCATCCAGAAGAAGACTCTTTCCGTTAACTTTCAAAACGCCTTTACCGTACTCCCGTTTTTTTCCTCTTCCGACAACTCCCCCCGAGCTGCTTACAATAACCTGCATGCCGTAGCATATGCCCAGGACCGCAGCGCCTGATTCAAAGACGCTTTTATCGGGCATAAGGCTGCCTTTTTCACTGACGGAAGAAGGAGAACCCGAAAGTATAATTCCCTGTATATTCTGATTTGAACAGTCTATTTTACTTCCGGCCGGAAAGACCCGGCTTTTGACGCCCAGTTCCTTGACCTTCCTGGCAATGAGCATCGTGTACTGAGAACCATAATCTATAACTGCTATCATTTTAATTTAACCTTTAACTCAGTAAAATTCTCCTTCTCCCGTCAGCAACAGCCTCTATGCAGCCTTACAGAATAGGCAGATAGGAATCAACTTCATAATTGGTGACGTGTGTCCTGTAACTGTCCCACTCAATTTTCTTGTTTGTTATGAAGCTGTTAAAGACATGCTCCCCAAGGGCTTTTTTCAGGAATTCGGATTTCTCCGCTACCTGTATGGCCTCTATAAGGCTTCCCGGGAGGGTCTCTATCCCTTTCTCTTTCCTTTCTTCTTCGCTAAGGCCGAAAACATCATACTCTACCGGATCGGCAAGAGGATAGTTGTTCTTTATCCCTTCAAGACCGGCGGCCAGCATAACGCTGAAGGCAAGGTAGGGGTTGCAGGCCGGATCGGGGAACCTGAGCTCGATCCTGGTGGCATTCTCCTTGCCGGGCTGGTAACGCGGCACCCTCACAAGCGCCGATCTGTTTTTCTGTCCCCATACCAGGTAAACAGGAGCTTCATATCCGGGGACAAGGCGCTTGTAGGAGTTCACCCACTGGTTTGTTAGTGCGCATATCTCACCGGAGTGTTTCATTATACCGGCGATGAAACTGCGGGCCTCGTCTGTCAGGTGATAATCACCATCGGCGTTGTAGAAAGCGTTCTTGCCGTCTTTAAAGAGCGACATATGGACATGCATTCCGCTTCCGTTAACTCCGGCTATCGGCTTGGGCATAAAAGAAGCGTAGGCGCCGTGGTTCATCGCTATGGCCTTGACGGTAACCTTGTAGCTTATCACATCATCGGCCATCTCTATGGCCGGGGCATACTTCAGGTCTATCTCATGCTGACTGGGAGCCACTTCGTGATGCGAGTACTCTACCGGTATCCCCATTTTCTCAAGCGAGAGGATTGTATCCCTGCGCAGGTCCTGCCCGAGATCAAGAGGAAGAAGGTCAAAGTATCCGCCTTCGTCCATAATCTCGGGAGCCTTATCGCTCTTGAAATAAAAATACTCCAGCTCCGGCCCGACATTGAAGGTATCAAACCCGGCTTTTTTCATATCTTCCAGGTTCTTTTTAAGCACATAACGCGGACATCCTATGTAAGGCTCACCTTCAGGAGTCTGTATGTCGCAGAATACCTTTGCCACTTTACTTTCACCCTCTCTCCAGGGAAGAAGCGTAAAAGTGGAAGGATCCGGCATAGCGATAAGATCGCTCTCATATATCCTGGCAAACCCCTCTATCGAAGACCCGTCAAATCCCATTCCGTCTTCAAAGGCCGCCTCAAGTTCGGAAGGCGTAACCGCGAATGACTTTATCTGTCCCAGTATGTCAGTAAACCAGAACTTTACAAACTTTACGTTATTCTTTTTTACTGCCTCGAAAACATCTTCCTTTTTAGTTTTCCTGACTCTCATTTTTCTTTCTCCTTATCCATTTTATTTCCTCTCCTTTTTATCCCCGGACAGGTAAGCATCAATATCTTCTGCAGCCGATATGCCGTCTTCAAGGGCTGAAACCACAAGAGATGCTCCGCGGGCAGCGTCGCCGGCGCTAAAAACACCTTCCCGGGAAGTAAAACTGCGGCTGGTCTCTATATTTCCTCTGCCGTCAAGTTTTAATCCGAGTTCTCCAATCAGGGCATCATGGCGCAGATGCAGAAATCCCATTGCGAGAATTACAAGTTCCGTCTCTACTTCAAATTCAGAACCGGGAACTTTCTCAAACCCGCCGGAAGACTGCTTTACCTCTGCCAGATGCGCGCTCTTTACCCTGCCATCCTTTCCTTCAAACTTTTCAAGGCCTACCGACCACATACGCCGGGCACCTTCTTCGTCGGAAGGAGATTTTTTCATAACCGGGGTCATTGCAGGCCACGAGGGATTTATTCCGCCTTTATCCTGCGGCGGCGGAGGCATAATCTCCACCTGCAGAACATCCCTTGCACCCTGCCGGATAGCAGAACAGGCACAATCACTGCCTGTATCTCCCCCCCCTATTACCAGAACATTTTTTCCTTTTGCCGAAATAATTTTATCCTCTCTCTGCATACCCGCGCAGAAAGAGTTCATACCCCAAAGGTATTCCATAGCGAAATATATTCCCTCAAGCTCCCTGCCTTCAACATTAAGGTCTCTCGGCTGGCGGGCGCCTGTTGCTATAAGCAGGGCGTCGCAGCTTTTTAAAATATTTTCAGCTTTCATATCAACGCCTGCTCTGAAACCGGTTCTGAAGGCAACGCCTTCCTCTTCAAAAATTTTTATCCGCCTGTCAACTACACTTTTATCAAGTTTAAAATCAGGAATACCGAACCGAAGCATGCCTCCCGGAAGAAATGCTTTTTCCATTACAGTCACCGTATGCCCTTTTCTTCTGAGACGGGAAGCCGCCGCAAGACCCGCAGGCCCCGAACCTATAACAATAACTTTTCTGCCTGTCTCCCGCTTCGGTCGAACGGGTTTTACCAGGCCTCTCTTAAAAGCTTCTTCAGAGACAAAAAGTTCTATATCTCTTATTGAGACCGCATCGTTTCCAAGCGCAAGAGTACAGGCCTTTTCGCAGGGCGCAGGACATATCCTTCCGGTTATTTCCGGCATAGGATTTGTTTCCTGCAGCCTTCTCCAGGCCTCCTCTATATTCCCCAGCGAGGCAAACCCGTTAACATCCGGGATGCTGTTTCCCAAAGGGCATCCCAGGCCGTGACAGAACGGAATACCGCAGTCCAGGCACCGGTCGGCCTGAATAGAGGCCTGCCCGGCGGCAGGAAATTTATCTATTTCACGGAAATCTTTTACTCTTTCCTCTGCCGGGCGCCTTGAGCGTACCCTGCGTGGATGTTTAAGAAAGCCTCCGGGAACCTTCATAGATAAACCTCCTCGGTAACAATCTCTCTTTCCGAACTTCTCTTCTCTTTTTCTCTCATTCGCTTGAGCGCCTTCTTGTAATCAAGCGGGAAAACTTTAACGAAAAAGTTAATCTCCCTGGAAAAGTTATCAAGTATATGCTTCGCCCTAGGACTTGAGGTGAAATTATAGTGCTTTTCAAGGAGAAGGCGAAGTTTTTCAATGTCCTCGTCAAGTTCAATATTTTCTATGTCAACCATATCAAGGCTGCATCTTGTATCAAAAAGCCCCCCGCTGTCATAGACATAGGCAATTCCGCCGCTCATGCCGGCGGCAAAATTAACACCTGTATCCCCGAGAACAACAACTGTTCCGCCGGTCATATATTCACACCCGTGGTCTCCTACCCCTTCCACCACCGCTTCGGCGCCGCTGTTTCTGACAGCGAAACGCTCACCCGCTATTCCGTTTATGAAAACTTCTCCCGCAACGGCTCCGAAAAGATTAACATTACCGCTTATTGTATTCTCTGCCGGATCAAAACCCGACTTAAGAAGATCCTTTCCGGGACGGACAATTATCCTTCCTCCGGATAGCCCCTTGCCGAGGTAGTCGTTCGCTTCGCCTTCAAGAAGAAGTGTCACTCCCCCTGCCAGAAACGCTCCGAAACTCTGCCCGGCGCTTCCATTAAGCAGTATCTTAAACGTATCGTCTTTAAGGCCGCTGCGGCCGTATTTAGTGGCGATCTCTCCGCTCAGGGGTGCGCCTGTTGCCCGGTCACTGTTATTAATATCAAAGGTCATTTCCGTACTGCCGCCTTTTTCCAGGACCATACGCGCAACGCTAAGAATACGGCCGTTTAGACTCTTTGATTCTTTTTTTTCGTTTCTGCTCCCGGCGGAATATATTCTTCCGGTTCCGGAATCCGGAACTACCAGCAATTTTGAGAAATCAACACCTTTGTTTACAGCCTCCGGAGACTCCCTGAGCATATCCGCACGGCCGACCATTTCATCTATACTCCTGAATCCGAGCGAGGCCATTATCTGCCTGGTATGCCAGGCAAGGAACCTCATATAGTTAACAAGGTACTCGCTCCGTCCGTCAAACTTTTTCCTGAGCCGGCCGTCCTGGGTTGCAACTCCTACCGGACACGTATTGGAATGGCACTGCCTGACCATTACGCATCCCATTGTCATAAGAGCAACCGTGCCGAACCCGAACTCCTCGGCACCCAGCAGCGCCGCTTTCACTATGTCGGTACCTGTCCGGAGCTGGCCGTCCGTCTGCAGCCGCACCCAATCCCTGAGACCGTTTAGCTGAAGGATCTGCCGGGTCTCGGAAAGCCCTATTTCCCAGGGAGTGCCTGCACCCTTTATAGAGGAAAGAGGAGAAGCTCCCGTTCCCCCATCGCTGCCGCTTATTAGAATCATATCCGCCCCGGCCTTGGCAACACCGGCGGCTATTGTTCCCACACCCGACTCGCTTACAAGCTTTACCGAAACCCTGGCGCCCCTGTTGGCGCATTTCAGGTCGTATATAAGCTGGGCCAGGTCCTCTATGGAGTAAATATCGTGGTGGGGCGGAGGCGATATAAGCATAACTCCGGGAGTGGAATTCCTTACATCGGCTATAGTACTGTCAACTTTATGGCCCGGCAGCTGCCCGCCCTCGCCGGGTTTTGCGCCCTGGGCCATCTTTATCTGAAGTTCCCTGGCATTTACCAGGTATTCTATGTCTACCCCGAACCTTCCCGAAGCAACCTGTTTAACCGCAGAAACTTTCTCCGTTCCGAATCTTTTCTTGTCCTCGCCTCCTTCACCGCTGTTACTGGCGCATCCCAGGCTGTTCATTGCAGCGGCTATAGCCTCATGAGCTTCTTTGGAAATACTTCCGAATGACATGGCCGAAGCATAGAAGCGCTTCAATATTGACTCCTCTCCTTCAACTTCATCAATTGAAATACTATTTCTTTCTTTAAACTCCATGGCGCTGCGCAGTGTACATCCGGAGGAATCTACCAGGGAAGCAAACTTCATATACTCGTCCCTGTCACCCTCCCGGACAGCGCGGCGGAAGGAGACTGCCGCATCTGGAGTAAGAAGATGTTTGTCGGAATTCTTCCTGTACCTGAACCTTCCCCCGCACTCAAGGGGCTTATCAAGGCCGGAACCCATGGCGTTTTCATGACGCCTCAGGCAGTCCCTGGCAATATCTTCTATAGTAATGCCGCCGATAGTGGATTCTACCTCCGGAAAATATCTTTCCGTAAGCTCCTGCCCCAACCCAACCGCTTCAAAAATACGGGCAAACTTGTAACTTCGTATTGTTGAAATTCCCATCTTGGACATTATCTTTAGTAAACCCTTTTTGACAGCTGTTATGTAATTATCGAGGCAGTCTTCCTCTTTCATCTCTGAAGGCAGTATGCCGTCTCTTATAAGCATCTTGAGGCTTTCAAGTGCAATATAGGGATTAACCGCACTGGCCCCGAAAGAAATCAGAAGGGCAAAATCGGAAACTTCTCTTGCTTCCCCTGTCTCGCATATAAGCCCGACAAGATGCCTTTTACCTTGATCGGTAAGATGGCGGCTGACCGCACTGACGGCAAGAAGGGAAGGGACGGCAGCCCTCTCCCTGTCCGCCTGCCGGTCGCTGAGTATCAAAATCTGGTGCCCCTGGTCTACTTTTCTTTCTGCCTCGTCACATATACTTTTCAGGGCTTCCTCCAGCCCGGAAGTGCCCCGGGAAACCGGAAAAACAATATCTATTCTACCGGCTCCCAATCCGCCCGCGTTTCGGTAAAGCAGCCTTTCTATATCCTCATTTGTAAGAACGGGATGGGCAAGCTTGAGCTGCCGGCAGTGCAGGGGGGTCTCATCCAGTATGTTATGCTCTCTTCCTATGAAACTCATAAGAGACATAACAAGGCTTTCCCTGTACGGGTCAATCGGAGGATTGGTCACCTGGGCGAAAAGCTGCCGGAAATACCTGAACAGGATATGGGGCCTGTTTGAAAGCACCGCAAGCTGCTCGTCATCTCCCATAGAACCCACGGGCTCCTGTCCGTTGACGGCCATTGGAGCCATAATATCTTTAAGATCTTCAAGGGTATACCCGAAAAGTTTCTGCCGGATTTTTGTTTCTTTTTCAGGCATATTCAGGGCTTCGGCAGGCTGAAGAAGGCCTTTAAGCTCTATCTTGTTTTCGCTCAGCCATCTCCTGTATGGCCGGCGCCTTGAGATATCCGACTTTATCTCGTCATCTTTTTTAATCAAGCCGGCGGCAAGATCAACTATTATCATTTTTCCGGGTCCGAGCCGCCCTTTTTCCTTTATTTCAGAAGCAGGAGCTTTAACCAGCCCGGTCTCTGAAGCTATTACTATTTTACCCTTTGAGGTTATAAAATACCGGAGCGGACGCAGCCCGTTACGGTCAAGCGTAGCCCCCACTTTGACCCCGTCGGTAAAAACAACCGCAGCCGGACCGTCCCACGGCTCCTGAAAAGAGGAATGAAACTCATAGAAACCCCTTCTGGCCGAGCTCATATGATAAGCGTCCCCGAATGCCTCCGGTATCATCATCATTGCAGTGTGTTCCGGGGGCCTTCCGCTTTTTGAGAGGAGCTCAAAAACGCTATCAAAGGCAGCCGAATCACTGCTTCCCTTCTCTATAACAGGAATTATCTTTTCTATATCTTCCCCGAAAAGAGATGAGGAGAATGTACCCTGACGCGCCTGAATATAATTGGTATTTCCCTTAATAGTATTGAACTCGCCATTATGGGCTATATGCCTGAAAGGCTGTGAAAGAGGCCAGGACGGGAATGTATTGGTGCTGTAGCGCTGGTGTATTACAGTAAAGGAGCTTTCGTAACTTTTCTCCTTCAGGTCAGGATAAAACTGTCCTGTCTGCAAACCGGCCAGCATACCTTTGTAAACAATCGTCCTGGAAGAAAAACTGACAATATAAAATTTTTCAGGAGGAATACTTTTTGAACGGATTTTTTTCTCAATACTTTTCCTGGTTACATAGGACTTTCTTTCAAGTTCATCCCCTTCAGTCCCGGGAAACTCAACAAAAACCTGCATAAACTCCGGCATACTTTCCCGGGCTACTTCTCCAAGGCATCCCGGATCGGTCGGCACAACGCGGCGGCCGAGGATGCGGCCCCCTTCACCGCGGGTAATATTCAGAAATTCATTTACTACAAATTCCCGCTCGCTATCCTGCCGGGGGAGAAAAAGAAAAGCTACGGCATACTTGCCTTCTTCCGGAAGCTTGAAATCAACAACTCCGGAAAAAAATCTGTTAGGAATTCCTGTCATCATTCCGGCGCCGTCACCCGAGACACCGTCACTGCCCATCCCGCCCCTGTGGACAAGGCCTTTGAGCATATCAAGGCCGTCTTCTACAATTGAATGAGAAGGTTTTCCGTTTATATTAGCCGCGAATCCTACACCGCAGCTGGAATGTTCTTTTGAAGGACTGTAAAGGCCCCTTGTTTTCATAATTAATTTAATCCTCTGTTTTATTAAAACACAAACCTAACACAGAGGACATCATTGTCCGGAATAAACAATCAAAGGCGGGCTTTGCCTGGTAAGACTTCTTTGTCTTGTAAAATAATGCTAATAAAAAATATTTAATTTGTCAAGCTCGGCAGCGCCGGCATTCAACTGCTCAATTCATGTGCCAGTATTATAGCCTCGGCTATTTCCGGCATTGTTTTCCTCGAGTCCATCGACTTTTTTCTTATCTTCTCGTAAGCCTGCTTTTCATTTATACCGAGGTTTTCCATAAGAAGCCCTTTTGCTTTTTCCACTTTTTTTCTGTTCTCAAGGTCTTCCTTGGTTTTAAGGACTTCGTTGCGCAGTTTCGTGTTTTCTATAGCAACAGCAGCCTGGTTGGCAACGGCCTGGAGAGTATCTATTTCTGACGCGCTGAATTCGTGTTCGGTTTCGGTATAGCTGTTAACAACCCCGATTATCTCCCCTTTAAGGGTCATCGGAACCGCAAGCATAGAAACAATCCCTTCCTGCTTTGCGATTTCCGGATACATGTAATTTGCTTCACTCGTTACATCCATTACCGTAACGGGCTTTTTCTCGTTTACCGCCCGCCCGCTTACAGATTGCCCTACCTTTATATTAGGCTTATTCCTGTAGGTGGGGCTGAGGCTCTGGGTAGCGGTGATAAAAAGCTCGTTTTTCTCTTTATCAAGAAGCATTATTGAACAGATTTTTGAACCCATAAGTTTGGCAGTCATAGCCGCTACAAGGTTAAGAATCTCCTCGATATACTTATCCGAAACAATGGCTTCGGATATCTGTGAAAAATATTTAATCTCTTGCTCTTTCATTTCTGGTTTATAATACTTTCTCATAATAAAAAAATCAAGAGCGGGAAAGGAAATTGTTGTTACAACACATAAATGTTAAGTTTTACTACTAAGCCAAAATGTTAATTTTTTAGAAAATCAAAAAGGAAGTTGACTTTTCTTTTGATTGTTATTATTATTCATATAAGCGTTCGCAGTTTGCGAATTGAGAACGGCACAATTATGAATAGTAAGCTAAAACCTCAAGATATATTGGTAATGGTCAAAATCCTGCTCCTGGATAAAAACCCCTGGAGTATCGGAAGCTTGGCTGAATCCATCGAATTAAGTAAATCTGAAACCCACAGTGCTATAAAAAGATGCGATATCGCAGGGCTATACAATCCAATAAGTAAAACACCTATTAAATCGTCATTAGAAGAATTTATCTTTCATGGCGTTAAGTATGCTTTTCCGGTAGTACCGGGATCAATTTCCAGGGGAATACCTACTGCGCATTCTGCAAAACCGATGTCCGAATTTGTTGAGTCTGCTGACAGTGACATGTATGTGTGGCCATATGAATATGGCAAAGTACGCGGCATTTCAATAGAACCATTGTATGTCTCTGTGCCGAGGGCAGCATTAAAAGACCCAAAACTCTATGAGCTCCTTTCCCTTATCGACTGCCTTAGAACCGGCAAAGCCAGAGAAACAACTATTGCAGAAAAAGAGATAAGAAAGATAATTAAATAAATGGTTTTTCAATCAGTATATACTAAAAAAATTGAGCAAGTAGCAAAGGCCCTAAAATCTCTGAAAGATAACGTTTATTTTATCGGGGGCGCGGCAGTTTCATTATATATAAATGATCCTGCTGTTCAGGAAATTCGCCAGACCAAAGACATTGATTGTATAATTGAGGTAACAACCAGAACAGAATACTATACACTTGAAGAAAAATTGCAAGAATTAGGCTTTAGGCACTATACGAAAAAGGATGCCCCTATTTGCCGATGGATTTATAAAAGCACAATCGTTGATATAATGCCAACCGAACCGTCAATTCTGGGATTTTCAAATCCATGGTACCCGGAAGGAATTGAAAATGCCATTAAAATAACTCTATCCGGCGGAACTACAATCTCAGCTTTTACTCTACACCACTTTATAGCTTCTAAAATTGAAGCTTTCAAAAGCCGGGGGAATAATGATTTCAGGACAAGTTATGATATAGAAGACATAATTACTGTCCTGGATGGCCAGGCAAACCTCGATATTTTATTTAATGGCCCGACAAATGTGATTTCTTTTCTTAAAGATTATTTTAGGAAGCTGATCAAATCAGGTAATTTTGAAGAAGCGCTTTTATGTCATTTAGAACCCGGACCTACTAGAAATGCCCGCGCACAAAGAATTATGGACTTTCTAGCTGTTTTCATAAAACAACAAAATAAATAATCCCCTTTTAAAAACGACAAAGTCATTGAACCGCCGATTCCACCTGCCTGTTAATCAATACTTTCCATTTTTTGTCCATTCGCAAACTTTTTCTTCTTTTATCCGGAACTAAATATACCGGGTAAGAATTTTTTCCCTCAAGCCACTCATTCAGCCGTACGGCAGATTCCGCAAATCCCAGGTATTCAAAAAGGTATCCCAACCTCTGCACATAAATTGCCTTCTTATAATAATCAGCAAGTTCAAAAAGCTTCTTCCATTCAATTTCCTCATGAAGTTCCTGCAGAACAGTAGTCACACTGTTAATACCGCCGGACTGAGAGATATAGCGGACAAGGTCAAAGCAGGTAAGTTCCGGAGAAGATATTTTTACTTTTCCGGTTTCGGTCTTCTTACTGCGAATATATTTTTCAGGCTCGATTTTATTTTTTGATATGAAATTTATTTTTAAGTTTTTAACCCTTATATCTTTTACCTGCTTAGCTGAAACAATCTGAAAAATCCGGGCCTGTTGGTGAGATGCTCCGTAGATTGCCGCAGCGCTACTCAGCCCCACGTAATATTCTGAATCAATATATGACATCAAATCATCTGCAAACCAGAAGGGAGGTAAAATCCCGGATTTTTTGTATTCAGGAGGAACTATTACATAAAACCCGCTTTTGACTCTTGCAATCTTTCCCCTTTTCAGATAACGGGAAATACTCATATTTATACCGGCCAGGGAAATTGGAAGGTTTTTTTTTAGATCATCCCTGGTAAAAGTATAAACACCTTTAGATTGAAGTTTTTCTAAATACTTATCCATACTTGTTGTTTAATTCGATTTTATACATTTTTGTATAATTATGCATATTACAACAAGTATTATAATTGAGTTTTTAGATTTTTACAAGACCCGGTAAGAATTTCACTGAAATATTAAACTATTTCTTTTTTGATTTAAAAAAAGCGCGGCTCAACGAAATAACACCCTGGATAAAGAAAACCGCAGCAACCCAGTAGTAAAAAAACCTGGGCTGCAGCAGTATTAAAACCGCTACCGCCACATAAATAAGGCCCACAAACAATATACTTAGTTTCTCATATTTCATAATCTACCTTCTTCAACTATTTCCCTGTGTCTGAATACATAGTTTACGCCGCGTATAAAAAAAGCGACTGCTATAAGATAGCGCACAAACTGGGGGAATTTAAATACCGTAAAACTTATAATTATGTAAATTAACCCGGTGAAGAACATTGCCGTGCCGGTTGAATTTCCGGTTTTCTCGCTTATATAGTCCGCAGCTTTTATAAAACTGTTAAACCTGAAAAAGTTACGGGCTACATTTGAGGTAGGCGGCGCTTTGGCTATATTTTCCTTAACCGCCTGCCAGAACCTGCTGAAGTAAATTATATTTGCAAACAACCCTATCATAAACAAACTTAGCAGATAGCTTAAATGCGAATAGTAATCCCCCCAGGTAAGAAGTAGCCCTATCTCATCAAAAAACAGTCCCAATCCGGCACCGTACATTATTGCCAGCTGACGGCGGCTTAGCAGTTTGGTTTCGTTAATTGCCATCCATCCGGAAACACATATAAGCAGAATGCCCGTGTAAAAATGATGGATATGGTATCCGAAAAGTATGATGTTCCGCCCTATATAAAAGCGGACATCGGGCATCTCTCCCACTTTGGCAGCGGCTGCAAACTCACTCTGCGCCGAGCCTGCAATAAATACCCCCAGGCGGATTAAAATAAAGGCCGCCATAAAGGATATCGCTATAATAAAGGGAATCTGGTCTTTTTCTTTTGTCATTTATATTTAATTATAAAAATACAAATCAATTTTACCAGGAATCTTTTCTTATTCTCCTTTTAAGCTAACCGGAGACTTGCCGGGTTGTGAGAGTGCATTTTGCGGACATACCTCCGAGCAAAGGCCGCATTTAATACAATCCGGATCCGTGATTTCGCGAATACCCTGGCCTCTAAAACTATGCGGCACAATCTGAACAGGACATACCGCACTGCAGGCGCCGCATAGATTGCAGCTCTCCGAATCAATTTTAACCGTATTTTTTCCTCTCCCGACGCAGTTTGAAATAGTTCCTACTGGACAGATATAACACCAGGATCTCTGGTGATGCACTGCGGAAAAAATCAGGCTCAATATAGTTGTGACCGTCAACATAGTCACTAAAAACAAACCTATCTCGTAAGGATCGGGCCAGCGCCCTGAGATCTGAATAAAGATCAAACCCATCATAACAAATACTATCCCCATACGAAACCATATATTTTTATATATCCCTGGAATATTTTTTCCGGGACTTATTTTTTTCCCGGCATAGTCCAGAAAACTCCCCCTGGGACAGTACCAGTCACACCACTTCCGGCCCCGGAATATACTTATAACTATACCCCCGAACATACAGATAACTATAAATCCGCCAAATACCGGGTATCTCCACCCGGCTGCCAGTACCAAAGCCAGTACTACTGACAACAGTATCTGTTTTTTTATTCTGTTTTCTGAAAACTCTTTATAACTCATCTATTTTCTCCATTCAGCGCATTTATTATTTCAAGCCTTTTAGGATTTGCAAATGTTTTACATATCTTCGCCTGCATCTTTAATACTTTACTTTACAGAACCAGGCTATCTCCGGGTTCAAAATATTAACTATTGCGGTTTTAGAGCCTGGCCCGTCTGAGAAGCTGGGCGTTAAGGGCAACGATAACAGTGCTGGCAGACATTAAAACCGCGCCGACTGCCGGTGTTAAAAGTATACCCCACGCGTATAGAGCCCCCGCCGCCAGGGGTATGGCAACTATATTGTAGCCTGCTGCCCACCACAGGTTCTGGAGCATCTTTGAATAGGTAAAACTGGAAAGGCTCACTATGCGGGATATATCCCTGGGATCGGATTTTACAAGAACTATATGCCCGGCTTCAACGGCAACATCGGTACCCGCTCCTATGGCAATCCCGACATCAGCCGTAGCCAGGGCAGGGGCGTCGTTTACCCCGTCACCTACCATGGCAACTCTCTTTCCCTCTCCCTGGAGCTCTTTTACTTTTGAAGCCTTCTCTTCCGGCAGGACTTCAGAAAAAACAATATCTATATTCAGTTCCTCCGCCACGGACTCTGCTGCCGCATTGGAGTCCCCGGTAAGCATAGCAACCTCAATTCCCTTCTCCTGAAGGGATCTCACTGCTTCTCTGCTCTCGGACCGTATTACATCTGCAACAGAAAAAACGGCCAGAGCAGATTTACCCCGAAACAGGTATATCGCGCTCTCTCCCTTTCGGGATGCTTGCTTTGCTGCCTCCTCAAGGCCGGAAGGAATATTAGCTTCCCCTTCGCCAAACATTGCCGGACTCCCTATCTTGTACTCAACTCCCTCCAAAGAAGCAGACGCTCCCCTACCTTTCAATGCCGTAAAACCGGATACAGAGGGGATATCAATACCCCGCTCTCTGGCAGTTCTGATTATTCCTTTTCCTATGGGGTGTTCTGACTCTTTCTCTATTGCCCCGGCTATCCGCAGAGCACTCTCTTCGGACAGCTCCTGC
>PWOI01000059.1 GCA_003557485.1 Elusimicrobiota bacterium | reverse complement strand
GGATATTAAAAAAAGATAAGGATACTTTAAATATACCTATAGTAATAGTCACAACGTTAAGCGGCCGGGAAGACAGAATAAAAGGGATAGAGGCCGGCGCGGATGACCTGTTAATCAAACCGGTTGACAAGTCGGAGCTCACCGCAAGAGTAAAGTCCCTGCTAAAAGTAAAAGCATACAACGACAATATATTGTTTTATGAAAAAAAGCTGGAAGCCGAAGTCGAGAAAAGAACCGGTGAACTCAGAAGAGCGCTTGAAAGAATAGAAGTATATTCTCTGGAAACTATACAGAGGCTTGCGATGGCCGCCGAGTATAAGGACCATGAAACAGGCGCGCATGTCCGGAGGATGAGCCGGTATGCCGCTGCTGTTGCCGCCGGGCTCGGGCTGGACGGAGAGACAGTCAAAGCCATTCACTACGCCTCTGTGATGCACGACGTGGGTAAAATGGGAGTCCCCGATTACATACTGCTGAAACCGGGGAAACTTACTCCCCGCGAATGGGTAAAGATGAAGCAGCATACAGTCTTCGGGGCAAAGATACTGGAGGGTTCGAAAGCCGGATATATCCAGCTGGCGGAGACTATTGCCCTTACGCATCACGAAAAATGGGACGGAACCGGATACCCTTCAGGCCTGTATGGAGATAAGACACCCCTTGCCGGACAGATCACGGCAATAGCAGATGTTTTTGACGCGCTCACATCCCGGCGCCCTTATAAAGAGGCCTTTTCAATAGAGAAGTCTTTTGAGATCATAAGGGAAGGCGCAGGAAATCACTTCAGCCCTTCCGGCGTGGACGCTTTTTTTAAGGTTGAGAATGAGGTCTGGGAGATATATGAGGAGTATAAAGACAGGTTATGACATCAAAAAAACCTGAAATTTTAATAGTTGACGACAATTCCGCAAATATAGGATTGCTGGAAGCGTTCCTTGAGCCGCTGGGTTACGTTCTGTCAACAGCGCCTGACGGGAAGTCTGCGTTAAAAATATTTAACGGGAAAAATATTGACCTGGTCCTTCTGGATATAATCATGCCGGGTATGGATGGTTTTGAAGTTACAAAAAGAATAAGAAAAAACAGAGAAAAACCGTATGTGCCTGTTATCCTGTTGAGCGCTCTTAATGACAGCGAAGACCGGATAAAAGGCATAAAGGCGGGGTGTGACGATTTCATTTCCAAGCCCTTTGACCGGCTTGAACTGAAGGCAAGAATGAAATCTCTTTTGAGGATTAAATACCTCAATGACGAAGTCGAAAAAAGAACTCTGCTGCTTCGTAATATAATGAACCGGTATATCGTAGAAGATATCCTGGACAAAATGATAGATGACCCGGACAGGTATCTGAAGCCGGGCGGTGAAAAACGCTGCGCTACTGTCCTTTTCGCCGATATCCGGGGGTTCACTAATTTTTCGGAAAAACGGAACCCGGAAGAGATAATGGAAGTTTTAAGTGAGCTGTTCCCGAAATGGATGAATGCGGTGCTGAAAAACAACGGGACTTTTGATAAATACCTCGGAGACGGAATAATGGCATTTTTTTCCGCAAAGAAAAGCGACGAAACTAACGCATATAACGCTATAGCTGCCGCAATAGATATAAAAAACGAGTTTGAAATTCAGGGTTATCATAAATTCGGGCTGGGGCTGGGGATAGGCATAAACAGCGGTGAAGTTTTTATAGGAAACATAGGCTCGGACGCTATGATGGAGTATACAGTTATAGGAGATCCGGTAAATACCGCGCAAAGGATAGAGTCAGGGGCCCTACCGGGGCAGATTCTGATCAGCGAAAACACCCGGAAACTTGCGGGAGGCAAAATTAAAGCAAAAGAAATACCCGCGGTGAAGCTGAAAGGCAAAGACCATAATGTGGCGGTATTTGAATTACTGGAAATGGTGTAATGTAAGGTGAAAAAGGAGAAAAAATGAAAAATCTAATTTTAGCGGCAGGAGCGTGCGCCGTTCTGTTATCAGCAGGATGCGCAGGAACCCAAAGGACTGTGGGAGGACAGAGAATCGTTGAAAGAAGCTCTTCATCTCAGCCTAATTGGCAGAATGTGCCCTTTTCTGAGAGCAGGGAGAAGATGAATTTCAGCGGAACCGTAAAAAACGTAGCTGATTATTCTGTGGGTTTAAGACAGGCAAAAGCCGAAGCCCTGAAGAATGTCGCCGAATCAATTCAGACAAGAGTAAGGACTGAGTTCGTTGAAAACACCCGCGGATCAAATCTTTCTACAGAAGACCTGGGAAAGTTTGTTCAGGACGGAGTGGCGATGGTTGCAGACAATATCGAGATAAGCGGCCTGCTGCCTGTGGAAAGTTACTATGAAAAAGTAGAGACAACAACCTGGGGCGGCGTGGAATATTCCTATAACTGCTCGGTCCTGGTAGAACTTGCAGTCAGTGATTATAAAATAGCCCGCAAAAGAGCCATAGAGGGCCTGGCGGACGAAGCGCGCAGGGCAAACAACAAGGCAGCCGAGGAAACAGCCCAGGAACTGCTGGAAAAACTGTATTAATACGGCAGACAGCCTCCCGGAGAAACGCGTCAGATGTAAAATGTAAAGTTGAATACAGAGGAACAAACGTGAAACATACAGTACTGATTGTGGATGATGAGCAAAAAAACCTGAAACTTCTCGAGGCATATCTTCTGCCCCTGGGGTATAGTATTCTAAAAGCCTCCACCGGCGAAGAGTGCCTTGAGATACTAAATAAAGAAAAAGTAGATATTGTTCTGCTGGATGTAATGCTTCCCGGCAGGAGCGGTTTTGAAGTGTGCGCACAGATCAAAGACAATGACAAAACGAAGTTCCTTCCGGTAGTAATGGTAACGGCCCTTAAGGAAAAAGAAGACAGGCTCAAAGGCATAGATGCCGGAGCCGATGATTTCCTGACAAAACCCGTTGACCGGGACGAGATGAAGGCCAGAGTTAAATCGCTCTTAAGAATCAAGGACCTCAATGACAAGCTTGAGAAAAGTTACGGGGATCTGGAAAAGACGGAAAAGCTTAAGGAGGACCTCTCAGATATGCTGGTACACGATATGAATAATATTCTGACGAATATCAGCCTTACCCTGGAATCTATTTCGGAAAACAAAAACATAGAGCCCGGGATACTGGAAGATCTCAGCCGCGCGTATGCGGGAAGCCGGGAACTTATACAGATGGCGGCCAACCTTATAGATATAAGCAGGATGGAGGAAAACGCCATCAGTCTCAAAATAGAAAAAGTGGATGTCGGGAAACTGCTTTCAAAGTGCGCCGAAGAGCTTAAGGAACTGGCAAAGATAGACGATAAAGAGATTCGCCGGATCATCGACTCTAAAGGAGTAATCCTGGTAAAAGCGGATAAAAGCATTCTGAAAAGGATAATAATTAATCTCTTAACCAATGCGCTGAAATACTCCCCGGAGAAAAGCGCCGTAACAGTAAGGGCCGGGTATTTGGAAGATTCCGGGATGAAGTTGTCCGTATCTGACCCGGGCGAGGAAATATCGCCTGAATTTCAAGAGACAATATTCGGCAAATACGAGCAGTTGGAGGCAAGGAAAAAGGGAATAAGGGGCGGAAAGGGAATGGGGCTGTATTTCTGCAGGATGGCGGTAGAGGCGCACGGGGGACGGATATGGCTGGAAAGCAACCCCGGCAGCGGAACTGTTTTTACCTTCACAGTGCCCGGAAAATAATTTAGATGAAAAAAAGCGTATTAATAATTCTTATGTTTATGGTTCTGATCGGAATTAACTCTCCGGCGCAGCCCGGTAAAAAACCTGCCTGGATATCAAGGCCGCCGGCGCCGGATAGGGAGTACGTATATTTTGTCGGGATAAATACAAACGCCCGCTCCCTTGAGTCCGGACGGGAGCAGGCGGTCCACAATGTAATGAACCAGATTGTAGCTTATATAGGGGTCAACGTCTCGGCAAGGATGATATTTCAGAAATCCGAACTGGTCAGCCGGCTGACGGATGAAATAAGGTCATACGGCAAAGCGGATATCCGCCGCGCAATAATTACAGATATGTATTACGAGCAGAATGAAAGAGACGGGTCTTTTAATGTATACCTGCTGACCAGGTATCTGAAATCTGAAATAGATGAGGAAAGAGCGAGGATGCTGGAAGTCGTTGAGCAATATGACAGGGAGATGGACCGGGCAGCCCTGGAAATCCTTGCTGAATTCAAAAACAGCAGTATCGGGCATATCCTGATAGGAGGGTTCAAGGAATTGACAAGCGGAGACCGCTACTCTTTCAGCAGCGTCCTTGAGAACGCTTTTAAAACAAGGCTGACCGGCGGGGAAGCCGAGATAACCGAAGACCCCGGGGCCGAATACCTCTTGACGGGAACATATTATGCGCAGGGGCGCGATATAAAAATAAGCATAAATGTTTTCAACAGGAATACAATGCTCAATATATTCGCAAGTAATATCTCAGTACCCAAAGACGCGCTGGAGCCGGGCTGGCTTAATACGGGAAAAACTGAGGACATTTTCTTTTCCGAACTGGAAAGAGAACCCCTTGAGCCGGAGCGTACCGGGGCGATAAAGGTCGCTTCCAGTCCCAGGGGGGCAAAAATATACATAGACGGCGAGGTATGGGGGAAAACAGATATAGATATTCACCGTCTCCCCATAGGCCCCCATAATGTTACGATCATTAAAGACGGCTACCGGGTATATACGGAAACCGTCTATGTCGATGAAGGCAGGACTCACGAAATAAATGCTTCCCTTCAGGCGCAGAAAGGAGTTTTCTCGGTCAAAACAATTCCCTCGGGGGCAAAGTTTTTTATCGATGAAAAATATTCCGGGACAACGCCTCAAGAAATTAAAGGACTGGCTCCGGGAAAATACATAATTAAATTAGAAAAAGAAAATTACAAGAAATACAGTGAAATAATTGAGATCGCTGCCGATGAAACCACCGAAAAAAAGGTTAACCTGATCGAAGAAGACGGCGCCCTTCTCATAACCTCAACACCCCCGGGAGCAAAAGTTTATATAGCCTCCCGGTTTAAGGGCCTGGCATCTCCGCTTCACCTGGAAAAAATAGCCGCAGGCGAGCATAATTTAAGAATTGAAGCCGAAGGTTATCTGCCGTGGGAAAAGAGTGTCCGGGTAAAAGCTTTCAGGACGCAGACAATTTCCGCGCAATTGAAAAAGATGCAGGCAGGCATAATCAAAATATTTACGGTACCGGCATACGCCTCAATATATGTGAACGGCGCGAAAAAAGGAAATACTCCTCTGGAGCTGGAATTGGATCCCGGGGTATACAGGCTGGAAATCAGCAAGGAGCGGTATGAAACCTGGTATAAGACGGTAAGGGTAAAAGCGGGAGAAACGATAAGAATATACAGGCAGCTTAAGTAACAGATGCATATACCGAAAAATAAAATAATTGAGATTAATAAAAAACTTTACGGGGAAGATTCTGAGCCGCAAAGAAGCCCTGATAAAACCCGGCAGAAAAAAGCAGAGGATATCCTGTCGGGCTTAAAGAAAAAATACGCCGGCAAAGTAAAAGTGACAGGACTTATATCCGAAAACGCATATATAGCCCGGCTGCAGATACTCTCAGTTAACAGAAAACTGTATCCCGG
>PWOI01000053.1 GCA_003557485.1 Elusimicrobiota bacterium | reverse complement strand
GAAAAACTGAAGGAGCTTTTTAATATAGTTAATAAGCTGGAAAAAGAGACTGATTTACTGGAAACAAAGGGATTACTTAAGATTATATCAGATTATTACAACGCCCTGGTTTTATTCGATAATTATGACAACGGGAAAGTTGAAAGAAAAGAGGCCATAAAAGAGAACTATAAATTTAGTTTAAAAGATGCGAATGACGTTGTTAATCAATTAAAGAAAAAATTTACCGGAGAAAAGTTCTTTGGAAAAGTAAAAGATAAGTCTTTTTAATCGGCTATTGAAAATACATATCAGACCTTTGGCGGCCAGGAATTATATCCCAGTGTAGAATCAAAAGCTGCCCACCTGCTTTATGCTATAACAAAAAATCATGCTTTTGTGGACGGGAATAAGAGAATCGCATCTACTGTATTTTTAAGTTACCTGGACAAAAACAATCTTTTATATATTAATGAAGCCAGGAAACGCATTGAAGAGAATACCCTGTGCGCGTTGACCCTTATGATTGCAGAAAGCGGTTCGTCGGAGAAAGAAATAATTGAATCCGTGATAACTAATTTAATAGATATGAATGAAACAGTATCGGAAAAAAGTGAAAACAGATAAATAAAGAGTCGATCCCAAATATTCCGTGAGAATTCCTGTTATCACTGCCGTCCAGCCCGGGGGGCCAGCACTTTCAAATATAGCAATTAATTCCTTCTTAGTTTTATTAAAATCAGATAGCCTTCATTTAAAAGGGGGTTACGATGTCTATTCCTGTTCCCATTTTTGTAGCATTTTTCAGTTGACATTTATGAAATTAAATATTAGTATAGTTACAAAACATAGGCATTTATAAATAATTGCCTATGTAAAGTAACATGAACAGTAAAATAGAAAAAATTATAGAACTGGCTGAAAAAAATACTGTGCTGAGGCCAAAAGATGTTGAGAAGTACAATATTCCCAGGCAGTATATTTATCGTCTTTACAAAAAAGGAAAACTTGAGAAAATAGGCAGGGGTCTGTATAAAATTCCGGATAAGGAGCTTTCGGAAGATATAATGCTGATTGAAACAGCAAAAAAAGTTCCCAATGCAGTTATTTGCCTTCTTAGCGCGCTCAGATTTCATGAGATGACATCCCAAAACCCTTTTCAGATCTGGATTGCAATACATCATAAAGATTGGACTCCTGCAATAAATATTCCGCTTAAAATCATAAGAATGACAGGGGACTCCCTGAAAGAAGGTTGCGAAGAGCATCTTATTGATAATATAAAAATTAATATTTATAGTCCGGCAAAAACCGTTGCTGACTGCTTCAAGTTTAGAAATAAAATTGGCCTGGATGTGGCTATTGAGGCACTAAAGGAGTATAAAAAACAGAACAAGGGTACGGTAGATAAGCTTTGGGAGTATTCAAAAATTAATAAAGTACAGAATGTAATAAGGCCTTATATTGAAGCAGTTTATGAGTAATAAAAATATTCCGGCTTCGGTCAGGGCACGATTGCTTAATATTTCCAGAGAGAGAAACGAGATCTTTACAAATTTGTTAATTCGTTATGCAATAGAGCGGTTTCTATATAGGCTGAGTATATCGGAATACTCAGACAAATTGGTTTTAAAGGGCGCAGTTCTTTATAGTTATTGGCACGGTGAACCGCATAGACCTACTCTTGATGCAGATTTCTCTTCAAAAAAGATTATCAGTATTAAAGAAGCAAAAGAGATGGTAATGCAGTTGTGCAGAGTTAATGTGGATGATGACGGATTGAATTTTATTGAAGAAACGATATTAGCAGAAGATATAAGAGAAGAAAATGAATACCAGGGAATTCGTATAAAATTCAAGGCACAACTGGGACAAGCTGTTATTCCGGCTCAAATAGATATTGGGTTTGGAGACGCAATAATGACGCAACCGGAAAAAATTGAATATCCCACATTGCTTGATTTTCCTGCTCCCCGCATATTAGCCTATTCTGTAGAGGCAAGCCTTGCAGAGAAAATCCAGATAATTTTTGAGAAGGGAATAATCAACAGCCGTATGAAGGATTATTATGATATCCGGTTTTTGATTAGTACATTTCAAACAGATGGATCAAAACTTCAGAAGGCATTAAAAGAAACTTTCAAAAGAAGAAAAACTCCAATCCCGGATACTGTTCCAGTGGGGTTAAGCGAAGAATTCATTATGGATAAACAGAAAAATAAACAGTGGGAAGGATTTTTAAATAAAATTGGGATAAAAGAATCAGAGATAAGTTTAGAAAATACGGTTATAACCTTAAGAGATTTTATAATGCCGGTCATAGAATCTATTGTAATGAAGAAATCATTTAATCTGAAATGGCAACAAAAGAAAGGTTGGAAAGAAGAATGATGTTTAAAAAATCTTTTAATCAGATTAAATTCTCGTTATCACTGTCGACCAACTCGGGGGGCCAGCACTTTCAAATATAGCAATTAATTCCTTCTTAGTTTTATTAAAATCAGATAGCCTTCATTTAAAAGGGGGGTTACGATGTTTATTCCTATTCCCATTTCTATGGAATGCTCCTCTTGACAAAAACAAATTTGTTAATTATAGTTAACATATGTTAAGTAGGGTTGACATAATATGGTTGTAGAAAGAGTACTAGATAGAATATTAAATACGCCTTCAAAGCTAAAAATCATCCGCTTGTTTATTTCAAAAAGGCAGGATTTTATTGCAACAGGTCGTGAAATTGCAAGAGAAACGGGACTTTCTCCGCCCGGTGCGCATACCGCTTTAAAGGAATTATATGCTGAGGATGTTCTGAAGCGGGATATTATAGGAAAGCAGCATCTTTACCGTCTTAATATAAATAACAGAAATGTGAAGAATATCCTTCTTCCGGCATTTACAAAAGAGATTGCTGTAAAGAGTGATATCGCGAATTTTATAAAAGGTAAAATAAAAGAGTATAAGTTAACAAATGAAATTGTCTCACTATTCCTATACGGCAGCATCTCAAAAGGGACAGATACTCCGGATAGCGATGTAGATGTTGCTGTGGTGACAAGGGATGATGTTAGCCTTGAAAAAATAGCGGATGCTTTTACAGATAAAATTTCATCTGAATTCTATGAGTATTTTGGTCTCCATCTTGATCTATATATAAAGAAAAAGAAAGAATTTATTAAATTTCTTAATAACAAAATGCCTCCTGTTTCAACTCTAATAAATACATATACGCTTGTGTATGGGAAAGATCTGACGGATATCAAGTAAAAATGAGTGCAAGAAAAATTAAGGTCAGAGAAGAAGATAAATCAAAAGCTTTACAGTATCTTAAAAAAGCAGAAGACAATCATTCTCAGATGATTAAATCTTTTAGAGAGGGTAACTATAACGCCTCATCAACTCTGGCAATACAATGCGTTATTTCTGCAGCGGATGCTGTTTGTATACATGAGAAAGGTATTCGTTCGATATCACAAAATCATCTTGATCTGTGCGAAATTGTAAAATCTATACCGCTTCCCGAATCAGGGAGCAAGAGTAATTCCCTGAAAAGAATTATTGCAAAAAAGAACCTTGTACAATACGAAAGCAGGAGTATTTTCAGCAGGGAAGCAGATGAAATAGTAAAAAATGCAAGTAGATTTTTCAGGTGGGCTGCGACTGTTGTAAAATAGGATTTATTTTTGAGTAGACTTAAAATTTTTATATAAAGCTCAAGACACCAACTGCCTATAAGTTACACCCCCTTCATTCCAGCTCTCGTTTTTACAAAAATTTCTGTTATCACTGTCGTTCAGCCCAAGGAGCCATCTTACCCATAAGCGACAGTAGGTTTTATAGAAAGATGACGTTAAATACTATTTTTCTCCTTTTCCTCTAAGGCTGCCAAAACTTTTTCAGGTCTGAAAGGCCATTCTCTTAACCAGATACCCAGAGCCTCATTGACCGCCATTGCGATGCAGGCGGAAGCTCCGTTACAGGCGATTTCTGATATGGACTTGCCAACATAGGGAGTTATACGGTCTTCTACCTCAATAAGCTCGACATCAATTTCTTCTGGCAGATCTTTTATACCGGGTATTGGATAATTAGTAAAATCAGCGTTAAGGCATATCCCGTTTTTATTGAATTCAACCGCTTCGTATAGAGAGTGTCCGATTGTTTTCATTATTCCTCCGTATACTTGCCCCTCAGCCAAGTCGGGATTTATGGGAATCCCGCAGTCGTGTAAAGCGTAGTATTTATCCACCTTTATGATACCTGTGCGTTTGTTTATAGTGACCTGTGCGAAATGAGCCGCATATGGGATAGGAGACTGTTCAGTCGTAAAAGCACCCGATGCTATAAGCTGTCCGCATCCGGACCCGGACTGGGTTTTATAGGCCAACTCTTTATATGTCAGAGTTTTTCTGCCGGCGCTTACTTTGCCGTTTCGCAGGGTTATATCTGATTTTTTTACTTTCAGGATATCGGCTGCGGCCTGTATGATAAGTTTTTTCATATTATTTGCGGCCTTATATGAGGCATTCCCGGTAAAAAATGTGCCGCTTGATGCGTAGGATCCCTTATCAAAAGGGGTGGTATCGGTATCCGCAGAGGTAACTGTTATTTTATCCTGCGTTACGCAAAGTTCTTCCGCTGCTATTTTTGCTGCGACGGTATCTTCTCCGGTGCCCAGGTCAGCTCCGCCGATGTAAAGCATAAATGTTCCGTCGGATATCATTTTTACAATGGCGTTGGCTGAATCTATTCCTGGTATTCCCGAGCCCTGCATCATTACGGCCATGCCTTTGCCCTGAACATAATCGCTGGAGTCAGCATAGCGGTTGTTTTTCCATTTTCTGTATCTAAGAAGGCCTTTTTCTATGCATTCACCGAGTCCGCAGCTTGAGACTTTCTGTGCGAGGCCTTCGGTTCCCTCTCCAAGCTGTTTTAAGATATCAAGCTTATAATTTTTCTTTACAAGATTTTTTAATATAAAATTTTCAAAGCTGAGCCCCAGGCCTTTGGCAAGCTCCGCAAGAACCATATGGACTGCAAAGTTGGTCTGGGGCACTCCATAGCCCTGGTATGCCCCGGTGACAATATTATTGGTATAATATGATTTTACATCATAAGCCATATTTTTGCAGGTAAACATAGGAAGAGTTTTTGAGCAGCCGTTCATAGGTACGGTGAGACAGTGAGGGCCGTAAGCGCCCGTATCGGAAAGGGTCTTTATCTGCAGGGCTTTCAGATTGCCTTTCTTATCAGCCCCAGCCTTTACGGTAATATGAAGAGGGGGCCTGGTTCGGGCGACAAATTCTTCCCTGCGCGTCATTCGGAAGTAGACAGGTTTGCCGGTCATATAAGCGACCGTTCCTACTATATCCTCAACGCTACAGTCCTGCTTGGCGCCGTATCCTCCTCCCACTTTCTCTTTTATAACCCTTAACTCGTTCTCTTTGAGTCCGAGAATTCCTGATACTATTCTTCTAACATGATAAGGCGTCTGTACAGAGGCATGTATGATGAGACGTCCGTTTTTCATGTAAGCGTAGGCTGTGTGAGGCTCCATGGGTGTATGCTGTACATTAGGTGTTTTGCAGGTTTTTTCGATTACAAGGGCCGATTCACGAAAGCCTTTTTCAATATTGCCGATTCCGCCGCTGTT
>PWOI01000120.1 GCA_003557485.1 Elusimicrobiota bacterium | reverse complement strand
TGAGGGTTTTGCAGAGGATATAATAAACAGAATTTTAAATGATCTTTCGGATGCATGCCGTCCTAAATGGATGAAAATTGAGGGCTCTTTTACACCACGCGGTGGGATATCCATAAAAATAATGTCAGAATATAACAGTAAAAAGAGAGGAAAGATAAAATGAAAACGGCAATAGTAGGTACAGGTTACGTAGGGCTTGTTTCGGGTACATGTTTTGCCGAGCTAGGCCATGAAGTCATATGCGTTGATAACAATGAGGAAAAAGTAAAGATACTCCGCGAAGGAGGCATACCTATTTACGAGCCCGGCCTAAAGGAACTTGTTGAAAAAAATGTAAAAGCCGGCCGGCTCTCTTTTTCTACCGATATAAAGAAGGCCCTGGAAAAAAGCGAAGTTATATTCGTGGCGGTAAACACCCCACCCCTTCCTGACGGTTCGGCGGACTTATGTTATGTAGAAGCTGTTTCAAGGGAAATAGCGCAGAATCTGCCCGGCTACCGGGTTGTGGTTTCAAAGAGTACGGTTCCCGTTGAAACCGGCAAATGGATAAAAAAGACAATAGACAGGTACGCTCCTGAAGGAGCCGAATATGATGTGGCTTCCAATCCCGAATTTCTCAGGGAAGGTAAGGCCGTAGATGATTTTCTTAACCCCGACAGGGTTGTTATAGGTGTAGAGAGTCAGAGGGCAAAAGAAAAAATGCTTGAGCTCTATGAACCGCTGAAAGAAAAAACTGAGATTCTTGTGACCAATATTGAAAGCGCCGAACTTATTAAACACGCTTCCAACTCCTTTCTTGCTATGAAAATTTCTTATATAAACGCCATAGCAAATATATGCGAGCGGACAGAGGCCGATGTTCAAGAAGTGGCAAGGGGTATGGGGCTGGATGAGAGAATAGGCAACCATTTTCTTCAGGCAGGCGCTGGTTTCGGCGGCAGCTGCTTCCCTAAAGACCTTTCGGCATTCATAGACATAGCTGCGAAATTAGGATATGATTTCAACCTTCTAAGGGAAGTTGAGAAAATAAATACCGACCAGAAGAAACATATAGTTGAAAAATGTAAGAATACTCTATGGAACCTGAAGGGAAAGAAAATAGCGGTGCTCGGCCTTGCATTCAAGCCCGATACAGACGATATGAGAAACGCTCCTGCAATAGACATAATAAACGATCTTCTGAAGGAAGGCGCTTCAATAAAAGCTTGTGACCCCCAGGCCGCGGCAAATGCAAAAAAAATACTTCCCGATTCGGTAGAATACTGCGCTGACGCTTATGAAACTGCGCAGGGATGTGACCTGCTGCTGATAGTAACAGACTGGGAAGAATACAGAAATATGGACCTTGGAAGGATTAAAAAAGCTCTCAACGATCCTCCCTCTATAGTAGACGGAAGAAATATCTTCGACCCGGAAGATATGAAAAAAAGAGGGTTTCATTACACGGGAGTCGGCAGATGAGAATACTTGTAACCGGCGCTGCGGGTTTTCTGGGTTCACACCTTGTGGACAGGCTCCTTAAAGAGGGGCATCAGGTCATAGGTATGGACAACCTCATAACAGGAAGAACCGATAATATAGATCACCTGGCCGGTAACAACAATTTTACCTTCATAGATCAGGATGTCACAAAATATATATTCATAAAGGGGGACTTGGACTGGGTTTTTCATTTTGCCTGCCCGGCCTCTCCCATTGATTATCTCAAGCTTCCCATAAAGACCCTGAAAGTCGGTTCCCTGGGAACCCATAAAACTCTGGGCCTTGCCAGGGAAAAAAAAGCCGGATATGTCCTTGCTTCATCCTCGGAAGTTTACGGAGATCCCCAGGAGCATCCCCAGAAAGAAACATACTGGGGCCACGTCAATACCGTGGGTCCGCGCGGAGTCTACGATGAGGCCAAAAGATTT
This sequence comes from Elusimicrobiota bacterium, assembly GCA_003557485.1. Lineage (GTDB taxonomy): Bacteria > CG03 > SLGR01 > SLGR01 > PWQF01 > PWMP01. The sequence goes on along the minus strand of PWOI01000120.1, from coordinate 3,723 downwards.
TCTGAAGCTCTTGTAATGGCATACCACCGCTCTCATGGCCTTGATACGCGCATAGTCAGAATTTTTAACTCTTACGGACCAAGAATGCGAGCCGGAGACGGCAGGGTTGTACCTTCGTTTATATGCCAGGCACTGGAGGGGAAGCCCCTGACTGTATTCGGCGATGGTACTCAGACCAGAAGTTTCTGTTATGTAGCCGATACCGTAGACGGTATCTACCGGCTTATGAAGTCGGATTATACATTGCCGGTCAATATCGGAAACCCTGTTGAAATGACTGTAAACGACTTTGCGGAAAAAATCCTTGAAATCACCGGTTCAAAAAGCGCTATCCAAAACGATCCCCTTCCTGAAAACGACCCGCAAGTCCGTCAGCCGGATATAACCCTTGCAAAGGAAAAACTTGGGTGGGAACCAAAAACCAGCCTTGAAGACGGCCTCAAGAAAACAATAGAATACTTCCAATCCCGACTGACAAATCAGTAATTCCAACAAACAGTTGTATTTCCCCCTAAGTCACATTAGTATTAAAATGTGATTTGTGACTTAAGTCACTGACATTTTTTGCAGAGTGTATTAATATAGCTATGCAGGTATAAAGAAAGCTTAAAAAGGGGGTGTGACCTAAGTCACTGACAAAGATTTTACATTATGTTATTATTTAACCGGAAGCACGGGAAACATAGAAGGGTATGTAAAAAAGAAGAATGAGGAAAAAAATAAAACATAAAATTTTAATTATCGCCTTTCTTGCGTTAGCAGCAGCGCCGGCTCTTGCGGAAGAACCGGATTCTTTTAACTTCCTGATTGAAACGACTTTTGAAAATCAAACTTTTAGTTTTATAGTAGATAACCCTGAAGATTTTTATATTGACTGGGGGTTTGGTGAAGATCCTGTTGGTGTAACAGAGGGGATTCTTGAAAATACCTATGTCCAGGCCGGTACTTACACCGTTACTCTAACAGGCCAAGCAACCAGAATTGCGTTTGGCGCTGCAGATTGTACGCCGGAACTTCTAAAAGATATTTTGACGCCTGTATATCCAGGCGTAACCGGTATTACAAGCGCCGCAAGGATGTTCCAGGGCGCGATAAATATCTCAACTTTTACCGCTGCAGGCTTCTTTGATGCCACTTCTTCAGATGTTGAGGATATGTCCTATATGTTCTACCAGGCATCCTCCTTTAACGAACCGATAGGAAACTGGGATGTCTCAAGTGTGACAAATATGCAGGGGCTGTTCATGGAGGCAACCGCATTTAACCAGGACATAAGCGGCTGGGATGTCTCAAGCGTAACTAATATGGCAGGGATGTTCTATGATGCAAACACATTCAACCAGCCGATAGGGAGTTGGGGCGTAAATGTAAGCAGTGTTACGGATATGAATGCTATGTTTTTTAATGCAAGCTCATTTAACCAGGAGATAGGCAGCTGGGATGTCAGCAACGTGACGGATATGGGGGCAATGTTTGATGATGCCGTCGCATTTGACCAAGACATAAGCGGCTGGGATGTCGGCAATGTGACTTATATGTATGGGATGTTTGCCGGCGCCAGTTCATTCAATCAGGACATCGGCGGCTGGGATGTCGGCAATGTGACTGATATGTTTGGAATGTTTGCTGATTCAGTTGCATTCGATCAGGATATAAGCGGCTGGGAAGTTGGCAACGTAACGGATATGACGGTAATGTTCTATAACGCAACCTCATTCAATCAGCCGATAGGGAGTTGGAATGTCGGCAATGTGACAGATATGGAAGGGATGTTTGAGGGTGCAAGTGCGTTTAATCAGGATATTTCGGGTTGGAATGTATCAAATGTGACTAATTTTGATTATTTTTTAGCAACGGCAACACTTTCAACGGAAAACTATAATGCTCTTCTTATAGGATGGTCTCAGCAGGAACTTCAAAGCGGGTTAAATTTTCATGGCGGCTATTCAACATATAATCTCGGTCCTGCGGCAGACAGCAGGCAGGCTATAATAGATGATTACAACTGGACAATAGCGGATGGAGGATATGCGGATATATGGGATGTTCCGTTAAAGCCGGAAGGACTTTCCGCAACAGTTCTTTCACCTGAATCAATCAGATGGGAGTGGAATATAACGGCAGGGGCCACATATTACCGTATTTATGATGCCGAAGATTCAGAAGTTAAGAGCCTTGAAGGTAAAGGCGCGACCACCTGGGTAGAGACCGGTCTTTCGCCTAACACATCATACGAAAGATATGTAATAGCAGGTAACCCCGGAGGACATTCAGAACCATCTGATATTGTTGTTTCAAGCTATACCTTTGCTGCACTGCCGGGAGAAATTACCATAGATAGTATTTATATCAGTAGCGTTACTTTAAGCTGGGAGAGTAACGGCAACCCGCTTGGGACTGAATATTGTGTGTCCCGTTCCTACATACCCGACATTTCGGCGCCTCGAGTGGTTACAGATTGGTTCAGCGAAACTTCCGCAACCATAATGGGGCTTGATCCAAATACAACTTATTACTTTCGCGTTCAGGCCAAAAATAATAACGGGGAAGTGACTGGTTTATATGAAGGTTATATTGTGGAAGTGCGGACGTTGGCTGAACCCGATGCCGGTGTATTTGTCTCAATGGGCAGCCAGTATTCGACCGCCTATGGCAACTCAAGACAAATAGTACGAACTTCTTCGGGCGAACTTTATTTTGCCCATGCAAGAGGGAACTTTGTTTATGTCTATGGGTCTACCGATGAAGGTGAAACCTGGAACGAGAGCGAATTTATTGAGAATGCCAGCGTACATCCACATCCCTCTCTTGCCATTGACTCTCAAGACCGTCTTCATCTTGTATGGCGCTCGGGTGCAGATAGGATTAGGTATTCATTTTCTGATGATGGTGAAAACTGGAGCGGCATAGTTGTAGTCGGTGCTTCTAATCCTGAAGGAAGCCGGCCTTCGCTTGTCGCTGATTCAAAGGATACCCTTCATCTTGTATGGGAAGGCGGCAATAGCGGTTCGGATTCAACAATAATGTATGCTTATAAAATTTCAGACCAAGGGTGGTCAATGGTAGGAGAAATCAATGAGGAAATGAATCAAGTTTTTCCGTCCATTACAATTGATTCAAAAGATAAAATCCATTGTATTTGGTCTGAAATGGCACCAAATTCCCTAAAATATGCTTCCCGAAGCCCACATGATGGCGTTTGGAGTACTTCTTTCGAAATTGATGATGATGTTGGAATTCTCACCCGTCCTTCCGTAGCGGTTGGACCTGATGATGTGGTTCACGCAGTATGGTATGGCAGATCAACAGAAAGTTCCGATTATGACCAGATAAAATATTCCTATTTTACCCCAGAAACAGGTCAATGGTCTGAAAAGGAGCATATAAATGTAATATCAGAAAATTATCAATACGATCCGAATATAGCCGTTGACGGATCAGGAAATCTTCATGTAGTTTGGAATGGGACTGACGAGTCTAGTATGGGAGTCAGCCAGATCAAATATTCCCAGCTTCCTGCATTGGGTGACGGCTGGACTGATTGGGTGAACCTGACCTGGGGAGATGATCATCAGCGTCACCCAACCATAAGATGGAGTTCGTGGTGGAACAATGAAGGGAATCTGGATATAGGGTGGACTTCTAAGAAAGTGGGTGGAGGTTATGAAGTCAGATTTTTAAAAGATGAAACAATTACTATGAGCGGGGGTTTTACTCCGAGGG
>PWOI01000211.1 GCA_003557485.1 Elusimicrobiota bacterium | reverse complement strand
GGGTACTGGTAAAACTTTTTCTTTTCTTTTTCCACACCGTCAGGAACGCCGGTTTTTTCGGGAGGATAAAATTTGTCTATAAATTCATCCAGAGCTTCGCTTTCCGGCTTATCGGCTGAGACAGAAACAATTTTTTCCGTATTGATAATTTCCGTCAGAGACCGATCCTCCTCAACTCTGGCAAGGACAACCGTAATATTGTCAGAGCCGCCAGCTCTTTTAGCAGCTTCAATCAGGGCCGCGGCGGCGTCATCCAGACTGCCGGAAGAACGTAGTATCTGCTCTATTTGACTGTCATCTATCTCCCCGCAAAGGCCGTCGGTGCACATAAGAAAAATGTCATCCTTCAGGGCGCGCACTGCCATAGCGTCTACTTTAACAGATGGGTCGGTGCCGAGCGCCCTGGTAATGACATTGGTTTCCCCAAAACTATCCAATTCCTGCCTTGCCAGTTCGCCGTCCTCCAGTAACTCTTCAACCCAGGAATGATCAACACTAACCTGCCTTAGAGATGAATTGCGGAAAAGGTATGTCCTGCTGTCTCCCACATTAACAATATTTGCAAAACCGCTGCTGAAGATAACACCCGTAAACGTCGTACCCATTCCCCTTAGTTTTGGATACATAACAGCCAGCCTGAACAAACGCCTGTTTGCAAGCATAACCTGAACGGCAAGCCTTCTGCCGTCATAGGGTATATTTTCGTACGATGAACCTATACGATCAAAAAGCTCCATCGAATTAGGCCGGTTGATTCCCGATATGGTCTCAACAGCCATAGAACTGGCGTAATCGCCCGCAGCATGCCCTCCCATACCGTCACAGGCAAAGAAAAGGTTCTGCCCGGGGAAAACCCCGTACATATCCTCGTTGATCTCTCTTTTCAGCCCTCTATCTGTTTTTGCAGCAAATTGAACTTTCATATTTTAACTGTCCGGGGACGGTTTCTTTTTCTCCTCTTCTTTATTATGATAACTGAAACCATAACTGCCAGTATAGCAAAAACACCCGAAGCGGCATAGAGGCTGTAGATGTCTTGCCTGTCCTCGTAGAACATAACTGCCCTGTTGTCCGGGGTATTACGGAATAACGGCCAGCGGGTTTCATTTCTGAAAACCCTCAGAGAAGTCGTAAGCAGACGGAGATTACCGTCAACAGACAGTATTGCTATATCAAGATATCCGTCTCCGGTTATATCGGCTATAACGGGAGTTGCGGTAATTGGAACATTCATATCAGCAGATGCAAGCACCATATTGTCTCCACTGCCCCGGCCGTCAATAATAAAGACAGAGCCGTCCTCGGAAGCGACTACAGGGTTTGCCAGGCCATCCTTGTTAAAGTCAGCAAGCGCCGCGGAAGCTATTATCCTGTTGTTTTCACCTCTTGTGGTGAAATCCCATAATTCCCGGCCGGTAGCGCCTTCAAGGGCTATTATACGGCCGTTTGCCCAGGCTATAGCAACATCAGGCCTGCCGTTGCCGTTTAAATCAGCAATAACCGGCGACCCGTACCTCAGGGGCGGTTCAAGCAGGGAAAACGGCTCAATACGGTATTTCCATATTAAAGAGCCGTCCGCGCCGGAAAGAGCAGTTACGTAATAGGAACCGGCTGCGCAAACCAGGTCGTCAGTGCCGTCATTGTTGAGATCAACAGAGGCCGGACTGGTATTTATTTCGTTAAGAACAAGGTTTAAACCCGCTGCCCTGTTTATCTCACCTGTGACATCGAAGACACGCCTGTTATCCGGGTTTGACCCTTCAAAAACATAAACATTGCCGCCGTTTGTTGGAACAGCGACATGTTTGCTGTCGCCTGACTGAATAAGAACAGGTGACGACATTATATCATCTGCAGTACTGAAATAGTAAGGCCTTCTTACACCAACTACGGGAGAGTATATAAAACATATTACCCTGTCGTCCGTAACAGCAACAATATCGTTGAACCCGCTTCCGTCAATATCATCAACAAGAATAGCCGAACCGGGGAGGACTCTTCCCCCAAGAAAGGTGCTCCTGTATATCAGCTGCCCAGTTCTTCCGTCAACAGCATAAATCCTGGAGTCATCCGATCCGAAAACTATATCTTTCCGCCTGTTGCCGCTGATATCAATAAGCTGGGGAGTGGTAAGGCCGGCTCTGGCAAAATTTTTGCGCCATAGAAGCTTTCCTTCACTGTTCCAGACATAAATGTCCCCTCCGGGTGACGCAATTACAATCTCGTTTGCCCCGTCACCGGTGACATCCCCTACCGCAGGCGAAGGGGTTATGTCAAGCTGCTCTTCCTGAAGAAATCCGCCGGGAGTAAGACTCAATCCCTCGGGCCTCCAGGGACTTACCGTAAGGGAATGCTGCGCCGGACGGTAATCAATAATCATAAGGCTGCTTAGCCCGGTATAGGCAGAATAGGCGCCGGCGCCAAAGAGCATCAGAAAAACGGCAATCCTTAATTTGGGAAACAGGCGTGTCCACAATATTCCGGCTTTTCCCGGATAGGAGTAGTCTTCTTTACCGGCAGGGAGAAACCTGAAAATGTTTTTACCTATCAAAATCTCGTCGCCTTCTTTTAGGTGGAGCTCGTCGGTTTCCTTAAGCTGGCGCTGGTTAAGGAAGGTCCGGTTTTTGCTTCGCTTATCGCTAAGTATGTATTTTCCGCCGTCAGCAATTACAGTCGCATGCCTGCGGGAAACACTTGGATCAATATCCTTTGGTATCCATAAGTCGTTAAATTCGCCTGACCGGCCTATCCTGGTTTCACCGGGATTAAGTTCAAATTTTCTTCCGGTCATTTTTCCGTGTATGGCTAAAAGGCAGGGCTGTCTGTCAGCCGGAGAACTTTGGACAGGATTCAGGATATAAGAGCCTACCTGAATCTCGTCATTAAAAGAGATGTTCTGTTTGGTTATCTTTTTTCCGTTTACAAGTGTGCCGAATGATGTGTTGAGGTCTTCAACTTCAAAACCTTCTTCTGTTCTGCGGATAACACAGTGAGTCTCCGAGACCTGCTTGTCTTTTATTACTATATTGTTTTTCCGGGGGCTCCGTCCTATTTTTATCTCTTTAAGGCCGGTGCTGAATTCTTTTAAAATCTCGGCCTTACGCTTCAGTAGAATGCTTATCACTTGCTATCTCCTCCTCATTATCTATCTCGACATAAACAGTAATGTCAACGCGGAAAAACCTATACTTAGCCTTGTCCAGAAAGGAAGTCCGGAATCCGCAATCGCGGAAGGCCGGCTGTATAACGCCGGAGGAATATCGCTTCCCTCTGCAAGAGCGCGAGCGATGAGATCAAGACTATCTTTTATTTCAGATATTTCCTTTTTAATTTCACCGGTTTCATCCGAAGAAACAGCGCTCCTCTCAAGGTGAGAAAAGGCGCTCTTAAGCCTGTCTACATCCCGCCGGAGGCCGGACATATCAGTCTCGGAACGGGGATCCGGGGAGGCTGCTTCAAGTTTCTTCATTTCACGTGAAATGGAGTCAACTTCCTCTTTAAGCCTGGCTACCTCATTACTTATATCAGGAGAAACACCGGGCGCGGCCGTATCCGCGCCGGATCCCGCAGAGAGGTTTCTTATCGTTGCAGAACGCTCAAGCATCGGATCAAGGTTTCTCTGAACTTCCCTTATTATAGTATCAATCTCGGAAGAAGTCAGCTGCTGCCGCTGAGCCCTTTCAAGGCCTCCAAGCCTTGAAAGAATGTTCTGGTTCTGTTCAAAAAGCCTGTTAGCTATTTCGTAGTATTCCCTTAATATTAGAAGCATATCATCCCTGGAGACATTGCCCTCAGGGCGAAAGTAGTTATTCCCGAACTTGTATATAAACGAACTGAACATTCCTGCATCAGAAAGTTCTTCAGCCGCACGGCGTGATTCAGGAGCCGCATCCCTGAAAGCGTATGCAAAACTGCCGAGATTCATCAGCGCCGCTACCGTAACTAGAGAGATAACTGCTTTAAATTTTTTCAATTAAATTTGCCTCCCAGGGTTACATTGAAAATATGGCCGGAGCCCAGCCGCCTGAAAGCAAAGGCATAGTCCAGATTAAGGCCCAGGTTAAAAAGACGGGAGCCAATCCCGCCCCCGACGTTCCAACCTATATCTTCATTCAACCTTGCTGTGTTCCCGTACCGGTTTTCCAAATATAAGCTATCCATTCCTGCTCTTACAGCAAAAGAACTTATCCCTTCAACTTCCGGGAGAAAAAGTATTTCCGTTCCTGCCGACCCGGCAAGCGGATGGTCTTTTTCCTGACATAAATCCATTGTAGCAAGAACAGATATGTTGTCAACAATATAACGCGTATAAGCCAGTCCTAGGCGGGTCCGTAAAGAGCCCTTATCGGTATGCCCGGTATCCCAGGTCACTTCCGCTCCCCTGCTCATCATTACCCCTATGTCCAATTCGGGAGAAAGGGTTATAATAAAACCGGCGTCAATATCCCATCCGCGGGCGCTTCCGTCTTTTATGGAAGAAAAGTCTCTGGAAATATACTTAAAACTCCCCCCTGCCCTGAAAAGCCCTTCAAAAAAAGGATATCCATATGAAACAATAATGGCAGAATCTGAGCTGCTGAAACTGTCCCTTACTATTCCCCCGGCGCCGTCATAGCGGGTATGAGGAATATTGTCTATGCCGTGCCTTACCAGCGAAACCGCTGCCACGCCGTTTCCGGTTAGTTTTTCAAACGGGAGAATAACGCTTACAAAGTGATACTCGGGGGATATATCTTCCATTCCGGGCCACCTGGCGCTGTCAAGTTGCTGGAACATAAAAGAAACCCGGTACTCATCAATACCGGCCAGTCCGGCAGGATTCCAGTAGGCCGCTGCCGAGTCATTTGCAACTGCAGTTAATGCGCCTCCCATAGCAATGGCCCTTGCGCCGGCTCCCCTTCTGAGAAAAGCGTCAGCTCCGTATGAAGAAGAGGCCGGTAAAAACGACACAGAAAAAATAAAAATAAATAGTAGCGCTTTTTTCATTATCTTAACACAGCAAGTGAAGTGTAGCGCCGGTACTCTTTCCCGCCGCTTTTCACTTTAACCTCGCAAAAGTATACTCCGTTAGCAACCCTTTTTCCGGCATAGTTGCGCCCGTCCCACTTATCGGAAGTGTGGATACCGGGTTCCCTTGCTTCCCGGCTGATAATTTCCCTTACCAGCCGCCCCGCCACATCATATATGGCAATGCAGACTCTTGAATTCCCGCCAAGGACATACCTTATTACAATATCCTCCCTCCCTATATCCGCAGGAGATGGGACAGGAATAAGGTCGGCAATCACGCCTTTGGCGGTTTTGAATTCTGCTGAGTCTTCATATTCATTATCAGCCGTATCCCTGACCGAAGCAGTGATAACATAATAAGTCTCCGGGTTCAAAGGAGAAACTGGCCACTGGGCTTCATACTTATCAGAACCGTGCAGCGGATTATAATCAAGCACTACCGGTCCGCCTCTTTCTGAAACTTTTATATTCATAGAGTCCGGCTGAACCGGGCCTGTGAAATCTATTTCAATAGAAGGAACAATACTTGAGATATCGCCGGGCTGGACAATCTCAATTCCCGGCTCAATTATTTTAATATTATACAGCCCTGAAGGCACCGGTTTTACCCCTCCTTCATAATAGGCCTGCCACTGAATATAATTATTTGAACCGGGGGCAAAAGAAACGCCGCCGGGGGCTGTGGGAATAACAACCGAATACCTTATCTCCTTCCCCGAATCCTTGTCCCCTGTAGCGGTAAAGATCCACTCAGAAAACTTATCCTCGTCTATACCTTCAGAAGAAATGCGGAACGCGACAGTATTGGTGGCAATATTGTTAACGTAAGATATAATAGTGACAGAACATTCAATTTCAAAAGAATCATTCCATTTATCAGGGGAAGGTGATGGATCGGCAAAGCTTAATTTCACATCCTGAACCTTGATTTCGGAAGAAAGAATTCCGGCGAAAAGCCTCATATAGGTTGAACCTGCTATTCTCTGGTCACTGTCAGCCGCCGCCTGCCCTATACTGGCAACATTAAGATAGCTGCCGTCAACGCTTTGCGCATCTCCGGAAGAGGACGAAAAACTCCCCCACACACTGTTATATCCGGCGCATAGCGTACGCGAAAGCGGCAACAATAAAAACGCAATTAATAACGCTGTGACGCCTGTTGCTTTTTTAATAAAATAAAAATCCGATCTCATATCTATTACTGCAGAGCAACCAAAACGTATATCACGCCCTCATTGCCCGAAAAAGACTCAAGAGCCTTTCCCAATACGGTCCCGACCTGCGGATTAGCGGCTTTCATCGCCCTACCCGGAATGGATGATGTAGTAAGAAGATCTCCCCGATTAATATCACCCCCCTCATCACATACTTTTACCGGCACCCTACCGGCAAGGGCTATGGCAAAACCATCCTCGCCGTAACCAAGAACAGTTCCCGGACTTGTTGAGACTATACCGGCAACGGCAGTATCATACGGCTTAGAACTTCTGATAACACCAACATCATAATCGGGGTCTATGACAACCACATCTCCGGGTTCAAGGTCCTGACGTGAAGAAAATATTTCAGCAAGATCGGCTCCGCTGGTATGTAGTTGCCTCACCGTAAGCGTAGATTCAAGTACGGTATAGTCAATACCCGTGATTGAGAGGGTATCACCCACTACTGAGAAAGAGACACCTGATAAATCCAGAACTCCTCCGACATATATATTTGTCGACACACTCACCCCGGCATCAGAGGTGCTCATAAAAACAGAGAAGACCGGATCGGTCTCGGTATAACTTCCCGCCTCAAGGGCGTAAGCAGCCGTGGCGGCTGTGTGCGCATAGGCAGCTGTGCTAATCTGACCCTCAAATGCACCACGGAACAATGCAAACTCGGCTGTAGTCCCGCTGAGAAGAAATCCTTCCCGGATAATCATTCCCGCGGCAGATGTACTGGCAACAGAGCTGAATACAGGGTCGGTCTCGGCATAACTGCCCGCCTCAAGGGCGTAAGCAGCCGTAGCGGCTGTGTGCGCATAGGCAGCTGTGCTGATATCGCCTGCGAAGCTATCGGCTGTCAGTATGCCTTCAACAGTCGTATGCGTTGATATAGTCACCCCGGCATCAGAGGTGCTCATAAAAACAGAGAAGACCGGATCGGTCTCACTTACCAGATATCCCTCTGCTGAATGGTCTCCCCAGGAATGCGCCTGGTCCCACGTTGCTATACTGCTTGTTGTTATTCCGAACGACGGATGAGCGGTAAAGACAGGGTCGGTTTCGGCGTAACTGCCCGCCTCAAGAGCATAAGCAGCCGTGGCGGCTGTGTGCGCATAGGCAGCTGTGCTTATCTCTCCCTCAAACTCTCCCCTGAATAGATCAAACTCGGCTGTAGTCCCGCTGAGAAGAAATCCATCCCGGATATTCATTCCCGCGGCAGATGTGCTTGCAACAGCACTGAATACAGGGTCGGTTTCATCAATTTCTGTTTCAATTGCGCTGACCAAATCGTCAAAACCGCGCCCCTCTAATTTTTTACTGTCCCTGGCATATGCTGCCGTTGACGCAAAGAATGAGAAAGGAGTGCCGGCAAGCCTGTAACGCGGCGACAAAGTCTGATTTTCAACCTCAACTTCCAGCCAGAGTGACTCGCTGAAATCAATCCCGGATAAAGATGTCACTGAGCCCAGCATTACACTATAGAGACCGTCAGTAACCCTCAAATCGTCATGATCTTCGGTCCATTGAAGTGAACCGAGTTCTTGAGCATCATAAACCCTAAATTTAAAATCAAGATTATCCGTCACAGGTTGTCCTGCGCTGTCGGTTAACTTACCCTGAAAACTTATCTGGCCGCCGGCAAAAGCCAGGGAAGCTGCACACATTAAAAGCGACAAAAACAGATAAACTCTTATATTTTTCATTCTCATAAACATTCCCTCCGGATCAACGCAGGAATTCTCTCTGGTCTACTTCTTCAACTACAAGGCCTGTCTCTGTAAGGCGTAATCTTAAGACGGCAAGCGTGCGTCTTGAGCTAATCTCTATAATCCTAGTTACGGTATACCCAAGTATATCCGATCTAACCTCAACAATACTTCGGCCACGGGGGATAGCCGGTATAAGCCGGGGGTTCTCTCCCCTGAAATTTCCTCCGACATAAACAGCCGCGTCATATATTCCGTCTCCCACATCAATAATTAAAGTGCCATCAACGGGAGCATTTGTTTCCACAACCACACTATCGGTTCTGTTGTTTTCAAGCTGCGCTGCTGTTCGTATCTCACCAACACCTTCTTTTTCAATAGTAAGAATATACTTTCCCTCGCTTTTAAGCAGGGTTGAAGAATAAACACCGTCCTCTCCCGTACGGCCAAGAAGTTCTGCTCCCAGTCTTACCTGCGCGCCGGACACTGGATCTTGCGTCTCATAATCCCGAACAGTAACATTCAGTGAAGGCAGGTTCTCAACACTTAAAACCGGCTCTCGCCTGTCCTCAACAAGTTTAACTGCGTAAATCTCATTTGCCGAGGCGAAATTCAGGGATGCCGAAAGAGCTTCGTCAAATTCCTTGAGTTTGATTTCAAGATAAGCGGGGCCTCTGGGAATCTCCCTTATTACATTGTCAGGCGGAACCCCGAATCTGTCATCTCCTATTGTTATTGATTCTACCGTATAGCGGTCCGGGATATCTAAAAAGACTGACCCGTCCCGGGGCGCTCCCAATCGGACTTCAACCCGTCTCCTCTGGCCACGATTTACATTTAGACGGGTTCTGTATTGACCGTAATCCTCGGATCTCACTTCTATATCAAACATTCCCGGGTCATCGTCAAGGAACCCGGAAACCCTGCCTGTATTGCCGGTTCTTTTCCAATACATATCGTTAACCCATACCGTTGCCTCCCCTATAGGAGCTCCCGTTGTAAACTGATTAACTTCAACAGTTAGATGGGGCGGCCTTAGACTCATTTCAACATTAAAGGTTTCACCGAGCCTTCTGACGTCCCTGGTTACATTTACCGGAATATAAGTAGGTTCATTAGAAAGTGAGAACCTTGCATTTCCGGGAGGAAGGGCAACTCTGAACGGTGTTGCTCCCCTTACTGTTCCTATAGCGGGATGGGAGACCGAAATGTTGGCGTTTACTCTTCTTCCTGTTCCACTTTGAAGAGCGTTTACCGTCACATACTTTTTCATCTCTACAGTCTTTATGTCTTCGGTGTTCTCATCCAGAGTAAACTCCCCCTCCCAGTCTTTATACCCGGGGCGCTGCAGATCAAGCTTATATTCACCGACAGTCAGCATAATATCGCTTAGCGGAGTTGTTCCAAGTTCTTCCGTTTCCCCGGAATCAAGATCGGTCAGAAAAGCGAGAGCGCCTGGAGGATCTGACTTAACTGAAATATATTTCCACAGAAACCCTGTGACATTAAACTTTTTTCTCCTGTCAGGAAGAGTCTCTTCGGACACATTCCAAAACCGCCGGTCTATCATATACTGCTCATCCAGTCTTTGTGAGGTATCAAGAACACAGACCCCCGGCTGCATCTGTTGCGGCATCTGCTGCATTCCAAGGGGTTCAAACCCCTCCCGAACCAGCTGCAGGTTGTGACGGTCTATCTCAATATTGCCGCTGAAAGGCGTACGCCCGACATTTCTTCCGTTTACCATAAGAAGAGCGCCCGGAGGTACAGAATCAACACTTACCAAAACCTCAAACGGGACTATGTGGACCTGACGCTCCATTACAGAACCTCCGACAGTAATCTGCTGCTCGCCTGTTTCCTGCTCAAGGACAGTAATTATTCTGGTCATTTCACCGTATTCTTCCTTGGAAAGCCTGAGCTGATAAGTACCGGGAGGAATTCTTTCTATGTATGTCGGAGTTATCCTCCTGTAATCATACTTGCTAACTATATCCACATCATTCTCGTCTATTATCCTTATCCTGGCTCCAGACGGGTAGGTATCTATACTCAAGGCCGGAGGCCAAAACTTATTATATATTCTTATACCGACAGGAGTCATTCTTAAATAGGTATCCACCGCGGAAAATATCACAAAAGCGGACAAAACCGATACCATAAGAGAAATAAATATTTTTTTGTGTTTTTTGGCAGTATCAAGTATAAAATCTATTACAGTTTTTTCTTTTTCACCGGAAAGATCTACAGGTTTCTTTTTTTTCTTTTCCTTTTTAGCTTTTTTTACCGGTTCCGGTTCTTTCTCCTCTTCTTCTTCGGGTTCCCGGAAAACTTCTTTCTCTTCTTTTTCTGCGGGAGAAACATCAGCCGCATCATCAGGCAACTCTTGGCCTTCATCATCTTTTACAGGTTCCGGCTCTTTCACCTCTTCTTCTTCGGGTTCCCAGAAAACTTCTTTCTCTTCTTTTTCTGCGGGAGGGACATCAGCCGCCTCCTCAGAGAACTCGGGAGTTGCTTCCCCTTGCAAATCGAACCCGAATTTATCTTCTTCTTTTGTCTCTTTTTCTGACGCTAATATTTCCTCTTCCAGTTTTTCCTGTACAAAAACCCTGTAATCTCTCTCCCATTCCTTGATTTCCTTAACACTAAGAAGATATTTTTCAATATCTTCAAGACACTTTGAAGCAGATTCATACCTTTTCTTGGTTTTCTTTTGCAGCAGGGATTTTAAAATTTCAAAAACCGGTTCCGGAACTTTTCCTTTCTTTAAACTTTTCAGGTCTACCTTAGCTTTTTTGGCCTGCCATATTTTTTGGGACATATTCCCCCGGTAGGCCCTTTTTCCGGCTAGAGCCTCATAGAAGACCAGTCCGAGACTAAAAAGGTCAGATACCGTGCCGGCCTCTTTACCTGCTGCCTGTTCCGGAGAAAGATAAGCTATTTTTCCCCGTATTCCTTTTTTAGCTGCAGCCCCTCTTGCTTTTGCTATTCCGAAATCCGTAAGTTTAACCCTGCCGTCATAGTAAAGCATAATGTTTCCCGGGGAAACATCATGGTGAATAAAGCTCATAGGCTTTCCGGTCAAATCATCCCTATAATTATGGGCATAATCCAGGGCTTTGAGAGTTTCATATACAATATATGCAGCCAGGCCGGGGGGCATCGAAACCTTTTCCTCCGACAGCTTTTTTAAAAAATATTCCAGATCAACACCGTTTACATAGTCCAGGATAATATAGTGATTCTCTTCGTCCTTAACAAAATTTATTACTTTTACGATGTTTTCGTGTTCAAGTTTTGCCGTATTCACAGCCTCCTTGCGGAACATTTCTGAAACATCGGCATTACTTATATATTCCTCTTTTATTTTTTTTACTGCAACAAACCTCTGTAGAGTCAAATCTGCTGCTTTGTAAACGGTAGCGAATCCACCTTCACCTATTGTCCTCAAAACAGCGTACTGACCTGCTATTTTTCCAACATTAATTACCATTTTAATTCCTCTTCAAGTATCCCAATAAATTTATCTGCCTTATTCCGTCCGAGATTACCTCCCCGACTTCCCAGAACCGCATATCAACATTGGTCTGACCGGAAACAGGAGCAGAGACATCAAGCACGCACATACCCCTAAGGTAAGACATACCGCCCGCTTCGGGATCCCTGACCCCGAGGGGTTCATACCCTGAACGCACAAGGCGAAAACTATAAATCCCAGATTCAAGGACCCCGGTGTACGGAGTTGTTCCGACATTTCTGTTGTTAATATAAAGGGTTGCGCCGGATGGGCGGGACCTGACGGAAATATCAACTTCAAAAGGAAGAATGTAGAGGTCTCCCGTCATCCGGGCATTTGCAATTGAAACGGAAGCATTTTCACCGCGCCCAATAACAGTCATCCTGCGGGAAATAGGACGGAAGCCTTTCTTTTCAGCTCTCAGCATATAGTTTCCTGCCTCAACACCAGAAAGATAAAGCGGAGATTCCCCCTTAATATTCATTTTCCTTACTATGTCGTAACCAAACTCATTAAGCACCTCGACAGAAGCTCCTGAAGGAATAGTATCTATTCTTATTTCCGTCTCTTCCCTATCAACAAGAGAACTGAAAATATTCCCTAACAGGGAATCCTGCCTTTGGGTATCAAAAAAAGCAAAAAGTACTACTGCAAAAATAAATACAGCTGCACCTACCTTGAAAAACAATCCGAAACCCGATCTGGCTTCAGGTTCGGGTGATTCATCGGACTCTTCAGGAAGATCTGCTGGTAGAACCTGTTTTTCTTCATCAGGTCCTGGCTCCGGAATTTCATATTTAATGCCCGGATCTTTCTGCAGCTCTTTCTCGGAAGCTTCAATCTCCTCTTTCAAGACAGAAGTAATAAACTTAGCATATCGCTTATTAATATCTGCAGAATTACCTATGCTGCTTAAATACTTTTTCAGTTCGATAAACATTTCAGCAGCACTCTGATATCTCTCGTCAGGGTTCCTGCTAAGAACACGTTTAAGTACCGGGAGAATATCTTCCGCCCCCGCTACAGACTTTACTTTTTTAAAATCGACATCCGCAGATTTAGCTTTTTTCCATTTTTCAATATTTGTTTTACCTTTGTAAGGTTTCTCGGAGGTAAGCATTTCGTAGAGCACCAGTCCGCTGCTGAAAAGGTCTGAACGGGAATCAACACCTCCGCAAAGCGCCTGCTCTGGTGACATGTAAGAGACTTTTCCGGCTGCGGGTTCGTCTTCCGAATCAGCCTCCCCGGCCTTGGCTATACCGAAATCTGTAAGCTTTATTCTGCCGTCATAATAAAGCATGATGTTTCCTGGCGAAATATCCCTGTGCACAATATTCAGTGGCTCTCCCTTTATTTCATCCCGCATATTGTGAGCGTAATCCAGGGCTTTTATTATTTCAGATACAATATAAACTGAGACTTCTGGCGGAATCGTTATATTATTTTTGGCGCATTTTTTTATAAGGTATTCAAGGTCAATTCCGTTTACATAATCCATTATCATGTAATAATCACCTTTTGATTTAATGAAATTAACAACTCTTACTATATTCTCGTTATCCAGTTTTGCGGTATTTACAGCTTCCTGCCTGAACATGTCAACAAATTTCGCGTCTTTTGCGTAATCTTCATGAATCTTTTTGACAGCAACAAATTTATGGAGCATAGTGTCCCAGGCCTTATAAACAAACGCAACACCCCCAACACCTATAAGGCGGTCTATCACATATCTGTTATCAATTACTTTTGGAGATTTGTTCAAACTAATATTGCCTCCATCTTTTCAGACAGCTTTCCCCAGTCCAACGGCTTAAGTACGCAATCATCCGCCCCGAAATCAAAACCCCTTTCAATCTCATTTATCTTTCCTGACACAATTATTACAGGAATATCTTTTGTCTTTTTTTTCTTTTTAATCTCGCGGCAAACCTCAAACCCGCTCATACCCGGCATAACAACATCAAGTATAATAATATCAGGGAGCTCCTTAACCGCCAGGCCCAGGGCATCCTTTCCGTTTTCAGCTTTGAGCACCTCATATCCTTTTCCAGTTAAAAAACCGTCAGCTGCTTCAAGGAATACAGGATCATTATCAACGACCATTACTTTTTTATTCAATAAACCCTCCTTTTCTTACAAACCATTTCCGGAGCCGTTACAGGACTTAATCTTTTCGCACTGCCAGAACTTCTTAACATACTCTTTCCCGGCTCCGTTAACGGGAAGTATAAAAATAAACGAGCTTCCCTTATTCTCACCGTCTGATTCTGCCCATATAACACCATCGTGCGCCTTAATTATCTCTTTACATATTGTGAGTCCGAGGCCTCTGCCGGCTGAATAGGGCTCGGTCTCCCCGTCTTGTGTATAAAAAGAGTCGAATATTGAATTCAGTTCATGAGAAGCAATACCCTTTCCGGAATCCTTTACCCTAACTTCTATTTTACCCCCCTCGGAGATTTCAGAAACACTTACATCTATATAACCGTTCTCCGGTGTGAATTTCAGCGCATTCTGAAGTATATTCTGCAAGACCTGGGATATCCTGTTGGGATCTATTTCAATTTCCGGCAATGATTTTCCGCAGTTAACACGTATATCAATATTTTTTTTATCCGCAAGTATACCCAGCCTTTCCAGAACCGGGTCCATTACATCCTTTATTATGAAACAGGGCTTCTTATTCATTCTAAGCTGTCCTGCTTCAATCTGTTCCATATCCAGCAGGCTGTTGATTAGCTCCATCATTGAATCCAGAACCCTGTTTTCAGTCTGAATCACCTCTTTTTGTCTCGGTGACAAATCACCCAGAAACCCTTGGAGAAAAGACTCGTTAAACCCTTTCAGAGAACTCATTGGAGACCGCAAATCATGAGATAGCATTGATATCAGGCCACTTTTAAATTTATTAAGTTTCTCCATCTCCCTGTTTTTCTTTTTCAATTCCCACATAAGCTCCTGGTTTTTTTTTATAAGCCGCTGCTTGTCAAGAGCCTCCCCTATAACCTTGATTAATTCATCCGGATCAACCGGTTTAAGAAGATAATCAAAAATATCCTCCTTAACCG
Source organism: Elusimicrobiota bacterium (assembly GCA_003557485.1). Lineage (GTDB taxonomy): Bacteria > CG03 > SLGR01 > SLGR01 > PWQF01 > PWMP01. The sequence continues at coordinate 5,850 of PWOI01000211.1, read as the reverse complement.
CATCTATCGCGCTTTCCATAGTCGCCTTGCCGGTAAGAATTATAACCTCAATATTCCTGGCCTCTCTTTTTATCTTTTTTGCAAGCGAAACACCATCTGTATCCGGCAGTTTGTAGTCAAGTAAAGCCAGGCTGTATTCCTTGTAGCATATCTTCTCCAATGCCATTGTACCGTCACGCACAGTATCTACACTAAACCCTTTGTCCTCCAATATGTAGGAAAGAGTTGTTCTTATTGACTCATCGTCATCAACAATTAAAACGTTTTCTTTGTGATTTGTATTATCTTTGGCAGTCATTTTTATTTTTAAATCAGTTTTATATTTATTGTTCTGTCTTCTTTTTTTTCGAAGTCTCTTCCTTGATAATATCAACAAGGTTATTTATTTCAAATGGTTTTTTCAGGAAAGCAACCCCTTTTTGCTCCTTCAATTCGCTTTTTATTGCTTCTTCAAGAGTATAAGCCGATACCAGGACCATATTTGCATCAGGAGATACTTTCTTTATATTTTCAATTGTTTCGATACCGTTCATTCCGGGCATTTTGTAATCTATCAGGCATATATCAAAATTGCCTTTTTTAACCTTTTCAATGGCATCCGCACCGTCTTTGGCTTCAATAATGCGGTAATCGTGAATTTCAAGAGCGCTCCTGAGTATCACCCGGTCATCTCCCCTGTCATCTACTATAAGGACTACAGGCTTCCTTGCTACCTTATCCATAACTTCAAGAAGATTATTTACAGAAAAAGGCTTATAAACCACAGTTATCGCACCTTCTTCTATGCACTTCTTTACCTGGCTGCTTTCCTTGTTGCCTGTCATCATAAAAACCGCTGTTGAGGGATAATTTTTCTTTATCTCCCTGAAAGTCTGAAGGCCGTCCATTTCCGGCATATTTATATCCAGAATTGCCATATCAAAGGTTCTTTTCGTCATAATCTCAAGGGCTTCAACACCGCCGCCGGCCATAACCACATCAAAGCCGTTATCCTCAAAAATAAATTTCAAGGTAGTCAACAGGCTTATCTCGTCATCAACTATTATAAGGCTTTTCTTTCTCTCCTTCTCATTCAATTTATTTTTTGAATCATCGGCTTTCAATTTATTAGCTCCTTTTTAATTGCGGTATTGAAATCATAATTTCCGTACCTTTATTCAATTCCGACTTCACATTTATCGTGCCTTCATGTCTCTCAACAATGTTTTTTGCCGAAGACATTCCGAGTCCGGTCCCTCCCTCCTTAGTGCTGTAAAAAGCTTTAAATATATTCTCAAGCTTATCCCTGGGTATTCCTTTTCCGTTATCTTTTATACTTACAAAAAGTTCTCCGCTTTCTGTTCTGTCTGTTCTGATAGTTACAACACCAGACTCCTTGTCGGAGCATGCCTGAACGGCATTATTGATAAGGTTGACCAGAACCTGTTTCATTTCTCCTTTGTCCAGGTTATGTTCACCAAGAGCTTCAGAAAATTCCCTGCGGATCTCTACATTTTCGGGAACATCAACTATTGAAACAGATTCATCCGTAAGAGAATTCACATCAACAGGCTTCAGAGCCGGTGGGCGCTGGCGTGAATATCCGAGCAAATTCTCAATAATTTCCGTTATATTCTCTATTTCCCTATCTATAATATTAAGGGTTTTGGATAGTCTCTCGTTCTCGGATTTCACCGAATACCTGATAAAATAAACTCCGTTTTTTATGGCAGCAAGCGGATTCCTTATGTCGTGGCCGATGATGTTTGACATCTCACCTACTGCCGCAAGCTTTTCCTTCTCAACAAGCTTTTCCCGGGCTGCTTTCAGTCCGTCTACCATCTCATTAAAACCATTAATAAGCATCGCCAGCTCCCCCCTGTCATTATCGGCAAGGCGGGCTTTTACAACAGGTTCACCGGCTGAGTAGTTTTCCTTTGCCGCAGTAAGAAGGCTTGAAATCGGACGGCTGAAACCGCTGGCAAGCATAAAGCTCAAAAACGCCGAGGCTCCAAGCATTATTAAAAGAAAAAGAAGCATTCCGGTTCTAAGGCGTGTCACCAGGGCATCGGCTTCCCTTCTACGCTGGGAAAACAGAAGCCATACCGGAAACTCAACATTAAGCCTGGTACCCCGGACACGGTATCCCTTTATGTCTTCTTCTATAACACCTCCCCCGGCGCTTGAAAGAGCGCCACCGATCTCCATAAATGCAAAACGGCGCTTCAAATCAGGGGACCCTGCAAAAAGGGCTCCGGAGCCGCTTACCATCGCAAACTCTCCCGTATCATCAATACTGTTTGCAGCAAGTTTTCGCTGGGGCTCTTCAAGGGAATAGGTTAAAAACAGCGCTTCGTCCTCTCGGCCTCGAAGCGGATAGAGCATATCAAAATGCAAAGTTCCGCCAACCTCATAAGCCTCTGAAAAATGAAGGGTTCTCGCTTCCCTGAAGGCATCAATAAGAGTGGATAACCGCTGCTGAAAGGAAGCATCCATATCCCCGCCGTAATAAGCGGTAATGCGTCCGGAAACCAGATGGCCGGCTGAGGCAAGTTCACGGGATGAGTTAAAGGCGTTGAAGAGAATCCTGTTTATCTGGCTTTCATCTGTATCGCGGCTTTCAATTCTCTGCACAAAAGCCAGGCTCTCATTAATACGCGCAAAATAATCCTCCATCTGTCCTAAAAGACTGAAGAGTAGCCTGTTTCTTACTTGCTCGGAAGCCGCTTGAAACCGGGTGGCAGCCCTGAGCGCATTCATCCCGAAAAGAACAAGGGGAACGGTTGCAAGTCCGACAACAACTATAATAATCTTTTTACGAAAAGTGAGGCCGAAAGACATCAGATTAATCTGCAAGCTTCTCAAAAACCTTCATCAGATGCTCTATGTTATAAGGTTTTACTACATACCAGTCTGCTTTTTTCTCCATTGCCCTGTCAAAACTCTCTCCCATATCCTTACCGGTAAGCATAACAACCGGGATATCTGAAGTTTCAGGATTATGTTTTATCTGCTCACATACCTGATAACCGTCCATTCCAGGCAAAGTTATATCAAGCAGTATAATATCAGGCCTGTGCTCCAAAGCTTTTTTGTAGCCCAACTCACCCACATACGCAGGTATTACCTCGTATCCTTTGTCCTGCAGAATCATTGAAAGCATTTCAACTGCCTGAACATCATCATCAACTATGAGAATTTTTTTAAGTTCGGACATGATTTTTTTTCCTTTTAACTTTTTTCCTCCTAAATCCCAGAAAAAGAAAAGGAATGGCAATTAAAAGAAGAAAAGCAATAACCGGCGTTTCCATCATGCCTGCCCTTTCATAACTTACAGCGACACCAAGAAAAAAAGAACCTATAAAAAGCCAGATTGCTCCGAAAACAGACATCGGACCCTTAAGAGAACGCAGAGCAAAGAGGATAGACATTACAACAAAGAGGATACTGTTTAAATCAGGAAGAAATGAAATAACCAGCAGAAGAAAGGCTATTATCATGCAGGTATTATTATAATCTACAAAAAATGTTTTCTTTTCTGAAATTCCGCGATTCTTTATAATATTCTTTCCATACTTATCCATGAATTTTTCGGACAGCATAAGAAGAAAAAATAAAACTGCGACTAAACCGATTGCGATGATTAAATATTTTATCATATGTATATTAATAATGTGAACTTATCTATATTGTCAAATCAACAACAAAACCCGCCTTAAACATAAGTAAAGGCAACAAGTATTTTGAAGGCCGATAAAAAACGATACCCCAACCGTTCAGTTCGCCATCAAATGAAACAGCGTCTCTGAACATATAACTCATATCTGCAACTCTTGAAACATCCCAGGAACTTATATCCCCGTTAAAATTAGTGGCTCCTCTAAACATCCCGTGCATATCGGTGACACTTGAAGAGGCTACATCAAAGAAATTTGCCGCCGTAAAAGTTGTTATGTTGACAGCGCCGCGGAACATCTCCCGTGCGCTTGTTATACCTTCAACACCTTCATCAATGGGAGTCAGCACATCTATGAGACGGCCTTGGGTGCCCCCAAAACCAGTGTAAAAGGATATTCTGCTTGCCTCACCCCTAACCGATATTGTATTAACTCCCGGAGGCAACGATGCTCTTGAAACCTTCTGGTATCCTTCCTTATTAGGGATACCTTCCCAATCGTTGTTTCCCCAGCGAACCTCAAAATCTTCAGTATCGTAAACTTCAAATGCAAAAGCATCGCCAAAAGAAAGAGCTGGTACATCTATCTTAAATTGAAAACTGTCCCCTTCCGCAGTTGCAATACGAAACGAGAAAAGAAGTACCGTCAACAAACCCAGAACCAACCTGACAGCACTTGACCCGAAAACTTTAAACTGATTCTTCATAAGTTACAATTCCTTTAGATTAAAATCCATCTGCTTCGACAATTTAAACAGTTAAACATATTTTTAATTATTAGTCAACGATCGCGAATGTTTCAATAACTTTATTGTACAAAAATATATAAAGCACGTTTAATTACCAGCCTCTATCATTTCTTTCAATGAAGATATTTCTTTTCGCTGAGCCTCCAGTTCATTCCTGAGGGTTTTTATCTCGTTAAGCATAGGTACTATCAGCTGGTCGTATTCTACTCCTCCGGGCGCATCATCCACATATCTCACAATCCTGCTCGGCATATCACCGACGGCATCGGCTACCTCATCGGCAATAAGTCCAAACTCCCTTATGCCGTCACCTATCTCTTCATCAACATAATTGCCTTCTTCATCGCGTATACGCCTCTCGTACTGCCTGGGCTTTAGTGAGTAGAGCCAGGAAGTATCATCTATATCCTCTATATATGCCTTATGCAACCTGCTGGATGTGTTAATACCAAGCTCACCGCCGGCTGTTATATAAAGAAGGCTGCCGCTAATGCTATTACCATACACCTCGGGCATAAGGATTTTTCCATCCTTTTCAAATCTCATAACCAGGCCCTCTACCCAATCATAACGCGAAAACAATTTTAAATTATCTGAATTCGGAGGGTTAAGCATAAACCAGTCGCGCTCTCCTCCGGTTGACCACATATAGCCCTTTCCTCTATTGGAAGCGGCATTGACATTAACATAGACAAGCTCGTCATGATCATCACTGCCCACATCAAGCAGCCACTTAGGATCTGTAGTTCCTATACCGACTTTACCCCCTATTATAGCCATGGTATTTGATGAGGTTATTACTGCTCCATTAGCTTCCGCGCCAAGTCCGATTCCAAAAGAAAGATCCGCAGCAGCTTCTATCCCGAAACCCATAGCAACCGAAGAAAACGAGCTTGCCTTAACCACATTACCAATTGCAAATGAGTTGTCGCCATCAGCTCTTGTCCATGTTCCCATTGCGAATGAATTACCGCCCGACGCAGTCGTTCCGCTCCCGGCTGCCAGTGACTGGTTGCCGCTAGCTGTAGGATTTCTTCCCAACGCTGTCGCATTAGTTCCGCTAGCCTCCGTATCCCTTCCGGCCGCAAGGGAATTGCTGCCGCTTGCTATAGTCAAGTACCCCAAAGCCGCGGAATTATCACCAATATTTGAATCATCCCATTGATCGTCATCAACAGTTCCCGCCCTGAAAGCTCCCTTACGCGGGTACCAGAGCATCCTGGTACCATCTCCAAGATTCGGCAAAGTCCAACCCTGTTCAAGTTCACCTTGAGCAAGTATTGCCCCGTCACCAGACAAAGAGAGCCTGCCGTCAACATAGGTATCCGTGGATATGCTCACACCGGCATCAGAGGTGCTCATAAACACAGAAAAGACTGGGTCAGTCTCGAAATAACTTTCGGCATAAGCCGCCGTAGCGGATGTCAGGGAGTATGTTGCCGTACT
>PWOI01000099.1 GCA_003557485.1 Elusimicrobiota bacterium | reverse complement strand
TAACTGCGCTTTCGTCGCTTGCTTCAGGCTGTACCATTCCATATTTTTTTGCCACTTCCATTTTAAGATCAGCAATTACGGGAAATTTCACCTCAACATTCTTCATTCCCTTATAATCTATCTTTTCCTGTATGGTTCTCAGCCATGCTATATGGGAGTGCCTGCTGTCAATGGAAAGACCTATAAGTTTGCAGTTTAAATCTTCAAACTCCTTTTCCATTGTAGCAAATGTCATAAACTCCGTAGTGCATACCGGCGTAAAGTCAGCCGGATGGCTGAACAGTATGACCCATTTCCCCTCATAATCCTTAGGAAAATTGATTTCTCCCTGTGTTGTGTCCGCTTTGAAAGCGGGCGCTGTTTCACCTATTAAGGGCATATGTACCCTTGAGCATGTTTTTTCTTCCATATTTTCCTCCTTTTTACACTTTCCTCCGTCACCCTATCTTCAGTTTTATAAGCCTCCTTCATTATTTATGCAGTCTTCGCATAATATCTCTACAGTTATTCTTTTATCTTCTCACAGATCATCTCTTGTGTACTCAAGCCCCAGCCTGTTCCTGAGCCGACATCAAATGATATCTGAAAATAGCCACCGGGCATATCTTTGCTAATGCTCATACTCGGAGGGTTGGCGCTGAAATGTGAATTGTCGAGTATCTCGAATAATACTTCCGGCTCATTATCGTCTGTCAAATCGCGAAAAAACTCGCTTTGCAGCATATAACCGGATAAAAAACAGCACAACGTCCCCCTGTAAAAAAGTTCTCCCGCATTCAGCAACATAAATGTCAGGCTCCTGGTCAACTCATATCTGAGTTTAAATTCAGTTTCCGGTTCTTTTTCAGGGCTGTATCCATAACCAGTCCCTTTTAAATATTTTCGTATATCCGGCCAGAACCGTTTTATCAGCATATCGTCAAGATACTTTCTGGAATCAGGTTTTTCCAGAATCACATAGCCCCTGCTCTTATCTGCCTCCTTTGCCGCCTCGGTAATCCAATCGTTATTCATAATTCACCTCTTGTACCTTTTTAAGTATTTTATTGAATCTGTCAAAAACTTTTTCAAGCTCAAAATCTTCGTCTATACGTATCACCGGCAATAGTTCGGTCTCAACTTGTGATTTGAGAGATTCAACAGAACTTTCACTAAGGCCGAAATTGTAATCATACTTTCCCCTGAAGTTTTCCTCCAACAGCTTTTGTTTAAATATCCTTATAAAATTGCTGTCAAGAAAATCGAAACCGGTTTCAGCTATATACCAGATATCATAATAGTCTCTTACGGCAAGATCTCTCCTCGAGACAGCTGCTTTCAATTTTTCCGAGACAGCTTCCGTAAAGGTCAATGAGAGTACTTTGTTAGACGGCAACAGATCTTCCCCCGTAAACGGGTCTTTATAGAAATGTTTTACTTCGGTCAGCACGGGACTTTCTACCGGCAATTGTCTCAATGACACCTCAAGTTTTATCTTCTCATCCTTTCCTGTAATATAAGAAGGGTATAGCATCTCAAACCGATACTGTGTGGAGTTATTGAAACCCTCCCCTTCCGGCTTGGTGCTTTTCAGCCCCAGCAGCTTAAGGAACCCCGCCATCTTTTCTCTTATCGGGGTCATTGCTCTGGACCTCTTTGATCTTGTATCGTAATCCGTATTACTCAGCAGTGTAAAATCCAGATCTTCGCTCAGCCGGTGATAATTGAGGTGCATCTTATTCAAAAGAGTGCCGCCCTTGAAAACAAGGTTTTTTCCAGGACCAGAATAAATATGATTTAAGACTAGAGTAAGATAAAAATCCTTCTCTATTATTTCCTGCCTGAAACCCTGTTCCTGAGCCACTGCAGGGATTATTTTAGGTAATTCCTCTCTATTCATTAATAATGAGTTTCCACCTGTTATTTATTCTGCCTTTCTTCTCAGGCCGCCTGTAAAGCGGGATATAACCTTTGTCACTAATCTTTATTTTCATTAACAGTTGTGCGCTGACATCTGATTTTTCCAGGAAATACCCTATACGCCTTTTCACGCTATCTACAGGATACCGCTCTACATATTCAGTAAATTTCTTTATATCTATCTTATCCGCCTGTTCTACCAGTATCTGACCCGCTCTTTTAACATCATAAGCGACAAAAGTGTCGATAAGCGACCGTTCTTTTGATGAGAAGACAACTTCTTCTTTTTTTATTTTGCGGGCCTCAAGACCATACAGCCTGTCTCTCTTAACTTTTATCAATTTGTAGGAAACTCCAAAAACTGTCTTGCTCTTAGAATATTTATCATTTATCACATATATTTTTTGGGAAACCTGATCAGTAAAGCCATAGGAATTAAAGACTGGATAATAGCCAATATAATATTTTGCTTGTCCCGCAAGGGCTTTAGCTATCAGATACTCATTACCCTGCCAGCGGCCTTTAGGCGCTTTCATGGGAATAAACAGGTAAGTATTGTTTGTAATTGTCTTTAACCGTCTTTTTTCCAGAAGTTTTTTTATCAGATAATCCGCTCTCTTTATATCAGGATAGAACTTGCGGATCATCTCGCGGGTATAGATCTCTCTGTCCTCATATTCCAATCTGTTTATTAATTCAATTTCTTTTTCTGAAAGAGTCATTGCCTTTAATTTTAGTTTCCTTATTTACCCCCTTGCGGGTTTTTTTATAAACTGTAATTATCTTATAATATACATCAACAGCTTTGTCAAATATCAATCTATACATATAACAAGTCAGATGGAAAAACTATTCAGTTATTATGCAACTTTTCTGAGTATAATGTTGCACAAAAACCCACTTTTTGTGCTTTTTAGAAACTGTTTTTCTTGTAAACCTTATCGTCTAAAATATGCTAAGTAAAAATCGGGCCAAAAACCTGTGCATCGCTCTGATAAGGAAAAAAGGGGAAATAATCAGGCAAGCCTTTTTGCCTTTATAGGAGAGTTTCTTTTATGAGAGTTTTTTTCAATTAAGGTTTTTACCTTAGAAATGCTTGGTCCCGATTTTTTATTTTCACCTTCTTTATTTAAAATATCCAGGGCTCCGTCCAGCTCCCGGTAACTTATACCAAGTTCTTCTTCATCGCTTTGTCCCTCAAAAAAATCAGGGGAAGGGGCCTTGGAAATTATTTTTTCAGGCACCCCCATAATAGAAGCCATTTGAAGCACTTCGCTTTTATAGTAATCTGCGAAAGGACTTATATCTCCGGCCTGGTCTCCCCACTTAGTGAAATAACCGGTCATTATTTCACTCCTGTTGGAAGTGTTAAGGACCAGCATATCCAGTGAAGCCGCCTCCTGGTAAAGAAAAGCGCTCCTCAGCCGGGCGGCGAAGTTTCCCCTTAGTACCGGATCCCTTTCACCCGTAAGGTCGGAAAATATAGACGTCAACCTTGTCAAATCATATATTTTAAGTTTGACCCCCAAAATTCCGCATATCACACTGACATCCGGATTTACAAGACCTCCCTTGTGAGGCAAGTAAAGGGCCCGCATATTATCTTTTCCGACTGCCGAGACCGCAAGGTATAAACTTGCCGCAGAGTCCACCCCGCCCGAGAGCCCTATAACAAGACCCTTTTTACCGGAACCCTCAAGCTCCCGGACGATAAACTGTTTAAGGAAGTCAAGGTGGCGCTTCATTTCTTCATTTTTCACAGTATGGGAAGGTAGGCGTTTATCTCGTAATCAGTGACCTGGGTCCTGTACCTGTCCCATTCTATTTTTTTGTTTTCTATGAACTTACCAAAGACATGTTCGCCCAGGGCCGATTTAAGAAAATCCGACTTCTCGGCTGTCTGTATTGCCTCTATAAGACTACCGGGAAGAGTATGTATTCCCATTTTATCCAGCTCCCGTGCACTTAACTTAAACATATCTGTCTCAGACGCATCTTTTAGAGCATACTTGTTTTTTATTCCTTCCAGTCCGGCGGCAAGCATCACAGAAAAAGCCAGGTAGGGATTACAGGCCGGGTCGGGGAAGCGCAGTTCTATCCTGGTAGCTTTTTCCTTGCCCGGCTTATACATCGGAACCCTTACCATTGCGGAGCGGTTTTTCTGCCCCCAGGCTATATAAACCGGAGCCTCAAAACCGGGAACCAGCCGTTTGTACGAGTTTACCCACTGGTTTGTTATCGCGCATATCTCAGCTGAATGTTTTAAGACCCCGGCCATAAAATGTTTGGCCTCCGGAGAAAGATGATAGGGCTGGCCCTCTTTATAAAAAGTGTTCTTCTCTTTGTTAAAGAGAGACATATGGGTATGCATTCCGCTTCCGTTTACTCCGGCTATGGGTTTGGGCATAAAAGAAGCGTATACATCGCTCTGCATGGCTATTGCCTTTACCGTAGCCTTGTAAGTAATAACATCATCGGCCATCTCCAATGCCGGACCATACCTGAGATCTATCTCGTGCTGCCCCGGGGCCACTTCATGGTGAGAATATTCAACCGGTATACCCATTTCCTGAAGGGCCAGTATGGTATCCCTCCTGAGGTCATGTCCCAGATCCAGGGGCAAAAGGTCAAAATATCCTCCTTCATCCATTACCTCGGGGGTATGGTTGTTTTTGAAATAGAAATATTCCAGTTCAGGACCGACATTAAAAGAGTCAAACCCCGCCTCTTTCATTTTTTCAAGGTTCTTTTTCAGAATATTTCTCGGGCATCCCTTATAGGGCTCTCCTTCAGGCGTAAGAACGTCACAGAACATTCTTCCAACCACAGCGCTTTCGCCGGGCCGCCAGGGCAGTATTGTGAAAGTTGAAGGGTCGGGTTTCCCGATCAGGTCGCTTTCGAAAATCCTGGCAAAACCCTCTATGGATGAACCGTCAAAGCCCATTCCGTCTTCCATAGCTGCCGGCAGCTCATCCGGGGTAACGGCAAAAGACTTAACCTGTCCCAGTATGTCCACAAACCAGAATTTTATGAACTTTACCTTCTTCTCCTTAACTATTTTTAAAACATCCTCTTTCGAATAATTTCTTTTTCTCATAACAAGTACTCCTTTGAATATGCCCCCTCAGCCAATTGCCTGGGTACCCTTTTCTCCCGTTCTTATTCGTATGCACTCCTTCAGTTCGGTGATAAGTATTTTTCCGTCTCCTATATTACCCGTAGAAGCCCCCTTTATAACCGCATCTACAGTGGACTTTACAAAATCATCGTTTACCGCTATCTCCAACCTTATCTTTTTCAGAAGGTTTACCTCATGAATAACTCCTCGGTATTCTTCGGTATACCCTCTTTGCTGACCGCATCCCAGTACATTTGTAACAGTCATCTTGTATACATCTGCCTCAAAGAGAGCCTCTTTTACATCCGGCAGCTTATGCGGCTGTATTATTGCTGTAATAAGTTTCATATCAAAAAACCTCCTCTATTTTAATTTAAGCCATCTCCTGACTGAATTTACTCGTTAGTAAATATCTGGAACCCGGAATACCCTTCCATACCGTGCTGGGTAATATCCAGTCCTTTGAACTCGTCTTCCCTGGAAACTCTCAGGCCGCCTACGGCTTTATCAATCAGTTTAAAGAGTATAAACATGAATGCAGCCACGAAGAGTACAATTGTAAACGTCCCCAGCGCCTGAACACCCAGCTGTCTAAAGCCTCCTCCGTTAAGGAATCCCAATTCACCGAAAATACCCACGGCCAGAGTCCCCCATATACCGCACATTCCATGAACGGGAAAGGCTC
>PWOI01000049.1 GCA_003557485.1 Elusimicrobiota bacterium | reverse complement strand
TTACCGATAATATAGATTATCCCTTTTACGACAGAGTTTTCAGAAAAGCCCTTATAGACATATACCGTGCTATGGGAGCAGGGGCCCCTGCCGGGCTTTTTCTGCCCGTTACCGGGTTTACCTCTGTTGAGGCTGAAAATACCTCAGACTCTGTTTTGAGTATAGATGTAGACGGCAGGATATCTGCAGGAGAATGGGATGAGGCTAATTATTTCCGGGTTCCGGATGCTCCGGATGGAGTTGGAAAAATATACTGGGGTGCGGACGAAAATAATATGTATTTTGCGCTTGAGATTTCTTCACCCATTGTTGAAACAGCAGGTGTTTATCTCGGGCACGAAGCTGTACCGGCTGCATCGCTGACCCCGAGGGGAATGGATTATGAAATTGAAAATATTTTAGGATTTCCGATTTATATAGAAGCCAACTGGCGGCGTCATGTACCCGACAGAACGGTAATACATCGTGCAGCCGGCAGAGAAAACTGGGAAACACTTACCGGTCATTTCAATGTGGGTCACTCTGAAGACGCTCTGGAATTTGCTGTTCCGCTGAGGTATCTGGGTGCCCGTCCGCACCGTGATGTGTTCGTTAAGTTTTATGTTAATGACCGCATGTATCCAGAGGACGGTTTCTATTCAATGAGACTGCCCGATGTGCGTACCAGGTCGGCCGCTATGTATTATATTGACCCGGCCGGTGACGCGTACGGACCGGGGAATTATAGTTTTCCTCAGAAATACAGGGATCTTCAGAGCAATTTTGACTTAAGGTTTATTGAGGTTTCTCCGGGAATAGGAGAGAATATTATAACTGTCGGTTTTTCAGATGTCAGCCTGCTTACTTCCCCCGCTACGGATTTTTTTAACCCGGTCCTGGATATTTATATAGATATAAACCGCCGTGTCGGAGCAGGGCGCGTAGATATGCTCGCCGGCAGGAAAGCTTACACAACACCTGAAGATGCATGGGAATACGCAATTGTAGTTGCGCCGGATCACAGGGCCATATATAATACTGCAGGAAGGAAAATAGGCCAGCCCCGGGTTAATATAAATCAGTTCAGCAGAACAGTAAATATTTTTGTGCCGGAAACTATAATAGGGGCCTCCCTTGAGAACTGGGGAGTTATACCGGTTGTACTTGCGGGCCGCGAGGATGGTTCAATAGTCGAAATAAAATCCGCTGATGCCGAAGAAATGCATATAACAGGAAGAAGAACAGCTTCGGATACAAATATAATTGATGTTATACTTCCCTCGGGACATACGCAGAGGGAAATACTTGGAGCTAACCGCCGCGGCGGCGCCGTCACCATCCCCGCATTGAGATAACCTCTGAGGTCAACTTTTTAACTTGTTGGAGGAAATAAAAAAAGGAAGGTGAATAAAAAATGGATAAAAAATCATTAATTACTTTGCTTCTTGTTCTTGCAGGCGGAATCCTGCTTGGCAGGTATGCCGATATCGAAAGAAAAACTGAAGAGCCGGCAGTGAGGCAGCATTCTCTTCCCCGCTACATTTATAACAGTCCGGCTGTATACAACAGCTCTCCGCCATCTGTAGATGGTATCTTTTCCTTTGCGGATATTGCGGAAAAAGTAAGGCCTTCTCTTGTCAATATATCTTCGGTGCGCTTTATAGAAGTCAGGCGGTCTCCCTTTGAATTTCACTTTGGTGACCCTTTTGATGATTTTTTTGAACGCTTTTTTGATATGCCGGACAGAAGGCGCCGTGAGCAGGAACCTCAGAGATACAGGCATGAAGGAACCGGCAGCGGATTTATAGTAGACCCTGCCGGGTATGTTCTTACGAATTATCATGTAATACAGGATGCCGAAGAGATAAAAGTTACTTTGTATGATGATGAGACTTATGATGCCGAAATAGTCGGTCAGGATCCTCGCACAGATCTTGCGGTAGTTAAAATAAGCGCCTCACGGGAGTTTGTACCTCTTGCTATGGGTGATTCGGATCAAATACGGGTGGGAGACCCTGTTATGGCCGCCGGAAGCCCGTTTGGGCTCGAGCAGACATTTACCAGCGGGATAATAAGCGCGAAAAGGCAGAATGTTCAGGTGCAGGGACAAAACTTTGGAGAAATGATACAGACAGATGCCTCCATAAACCGCGGTAATTCCGGCGGCCCGCTTGTTGATGTGTACGGAAGAGCCATAGGAATCAACACAGCTATTTTCGCGCCCACAGGCGTATTTGCCGGGGTAGGTTTTGCAATACCGGTAAATAATGCCGTAAGAATACTTGATCAGCTCATTGAAGTGGGAAGGGTTGTCAGGGGCTGGCTGGGTATTGAGATAAGAGAAGTAGATGAAGCCATAATGCAGCAGTTTGAACTTGAAACCGGGGACGGAGCTTTAGTGAATATGGTTCATGAAGAAACCCCCGCCAAAAAAGGCGGTATAGAAAGAGGGGATGTAATAGTAAATGTTAGCGGAAGAGAGATAAAAAATGTACGCCAGCTTCAGGATATTATAGCCTCATATTCTCCCGGAGAGACAGTGACGGTAACCGTGTTCCGTGACGGAGAGAAGAAAGAACTGCAGGTAGAACTGGGTGAAATGCCGGAAGAACTGCCTTCCGCCGCTCTTCCCGGGGAGGAAGCTCCGGTAGAAGAAGCCCAGGTCCAATGGAAGGGAATACATGTAAGAAATATTGACAGCGCGGCAAGACGCAGACACGGACTGGACAGCGATGACGGGGTGATTATTATCCGTATTGATCCGGAATCTGACGCCCACGGAATAGGTCTCCGGGTTGCTGACGTTATAAGGCAGATAAACAGAAAAGAAATAAGCAATATAGAGGACTTTAAAACAGTCACTCAGGAAATATCCCTTTCTGATGGAGTAGTTTTTGATATATTAAGAAACGGCCGTCCCGTCTATCTTTCTTACCGCAGAAGATAAATGCAGTCCGGTTTTACCTTTCTCTGTTCCTGCCGTAAACGGCGAAAGCCCTGGATTTAACCGGAGAATAAAATGAAAAAAGTGTGCCGCCATTTCGGGGAGTGCGGAGGGTGCAGCCTCCAGGATATCCCTTACAGAAAACAGATTGCAGAGAAGAAAAAACTGCTTAGTTACGCTACCGGAATCCGCAAAGCCAGAATAGTAAAATCACCGCAGGTATGGGGTTTTCGCAATAAGATGGAGTTCTCATTCGGAGATAATTCTCTGGGCCTTCACCAAAAAGGAAGATATGACAAAGTCATTGATTTGCAGGAGTGCCCGGTTTTTGGTGAAGATACCGGAGAACTTCTTGACGCGGTAAGAAATTTTGCCGCAAAGCACTCAATCCCTTTCTACAAAAGGAGATCCAACTCCGGCGTAATGAGATACCTTATAGCCCGCAGGTGTGTATTTACGGGAGAAAAGATGGTGGTCCTTGTTGTGGGCGGGCCTTTCAGCCTTGAAAAGGAGTTTGCCTCCGCATTAGAGCAATCTGTCGAAAATATTAAATCTGTTATAGTTGCCCGCCAGCCCGGCCGCGGGGATACTTCTTTTACTTCGGATTACAGTATAGCCGGGGGGAGAGAGTATATAAATATGAAAATAGGCAGTATGAATATGGAAATTTCTCCATATACTTTCTTTCAGCCCAATTCCTACACGGTTGAAAGGATGTATTCTATCATCAGGAAATCAGTTAAACGGCCATCAAGGGTTCTTGACCTTTTTTCAGGGGCAGGTTCCATAGCCCTTTTCCTTGCTGGAGAGGGAATGGAGATAACCGCAGTAGAGGACGGCGAGCAGGCAACACGGGACGCAGAAAAAAACCTCCGGTCTCTGGCTCCCTCCGGTAAATACGAGTTTGTAAACAAACGGGTACGCCAGTTTCTTTCCTCGCAGAGAAGGAGGTGGGACTATGTGGTTATAGACCCCCCCAGGGGAGGAATGAGTCCTAAAGTATGGCTTCATATAAAACGTCTCCGGGGAGAAACGGGAGGCCCTGAAAAAATAATATATGTTTCGTGCAGTATGAAAAACCTTGCCGGTGATATTAAATTCATAAAAAACAACACCGACTGGAGGATAAAAAAAGTAACAGGAGTTGACCAGTTTGTGCATACTCCTCACCTTGAAGCAGTCCTTGAAATGGAAACATGAAATTTATTAAAATCTGGCGGAAAGGAAGAAATGACAGAACTTAATCCCCAACAGAAACAAGCAGTAGAAGCAACCGACGGAGCGGTGCTGGTTTTTGCCGGCGCCGGCAGCGGCAAAACCATGGTAATAATGCACAGGATAGCCCGCCTTATGCAGCAGGGTATTTCTCCCTTCAATATACTTGCGGTAACTTTTACCAACAAGGCTGCCGAAGAAATGAGAAACAGGATAAAATCTATTGCCGGCCCGGAGGGTGAAAGCGTCTGGATTTCGACTTTTCATTCCCTTGCCAACAGAATACTCAGGTATGATGTGGGGAAGGATTTTACAATCTACGACGAACAGGACCAGCTGGTAGCCATAAAGGAATGCCTCAAAAAACTGGACCTTGACCCCAAACACTATCCGCCGGCAAAAATAAGAGAGATCATTTCAAACGCAAAAAACAACCTTCTTGATGTTGAAAGCTATCTTATCAACGCTGCTGCCTCTTCGGATAAGCTGAAATACACTGTCGGGCAGGTATACCGCTGCTATCAGGAGCTGCTTGCCGGAAACGGCGGGTATGACTTTGCCGACCTTCTGGTAGAATGCATAAGGCTTCTTAAAGAGAACAAGGAGGTTAGGGAAAAATACAGACAGAGATTTCAGTACATAATGGTAGATGAATACCAGGACACTAATTATGCCCAGTATGTTTTAATCAAGACCCTTGCTCTTCCCCAGAACAATATATGCGCAGTTGGTGACGATGACCAGTCAATATACAGGTTCAGGGGTGCGAATGTGAAAAACATACTTGAGTTTGAAAAAACATTCAATTGTAAAAAAACATTTAAACTTGAAAGAAACTACCGCTCCACGCAGAATATACTTAACGCTGCACATAATGTGATACGGCAGAACAAGTCCCGCAAAAAGAAAAAACTGTGGACCTCCAGGGGAGCCGGGGAAGATATACTTTGGCAGGAATTTATGACCTCAAGGGAGGAAGCCCGGGGTGTGGCCTCCGAAATAATGCGTCTTACTCTTGAGGGTGACTACCTGCCGTCAGATATAGCGGTCTTTTACAGGGTCAATGCGCAGTCCAGGGCCTTTGAAGACGCGTTCCGCCAGGCCGGTATAAAATATAACATAGTAGGCGGCGTAAGGTTTTATGAAAGAAAAGAAATAAAAGATATACTTGCCTATATGAAAGTGCTGGTCAACCCAGCGGACGACATAAGTATGGAGCGCATAATAAACTATCCGTCAAGGGGAATAGGCGACAAAACCCTTGAAGAAATAAAAAAAACAGCTGCGAAACAGTCTCTTTCAATATTTAATATCGTTGTTGAAAATCCGGAACTTCTTCCGGATAAACTTAAAACAAAAACTCTCCCACTGAGAAAACTCTTTATAAAATTTAAAGAAACGCTGGGAAAAAACGACCTTGCGCGCCTGGCAAAACAGATAATAGAACTTACCGGTTACCACAGCATGCTGGAAAACGATGATGACTTGAAAAGCCGCAGCCGCCTTGAAAATATTGAGGAACTTGTATCGGCATTTTCAGAAAAAGGAACAAGAAATAAACCGCTTGAAGAAATTCTGGCAGAAATTTCCCTTGTTTCAGAGATAGATAACTGGGACGAATCCGAAGATTGCGTAACCCTTATGACCCTGCATCTTGCTAAGGGTCTTGAATTTCCCGTGGTTTTCATAAGCGGCCTTGAGGAGGAGCTTTTTCCTCACAGGGACGCTCTGATCGATCCGGCTCAGATGGAAGAGGAAAGGCGGCTCTGTTACGTGGGAATGACGCGAGCGCAGGACCTTCTCTACCTCACTTCCGCCTCCCAGAGAATGCTCTACGGCCGCAGCC
>PWOI01000107.1 GCA_003557485.1 Elusimicrobiota bacterium | reverse complement strand
GACCGGGGAGCAGAAAACTGGACAAATTACGATTACAAAGTCAGGGCTGTGGACTGGTCGAAAAACAGAGGAGAATTTTCTGATGAAGACGGCCCGGTTTCTTCATCCGGCGTCCAGCCGGTTGTTCCCTGGTGGGCGAAAGGAATACATTATAATTCCTGGTGGTTTGATGAGCTCGACAGCGTGGCTTCGGATAATTCGCTGGTCCAGGTGCGTACAACAGGAGCAAACTGGATAGCGCTTCTGGTAACCTGGTATTTTGACAATGATACAGACAATACAATGTACAGGCATTCTGAATATACACCCACGGATGAATCTCTTATCCGGGCGATAAACAGGGCGCATGATCTGGGTATGAAGGTTATGCTTAAACCCCATATTGACCATGTTAGCTACGGTGTGTTTCGCGGAGAAATAGAACCTACAAACCGTGGGTTGTGGTTTAATAATTACCGGACTTTTATTACTACCTACGCTGCCCTGGCAGAAGAGTACAATGTTGAAATGTTTTGCGTGGGTACGGAACTGAGAAGTATGACGCGGGCCCTTGATGAATATACTAACCAGTGGAATACCACTATTGATGAGATAACTGCCGTTTATTCGGGCTCCACCACCTATTCTCCCACCTGGACTGAGCATAAGCAGATAATGTTCTGGGATAAATTGGATGTTCTCGGCGTCAATGCATATTTCCCTCTTGTTTATCCGGAGTCGGAGACTTACGGAGCGCCGATAAGCGCGGCGGTAGGCGGATGGCACCACTATCGTGGCTCTACGGTTACAGTCATAGCGGCTGAGTGGATAGAAGAGCTGGAAGCCTGGAGGGCCCACTGGGGCAACAAAGATATTATATTCCCGGAAATAGGGTGTACGTCTACGGACGCTGCATTCTTTGAGCCCTGGCAGATAAGGGATGACAGGCCTTACAGCGGAGAGCAGCAAAGAAGGTACTATGAGTCGGTGTTTCGTGTTTTGCATGACAAACCCTGGATCAAAGGAGCTTTTTGGTGGGACTGGCATCCTGATCCTTTTTCCGGAGAAGAGGGCGATTTTGATTACAAAAGGTTTACTCCGCAGAACAAGCCCGCCGGTGGCACTCCTTCCGGTTCGCCGGGCTCAACTCTTTACAACTGGTACGGCGGTGGCGAAAATGTTCCGGAACCGCCGACAAATATTTCCGTTACGGATCCGGGTACCGGCGGTCAGCTTGATGTTTCATGGGATAATCCTATTGACGCTACCCGCAGCCATCATAGAATATATCGCCAATCGGATCCTGCCGGTACAACTTACCTGGTACATGAAACAACTTACCCGGGCGTAAGTCTTTACCATGACTTTGATTTGGTAAATAATATAGAGTACTACTATGTCGTAAAGACCGTTAATGAAGACAGTTTTGATTCAACTAATACTGATAAAGTATCAGAAACACCAACGGGTGTGTATCTGTATCACTTTGATACGGGCACCCAGGGCTGGGAAGCTGATGATACAGAATACTACCTGCCCAACTTCGGACCGACATTCATATCAAGCGAGCACGTACAGGCAGGTGATTATTCATTGGCCTTCAGTGTGGATTATGATACAAAGACAACCTGTCCGAATACCGGTTTGGATATAATAGATGACGAGGTAAAAAGAGAACTCTTCCATCCGCTTGACTTAAGTCAGTACGAGGGATTATGGTGCTGGGTCTACGTGCCTGCTGATGCCCCTCTTGCTCCAGACAAACCCTTAACAGCCAACATGATTGTAAAAACAGGGGAAGATTATCTGTTTTTTGAATCTAATGAATGGACTGATTTAGTAAAAGGTTCCTGGACAAAAGTTGCAATAGATTTTAGTGCAGCGAGAGACTGGGAAGGAAATCCGGACCAGACAGTCACGGATACAGATGATGTAAAAGAGGTAGGGGTACGCATATCAGGAGGAGAGGATTCAAGCGGAGCCGGATATCTTTATGTTGACAGTGTTCAGGGATGGTTTTTCCCGGGTGGAAGCGGCACATCTGAAGACCCGTATGAAATAACGAACTGGCATTATCTTTATGCAATCCGTAATTATTCTGACCCTGACAATTATTTTATACTTGCAAATGACCTTGATGAAATAACCGACGGTTATGATGTCCACGCATCATCAAATGCAAACGGCGGGCAGGGATGGATACCCATAGGAACTGATGCAGACAGATTTAAAGGAAACTTTGACGGACAGGGGTATGAAATTAAAGACCTTTTTATAGACAGGGATAATACAGAATGGCAGTCTCTTTTCGGTTATACCGACGGGACTGATATAAGCAACCTGGGGCTTATTGATGTTGATATTACCGGAAGGGACTTCACAGGTGCCCTGGTCGGCCGCAGTTCCGGCACGATTCAAAACTGTTATGTAACCGGGAATGTAAGTGGTAATGCGAATGTAGGGGGTCTTATAGGGTTTATGGAAGCAGGGTCACTGGTTGAAAATTCCTATTCAAGTTCTACAGTGACCGGAAGCGGCGATAATGTGGGGGGCCTCGTCGGGAGGAATGAGCAGGGAATTTTAACAGGTTGTTTTTCAGAGGGATCCGTGACCGGTGAAACCATAAATACAGGGGGTCTTGTCGGTAGTATTGCTGGTGATGGGGCGAATAGGGCAGAAATATTTAATTCTTCTTCCACAGCTACTGTAGAAGGCAACAAATTCGTGGGGGGGCTTGTAGGAATGCATTATGTTTCGGATATGGAAGATTGCTATGCAACAGGTTCCGTAACCGGCAATGAAAGAGTAGGAGGTCTAATTGGTGAAAATTTTTGGTCAAACGTTGAAAAAAGTTATTCATCCGGAGTAGTGATTGGGACTGACGCGGTGGGAGGGCTTATAGGTAAACAGTACCAATCAGGATTAAATGATTCTTATGCAACTGGTTCCGTTGAAGGAGTTGATAAGGTTGGCGGACTTGTTGGCTACAATGATTATCATGGAGGTATATATAAATCTTATTCTGTTGGCGCTGTTACAGGAACAACAAATGTCGGGGGACTTATTGGATATAAACATGAAGCGACAACTGTTTCTGATTCCTTTTGGTATATAGAAACTTCCGGTCAGGGGTCAAGCGCCGACGGCACGGGCAAAACAACTGCAGAAATGATGGATTTGGATACTTTTTTTGATACCGGTACGGTTGGATTGGATGCGGCCTGGGATATCACTGCAGTACTCGGGGGAGAGGTAAATGTCGGTTTTACCTGGAATATAGTTGACGGGCACAGTTATCCGTTCTTCAGCTGGCAGGAGAACCCCCACCTGCCGGTTCCGCTGGACTTTACCGGGGATCCACAGACGACTACTTCAATCCAGTGGAGCTGGGATACAGCGGAAGGAGCCGACAGTTACGCCATATACCGCGCTACTGATTCAAGCCAGATAGATGACGGAATAGTAGACCTGTTTTACTATGAAACGGGTCTGGCTACCAATACCGCCTACGGAAGATTTGCCAGGGCTTTGCACGGTGGCGATTATTCGCTTGATTCCAACCATGCCACGTTCTATACGCTTGCGGCAGTGCCGGCAAACCTTGAAGTTACAAATGTTCATATAACCCAGGTGGAGCTTTCCTGGCAGGCCAATGACAACCCCGCCGGCACAAGATACGGGCTTTCCTATTCCACGGACACTAATTTTTCCGTAGCAGTTTCAACGCCGATAGATTTTGCTGAAGGTCATACAGATACTGAGTCGGTAGTGGCGGGATTAGACCCTTCAACCACATACTATTTCCGTGTATGGGCTTACAATAATGATGAGATAATGAGTGATTTCTCAGATACCGTATCAACTTCAACTCTTGAGGTTGACATACCTCTTACCGGAAGACTTCTTCATCTTGACGCTACTGCTATCAGTTTTGCAGATGATGATCCGGTTACGCAGTGGGACGATCTAAGCGGAAACCAGTACCACGCTGTTCCGGGAACTGCTCCTGTTTACAAGGCCGGGATTATAAATGACCTGCCTGTGGTAAGGTTTGACGGGGTTGACCAGTTTCTTCTGACGCCGTATACTGAGATGGAGCAGCCCGAAGACGGACTCTGGACTGCTTTTATAGTTATGCAGTCTCCCAACGATCCCTCAGACTCGGTGACGGAAATAGTATTTGAATGGGATAACGCTTTTATTGCTAACTGGGGAGAAGGGGAGTTTGGTTACTCTGCACGGTTTACCTTTGAAAACACTGATGATGAGTATGAAAGTGCCTTCTTTACTCCGGTAACTAGAAATGTTCCCTATCTGCTTACCGGAAGGTATGACGGTATAAATATACATACCTGGAGAGATGGTATAATTACCTCTACTATGGCTTCCGCGGCTCCGAAAGACGGTACCTGGCATTATGTGGGCATAGGTGCCGGTCCCGGAGGAACAAGTCCCTGGGAAGGAGATGTGGGGGAAGTAATTATTTATGACAGGAATCTAAATGATTCCGAAAGAGCCCAGGTGGAATCATATCTTATTGATAAATGGCAGACTGCTCCTCCGGCTGCCCCATCGGATTTTGCCGGAACTGCTGTATCTTCAACTACCATAAGCTGGACCTGGACAGACAATTCAGATAATGAATACGGGTTTATTATAAGAGATATAGATGGAAATGTACAAGTAGGTACTACAACGCTTACTGCAGACGAGGAATCCTATACGCAGGAAGGTCTTACGGCAAATGTTGCGTCTGTCTATTACAGTATAGCGGCGTTTAACCAGGGAGGGGACTCTGCGCCCGCGTTAGCTGACCCGTACCCGGTGTATACCCGGGCAAGGGATCCTGCAAGCCTTGAAGTTACAAGTGTCGGTATAGGTTATGTGGAGCTTTCCTGGGCAGACGGCGGCAATCCCGGCGGGACCTTTTACGGGATTTCATATTCAACCGATTCAAATTTTTCAGTGGCAGTATCAACTCCGGTAGATTTTGATTCGGGTTATACAGCTGCAACTGCGCTGGTACCGGAACTTGAAAGGTCAACGACATACTGGTTCCGTGTATGGGCTTACAACCATGATGGAATAGAAACAGGTTTTTCAAATTTTGTTTCAACATTTACCCCTGCTTCTGATATCACCACGGCCGGCAGGGTGCTTCACCTTGATGCATCCTCCATAGAAGGCCTGTCAGACGATGCTCCGGTTGAGCAGTGGGATGATTTAAGCGGCTCCTCGCATCATGCCTCCCAGGCAACGCCCGGCGACAGGCCGGTTTACAAAACAAATTTATTTAAGGACCTGCCTGCGGTAAGGTTTGACGGAGCCGACCACTACCTTGCAACCCCGGAAATAGATTATCCCGAGGACGGGGAGTGGACCGCGTTTATTGTTATGCAGTCCACGAAAGAGGCAGGTCAGAGGGCTACTGAAATAGTTGTAGGTTGGAACAGTGTTTTTCTTGTTAACTGGGATGAGGAAGGGGGTTTTCAGGGAAGATTTGCTTTTGAGTATGACAGCGGCCACTGGCAGAGCGCATTTTTTACACCGGTATCTGCAGATACACCCTATCTGCTTACCGGAAGGTATGACGGGACGAATCTGGATGCATGGAGAGACGGTCTGCTGTCAGACTCTACAGAAACTATCAAGCCAATTGAAGATGAAAATTTTCTTGTTGGAATCGGAGCTAATCCCTGGGGCTGGGGACGCTGGGCAGGAGATATAGCCGAAGTTATAATCTATAACAGGGCGCTGTCGGATTCCGAGAGAGAAGAAATTGAAGAGTACCTTACTTACAAATGGCAGGAGCTTGATGCGCCTGAGGATTTTGATGGTATAGCGGTTTCATCTACCTCCATTAAGTGGAGCTGGGAGCTTACGCCGGGAGCAACCGCGTACCATATATTTGACGATGAGGACGAAACATTAAATGTTCTTTCAGATCCGACAACATACTGGGTTGAAACTGATTTAACCCCGAATACCAGATATACCAGATATATAAAAGGGGGAAGCAATTACGGGGTAAGCCAGGCTTCTTCCACAACATCTGCATATACCTT
>PWOI01000186.1 GCA_003557485.1 Elusimicrobiota bacterium | reverse complement strand
CGGTTAAAATGTTTATCTGTTCCGCGGACTACTATTTCAATTGGCTGCCCGGCCGTCTGATCTTGTGGTTCACCTGAAAGCCCTGTATTGCTTCCCGGCTCAAATTCCTCACCCGGAAGTTTTACAAGCAGCCTGCTGAAAGTACCGGGATTTATAACCACTGGTTCTGTTCTGTAGGTTACCAGATCCTCGGCCGAGGCCTCTATCCACCAGCTGCCTACGGTACGCATTGTCATATCATCCCGCGTTCTTCTCCCGTCCATAAGGGTACGCGTGCGGGGAACAGTATCGTGGGGATCTTCGGTTTCAATAGTAACTGTTTTCTGTACGGTATAATCACGGTTCCAGTTATCGTCCACCGCTATAAGAACTATCGGAAACACCTCTCCCGCCACCTGCTCTTCCGCGGGACCTGTCTTGCCCAGCGCGGTTCCGGGCGCGTGTGTCTCCCCATCAAGAAGAACGAGAAGTTTTGACGCGGAAGCGGACTTCACAGGAATGCCGGGAGTAGTATAAGGAGCATAATCTTCCTCGGTATCCCGCGCCGTTATTGTCCAGGTCTTCCAGGAACCGGCGGAAGTATCAGGTACCCGATATGCAGTCTTAAAAGTTACCGGGAAAGTAGTAGCTCCCTGGGTAAGGGTACTGAGCAGCGGCGGCGCGGCATTGAGATCCTGAAGAGTTATTTCAACCTCCGGTTCATAGGCGGGATTTATGTTATAGAAGTCATCCGTGATATAAACATCTATACTAAATTCCTCTCCGGCCGTCTGTAATCCGGGGTTGCTCCCAATGGTTTTACCCGTATCCTCTTTGCCCGGCTCATGGAACTCGCCTTCGGTTATGACAAGAAGCCTTGTGGCGGGAGCCGGGTTAACCTGAAGCCCTGCCGATGTATAGGGGGTATAATGAGTGCCCGATTCAACCTCGGCGCGGATACGGCTGGATCCCTTGGCAATCCTGAGCTGGGCCATAAATGATGTCGTCCCCTGTGTAAGGGTCAAATCCTCTATATCGGGAGCATATCCATCGTCAAGGGTAAGCAACCTTATAACAGAAGAAGCCCCAGGATTGACGTTCCAGTACTGGTCTGTTGCTTTCACCCTGACTTCAAAATCCACTCCTGCAGTCACCGGATCGGGACTGCCGATTTTACCGTAGGGAGGCCCGGAAACACCGCTCCAGCGGCCCGGGTCGGCCTCTTCCCCGTCCGGGAATACTATGAGAAGCCTGTCTGCAGTCCTGGGATTAACCTGAAAAACAGTAGATGTATCCGGATCATATACTCCGCTGATATCGGTTGCGGTAAGCACTGTATTATCGGCTGTATAGAGAGTTACGGGAAAAACTGCCGTTCCCCCGATAAGTTCAGTAGAAGGCGGAAGAACACTGTAATTATTATCGGTCCCTATTTCCACTTCCGGGGCGGCCTCAACTATATTCCACTGCTCGTCAACAAGATTCACGGTTGCGTTAAATTCTGTTCCGGCAGTCTGGCTCTGGATACCTGCGGAATTCTTACCTGAAGGCGAACCCGGAACGGCTACCTCTCCCGGAAGTAGTATCTGGAGCTTCGCGGGATCCGCCGCGTTTAACGATACCTGCGAAGATGTATAGGGGTAAAGGTTCTCGCCTCCGGCAGTTGAGGCGGTAACCGTCCAGGGATCATTTGTAGCGTCGTTTAAAGTTATCCAGAAGCTGGCAATACCGTTAAAAAGTTCTTTTGAGCTCTCGGCGGAATGATAAACATCATCGGAAGTTATCCGCACATAAGGATTGGATGAGGGCTGAATATTGAAATAATCATCTACCGCGCGTACTACAACCGTAAATGACGAACCGGCTACCTGGGACTGGATTCCTGATGAATCCTTGCTGGTGGGGGACCCGGGCAGATAGACTTCGCCGGGAAGAAGAACGTGAAGCCCGGTAGCGGAATTTGGATTCATTTGAACTGAACTGGACTCATAACTTTCCCATCCGGCAGCGCTGACGTTGATTTTATGCTGGGCCGCATTGGAGCCGTCCCAGGCTATCCTGTTTATTATATCAATATCATTCCTGGTACCGCCGGCACCTATGGTCCTGGTCCGGTCCTGAGGAGTGCCGTCAACCGTGCCGTAAGGATCGCTTGTCTGGACCATAACTACAACAGTCGTGCCGGTAACAATATTCCAGTAATTATCGGTAAGATTGAATACAGGTTTAAAAGCCTTTCCGGCTGTCTGCTGCGCGGGAAATTCTTTCTTGCCGGCTACCGTTCCGGGATCTCTCAGTTCGCCGGGCATAAGGACCTGGAGTTGTCTTCCGGCGCCGTAAGTCACTGTTAATCCGGATGAATCAGGATCCAGCCCGGCAAGATCGGTATCCTGGGCCATTATCGTGTGAGCGCCGGCTACTATAAGCCTGACTTCTATTTCGGCCGAACCATTGGTGAGAGTATAAGTTGAAGCTTCGGACGCGTATATGGAACTGTCGCTGTGGCTGAGCATAACTTCGGGTTCAGCGGCGGCATTTACATTGTAATAGTTATCAACAGCGTTTACAGTAACCATAAACGGGACATCCGACTGCGGCTTCACAACTTCTTCTATTGTTTTTCCGGTTGAAGTGCCGGGAGCGGAAACTTCTCCGGGAAGAAGCACCTGCAGGCCTACAGCTGTATCGGGCTGAATCATTACCGGGTTGTTCTGCGCGTGCCCCTTAAGAAAATCGGTATATTTGGGCGAAACCACCTCCACCCACTGCTCACACGCCGTAATCATTGTCACAGAAATACTTTCAGAACCATCTACCACCACGCTTCCGGGATTATCAGCATTGGGGTCCGTTACTGTAATATTTACCGTATCCGAGCCGTGGGCTACGTTCCAGTACTGGTCTGTTATATTAATTGTAACAGTGAAAGATCCGCCGGCCGGATAAGAACCCGGTGAACCGGATTTTCCGGCGCTTGTACCGGGCCTGTGGGTCTCGCCGGGAGTATAGATAACCTGCATCCTGTCAGGCGCCGCCGGATTAACCGATATATTCTGCTGCGCTCCTTTAACTGATGTGTTATCAATATCGTAAACTCCAAGAAACTTCCTGTCAGCTTCAGAAGTTGACGCTGTCCTGTAGCGAAAGAAGTTTGAAAAAATCATGTAGCCGCCGCCGTATTCATCTGTAAAAGTCCTTTCGTTTCCGTCTTCGAATGTAGATTCGGCCCAACGCGACTGTGAAATTTCGAATATTTCTTCATCGTCTTTTGTAATAAATCTTACAGTACCATCGTAAGTCAAAGCTCTCTGACCGTGCCGGTCAAGAGCCTCTACATATACTGTTTGCAGAGATCCGGCAGCAAGCCCGCCTGTAACCCCGGTAACTACAAACTCCTCAGCCGGAAGAACAATGGTAAATTCATTATAGGTTATTCCTGTTTCCTGGTTACCCGCCTTATCGGTAGCCCTGGTTTGAACACGGTAAACCATACCTGTTATCCAGTTAGAGGCCGACATTGAATAATTCCAGTTTGCCGCCGTGCCTCCCGTTGGCAGATAAAGTGGCGCTCCTCCCGTATCTGTCCAGGTTGAGCCGTTCCAGTAATAATTATTACTCCCCTTGTAACCTCTTATGTTTATGCTTATCTGGACCTTATCCAGCTGGCCGGGGGCGGTATCAGCGGCTGTTCCGCTTAGAAGAGTCACACCGGTATCTTCATATATCCCCTCGTGGGCCGGATGGTTTACCTTGGAAACCGGAGGAGTAGTATCTACAACTACAGTAAACCCGGCGCCTACAGTTTCAACGTTTCCTATATTATCCGTGCCCCGGCTGCGGAAACGGTATATCCCTTCTTTCCAGCCCGATATATCGGTAAGCATAGCATCGGAATACTGCCAGGTCGTTGAAGACGCTGCCTGGTCAATAGTTGTTTCAATCCAGCTGTTTTCAAACAATACGCTTCCGAAACCGGAACCGCTTATAAAAAAATGACCTGTTTTGTCTTCTTCTATGCTTATTTCAACTTTCTCAACGTCACTTGTTTCGTCCTCGGCAAAACCGTTCACAACGGGACCGAGATCGGACGGAGTGTAATGAGTGCCGGCAACAGGGTAGGTAAAAGAAGTATCGGGCCCGATGTTATCAAAAGTAAAACTGTGCGCGTTGCTGGCACCCGGCTCGCCCATACTCTCATAGTTGTTGATCGGCAGGGCATTATCCCGGGCCCGGGTATGTATCGTATAGGTTCTGTCTGACTGCCAATCAGGCAGATACACTCCGGGTTCGGCAGAATCCATTGCCCAGTCATATGTGCCGTCACAGATACCCCATTCCATTTCGCTTGAAAAACCGCTTGTCCAGTCCCAGTACTGTCCGTCATCCCGCTGGATAAGCATATGCACTTGAGTTACGGAGGCGGCGGCATGGCCGCTCTCCGCGGTACCGCTTATCCTGGTCAGGGTATTTGTAGTTATATTATGCTGGGGAACTGAAATATAGGTAACAGGCTCAGCCGTATTATATGTAAAAGAAACTGTTACGGGGCTTTCTTCCTCATTGCCGGCTTTATCAATTGCCTTTGATGTTACCTGGTAGGTTCTTCCGGTAGTCCATACCCCGTCCGCATCCCAGGACCAGGTTTCAAACCCGTCATCGCTTAAAGTTTCGTTCCAGTGAGGTGTTTCGGCCCAGCCGCCGCTTCCTTCATTTAATGTCTCGTTCCAGTACCCGCCTATTACGGTTCTGTGAATCTGAAGCCCCACGCCGGTTATTTCACCTGGCGCATCATCGGAAGCCGTACCGCTTATTACGGGAAGATAGTTTCTTATATCATTGTTTTCCGGAATTTCTACAAAGGAATCAGGGTAACTCTCATCGTTTACTATAACAATACCGTCTTCTTCATCAACATTTTCAATGTTGGGATTATCGCCGAAAACATCGGTAGCGCGGTCGGTGGCACGGGACTGTATCCGGTAACTGTGCCCGTCAACCCAGTCAACTGAAGATGAATCAAAACTCCAGCCCGGCCTGCCGGTTGCAGGCAGCCAGTCGTCTTCATCACCGAGCCATGAATTGCCGTCCCAGTAATTGGACGCATCAATATCATAAATCCTGACGTGGACCTCTTCAACACCGGCTGTGGCGTCATATGATGTCCCGGATATAAGGGAAAGGCGGTTGTGATGCGTTCCGTCTGCAGGAATAGTTATTGCTGAAGTAGGTGAGGTTATGTCATAAGTAAACCCTACATGGCTGCCCTGCCTTATGTTGCCTATACTGTCTTCAACAAACGGTATAACCCGGTAGTTGTGTCCGTCAGACCATATCTGATTTAGAGTCCCTCCCCTGTCATAATACCAGGTTATTGATTTGCTTCCGCCTCCGGTTGCAGGGACTCTTACGGAATCATCCTGGACCCATTCAGAACCGTCATAATAAAGATAGGGAGAAGAAGCCCTGTCCTGTATACGGAGCTTAACATTGTCCACATCTGTAAACTCGGAAGACGCTGTTCCCCTTATTTCACTAAGGATATTCAGATCGTCACCGTGGGAAGGCCTTATGAAAGAGACACTGGGCGGCGTAGTTACAAATCTAAAGGAAACAGTTGAGAGAACCACCTGGGTATTGCCTACATTATCCTCACCTTTTGAAACCAGTTCGTATTCATGACCGTCTTTCCACTCTATTCCCGCAATTACAGTATTGTAGGACCAGCTGTTATCTACTTCGGGAGAAATCGGAACGAAAACAGATGTTGTTGTTGACCAGGCGGTTCCCGTCCAGTACTCTATCGGGGATGCAGTAACATCGGCTATCTTAAGTCCTACCGACGCCATCCCGGAACGGTGTTTCGGAGAAGCGGGAAGGTCGTGCGAAGTCCCCGATATTGAGCCAAGCTCCCTGTAAAATTCCTGGGAAGGCTCAAGAATTTCCGTATGGGGAGGCGTCCTGTCGTAATAGAAAGTGGTTCCCGGTCCTATTGCTATATTTCCGGCTTTGTCCTCAGCGCGGCTCCATACAATATATTTATGGCCGGACTTAAATTCACCATCCGGTATCTCTGAAAAAGTCCAGGATTGAGTTCCGCTTACGGCGCGCCAGCACTGCTCGGTCATG
>PWOI01000055.1 GCA_003557485.1 Elusimicrobiota bacterium | reverse complement strand
GTATTTGCCGTAGGAGCCCTTGCCGCATCTGTCTTGTGCCTTGCATTTCCTGCCCTTTCGAGCTGACGGACACCTGTACTTTAATGTTCCCCTGTTTTTCTCAAACCCGCAATAAGCCATCAGGACACTCCGCGGATTTCTGGATGACAAAAATACTACTATAAAGGAAAAAAGGCTTATACGGGAAATAATTGAAGGACAGAGGTCAGATGGATGGGTTATATGATGCTGTTTAAACAATTTTTCCGGCACAGGCGGTGAGATTTACGGGAGATATAAAAGATGATTAAATTAAATTTAAAAAATGAACTTAAGGTTTTTTTTCTGCTACTTTTTGCCGTACCCGTGATAAATATTATGCTTTTCCAGGGAGCTACATCGATGTTGTCTGCGACTATTATTATCATAAGCCTTTTCCTGTTTCTTGTAATAGCCCTTGTAAACCTTGAAAGAATAGCCGAGGGTATAAAAGAGCTTGAGAGAAGTGCGGTACAGGAAGAAAATAAATATAAAAATATATCCGATTTGGTTGTAAACGAAATAGCTGCAGAGGCTAAAACAATAGTTTCCGCTATAGAGAGGCTGAACTTTCCGCCTGAAGGAAAAAAAGATTTAATAAATGCAAGCGGGAAACTTTCAAAACTTATAAACGAAATTGAAGAAATTTCATCGGTCAGATTTAAAGAACTTGTTATTGACCATCCTGCCCGGGTAGTCTGGGCAGGCGAAAAAGAACTGGAACTTACTCCCCATGAGTTTGAACTTTTATGGGTATTTATGAACAAAAAAGAACGGGTTCTATCAAGAGAGTTTCTTCTTAGCCGGGTATGGGGCTATGATTATTACGGCTCTACAAGATCGGTGGATATGTCAATAGCCAGGCTCAGAAAAAAACTGGGGACCTGCGGGGCATATATTAAAACAGTACCCGGTTTTGGTTATAAATTCACCGGATAAATAAAGCCTTTCCTCTAAAAAACACCTCTGTTACACCAATGTTACAGTAAAGTTGCCTATCTGTTAAACGCATACCTTATACTATAGGTGAAAGGCGTGTATATATGTGATGTAAGGGCATAGGTGAGAGGCATCCGGAAAAGACAGGCGGCAGGAAATATTTGAAAGATGAATATTAAAAAGAAAAAAATACTTATAGTTGAAGATGAGAAACATTTGCGAGAAGCCTATTTCAGGATACTGAAAAAGAATTCCGACTATGAAATAGATCTGGCCTCTTCAGCCGAGGATGGCCTGGGCCTTTTCAGAGCTGTAAACCATGATCTGGTCATTACAGATATAGAACTGCCGGCAATGGATGGAATGGAGCTAATAGAAAAGCTTAAAAAAATCAATTCTGCAATAAAAATACTGGTTATTTCAGGTTCAGTAATTTGCAGAGAGGGAATAATGGAAAAGGGAGTCCTGGATTTCATGGAAAAACCCGTTGATATCAAAACACTTCGGGATACTGTTGCAAAATACTTAAAATCTTTCTGACAAAAAATACTCTCCATAAAACAATTTAATTCTGCTTTTACGGTAAATCCGCCTGGTTTCTTGACTTTATAGTCAATATGTTATAACATTTAAAACTGAAAAATGATAGAAAAAACTATAGAAAAAATTATTCAAACTGAACACAAGGCACTCTCGGAAATTGAGAAAACCCGGGATCGGGCACGGGGAGAGCTTAATGAGTTTATTAGCTCGTTTGATAAAAAGTGGGAAGAACTCAAAAAAGACCTCACCGGAGAAAAAGACTCCATAATAAAAAAATACCGCATTGAAGCGGAAAAAGAGGTCGAAAAAATAAAGGCTTCCGCCGAGAAAAAACTTTCTTCAATAGAAGGCTCATCTGAAAAAAGCCTTGAAATTGCGGGCGAGATTGTTGAGATTTTCCTGAAAGGCGAAATCTGATTTGGCAATAAGCAGGGTACTTAAGGTTCATATTGCCTGCCCCTCCGGAGTCAACGGCAAAGTTTTTGAAGAGCTCCAGGAATGGGGGAAGTTGGAGATTTTCAGCAAAAAAGAAGTTGCTCCGGACGATTCCGGAAAAATAAAACATACTATTCTTGAGCTTGAGTTTATTAGCGGATATCTTAAAAACTACAAACAGAAAGATTCCGTCTGGAAGAAGCTTAACGAAGGGCTTCCCGCAGTTAGCAGCAGTCAGCTGCAGAAAATAAAAAAAACCACGGATGTAAGAAAAGATTACGAGGATATAAGGCAGTCGCAGAAATATCTCCGTCTGATTCACGACCGTGTGGAAGATGCAAAACACCGGTTGGATCAGCTACGGGAAATAAAGAATATAAAGCTTAGCGGCAAAAACCTTACTACAAAAAAAACTAAGACGCTGATAGTAAGGGCTTCGCAACAGGCCGCTGAGTCTATAAACCAGTCCGGCCTTATGATGGCTGTCGAGGTCTCTTCGGGCCCTCCGGCAATACTTGCTGTCACTTTTTTTAAAAAAGACGAGAAAAAAGTATCCGGTGAGATAGAAAATCTCAATATTCATATATTTGATATACCTGCGGATAAAACGCCTTCCGAAGAGATACAAAGCCTCGAAAAAATCATTAAATCTTCGGAAAATGAAATTAAAGAAATCCATAAAAAAATTAAAGATAAATACCTGAAAAAATCATTTGATTATATGGTGCTTCTGGACTACTATGAAAACTTTTTTATGCGGGAAACAGAGTACAAAAAGGCCCTTGCAACCAGGTATACGAGGGTAATTTCAGCATGGTGCCCTGATTTTCTTAAGGAGGACCTGATACGGCTTGTAGACGGCCTTAAGGCCGGGTGCCATATTGAGTTTGAAGAGCCTTCCGAAGAAGACGACCCGCCGGTTATTCTTAAAAACGGAACTTTTTCGGAATCATTTGAAGTTGTCACCGATCTATACGGGACTCCCAGCTACAGGTGGGTGGACCCTACTCCTCACCTGAGTTTCTTTTTTGCTTTTTTCTTCGGGCTTTGCCTGGGAGATGCGGGTTACGGACTGATACTGGTCGGCCTTGCGGTGTGGGCTCTGAAATCTTTTAAAATATCCGCCTCGGCAATAAAATTTATGAAACTCATTCTTTTCAGCGGGTCAGCATCTGTCGTTGCGGGAGTTCTGACCGGCGGCTGGTTCGGGGACGCCCTGGACGGGGTGGCAGTAATAGAAAGGCTGCGGATAATCAACCTTATGGAAAGTCCCGAGTATTTTCTTTACTTTTCAATAGGCCTGGGCTTTGTACAGGTGCTTTACGGCCAGCTGATTTCAGCTCTGGAAAAAATAAAAAGAGGTTTTATAAAAGAAAGTTTATATGAGGATTTTTCAAGGATTCTTTTTGTTATAGGGGTATCAGTTTTTATGGTCAACTCAATAGCTCTTGAGAGCGCTTTCCTTGGTAAAGCTTCAGCCTATTTATCCGGTCTGGGATTATTTGGGATACTTTTTTTGAGCGGCCACAGCGCAAAAAATATTTTTCTCCGTCCCCTCAAGGGCCTCGGGAACCTTTACGGAATGACTGATTATTTTAAAGACATGGTTTCATACTCGCGCATTTTCGCTCTCGGGATGGCTACTGCCATACTCGGAATGGCAATAAATGAAATTTCCAAACAGCTTCCAGCAATGGCCGGATTTATAGGGTATATAGCTATACCGTTTGTTCTTATAATAGGACATCTTGTAATAAACCTTCTTATGAGCTGCCTGAGCGGCTATGTTCATACATCAAGGCTTCAGTATGTTGAATTTTTCACAAGATTTTTTGAGGGAGGGGGTAAGAGGTTTACGCCCTTCAGGAATGTCGCAAAAAGAGTTAATTTTGCCGACAAATGATAAACGGAGGTAAAATATGGAAAGTATAGTTCTCGCTATTGAAGGACTGGACGGCCTGACGCTCTCGGTTATGGCGGCTGCCGCCGCAATGATATTCGCCGGCATAGGGTCGGCTATGGGTATAGGGTATACAGGCCAGGCGGCCAGCGGAGTCCTTTCGGAGGATCCTGACAAATTCGGTGTTATGCTTATCCTTGTCTCCCTGCCCGGGACACAGGGGTTTTACGGGTTTGTGGCAGCGTTTCTCATAATTCTTAAAGTTGGACTTCTTGGAGATGTTGCCGCGGTAACTACAGCGCAGGGCCTGCAGATACTGGGCGCCGCACTGCCTATTGCTTTTACAGGGCTGCTGAGCGGTATACATCAGGGAAGAGTTTGCGCTGCCGGAATAGGCGTCGCTGAAAAAAAACCGGAACATGCTATGAAAGCCGTAATATACGGAGCATTCGTTGAAACATACGCGGTGCTGGGCCTTGTCATAACAATATTCCTTCTTAACGGAATACAGATTTAACAATGGCGGAAAACAAAAAACTCGGCAGCCTGCTTTCAAAGATCGAGGAAGAAGCTGCAGAGGAAATTCAGAAGATAGAAAAAATTCTTGAAGATAAAAAAAAGCAGCGCCTGGAAGAATTTGAAAAAAAGAAAAAGAGTTTCGTAGAAGAAGAGAAGAAAAAATACGAAATCCAGGGTGAGCTTGAAAAGACTAAAATGATATCTTCGGCCCGGCTGAAAACCCGACGGGATGTTCTTTCAGGAATGCGGCAGGTCATTGAACAAGTTTTTGATGAAGCCGCAAAATCCCTGGAAAAACTTCCCGAAAAGGATGCCAGGGCGGCTGCTGAAATACTGCTTGAGAAAATGGTCTCCACCGGAGAAGAGAAAATAAGGCCGTCCGGTAAAAGCGATATCTTTGACAAAGGCTATGTAGCTGAATTAAATCGCCGCCGCGGCTGGAAACTGGAGCTTGCAGAACCCGACAAAAAACTTGACGGATGGTTTATACTTGAAGGCGAAAACTATACAGTCACGGCCGATTCTGCAGCTGTCCGGGATTATCTCAGGGAACGCTTGGAAAACCGGGTAGTTGAAAAGCTTTTTGGTAAGAAACACTTTAAAGATGGCTCTTAACAGACAGTTATATCTGACAGGGAAAATAAGGGTATATGAGACGCATCTTTTCGGCAGGGGCGCCTTTACCCGCTTTACGGAACATAAAAACCCCGCAGGTTTTATAAGGGAACTTAAGGACACCGGGTATGGAAAATATATGGAGGAAGACGGCCTTGAAGCAGCTTCTTTCAGATATATAGACAGCATATACCGTGATTTCAGAAAGGATATGGGGCGGGACGCTGTTATGCTTGACGCTTTTATGGTCCCTGTAAGAGCGGCAGAATATATGGAGTCTGTAAAAAACCTGGAAGCCGAAACAGGTGAAAGGAGAGTCATCCCTGTATCATCCGGGGAAGGCGAAGCGGTAAAAAGAGCAGTAAGGCAGCTTGAAATTTCCGGTGATCTTTCCGACAGGCAGATAGAGAAAGCCTTCATAGATTCGGTTTCACATCTTTATCTGGATAAGTTTTCTTCACCTGCAATAAAGGAGCTGTGGCGCAGCCATATAGATATTAAAAATTTTTTAAATAACATCAGGCACATAAAACCGGGTCCCTATTTTGAAGGCGGCAAGATACCGGTTTCTTTTTGGGATAATACTGACTGCCGCCGCGAGATACCTGCTAAACTTGGCGCGCGTCCTTTTATGAAAGCAGTATCAAGGGATGAGCCTGCGGAAAACTATGAAAGAAAGATAGAAGAATGGACAGGCGCCCGCCTGAAGGAGCTGCGTAAGATAACGTTCGGACCGGAACCGGTATGCGCTTTTTTTCTCACTTTGCTCAGAGAAGCAAAAAACCTGACAGCTGTATACGCGGGATTGAAGATAGGCCTTAATTCAAGGGAAATAATGGACAATCTTTTTTATTCCTATGCCTGAATATAGAATAATAGCTGTCGGCGGGAAGGAATTTATTATCCCGTTTTCTCTGGCGGGACTTGAAACTGCTGAAGCGGATAAGATAGGGAATTCGGATATTTTCAATGAAAAAGAGTTTGACAGTACAGTTTACATAGTTGATGAGAATATAATAGAAGATATAAAAGTTTTGCAGGAACTGGAAAACAGAGGCGCAAATATAACCGTGCTGAAGCCGTGGGGTAAATCAGAGATGGCTGACAATAAGATAAAAAAAGCCTCTATAAAGGCGATGGGCGTAGATATGCTTAAGGAACCGGATGGAGCGGAGCAATGAGTGAAACAAAAGGGAAAATTATAAAGATATCAGGGCCTCTTGTAGGCGCGGTGGGCCTGAAAGGCGTAAAGATGAACGAGGTTGTCCGGGTTGGAAAAGACAGCCTTATAGGAGAAATCGTAGAACTTCACGGAGAGAAAGCCTCCATACAGGTCTATGAGGAGACAGGAGGAATAAAACCCGGGGAAGAAGTAGTAACCACGGGTTCTTCGCTTTCGGTCCAGCTCGGTCCCGGGCTTATCGGGAGCATTTTTGACGGTATTCAGCGGCCACTTGACGTAGTCCGCAACGAAACCGGAGATTTTATAGCCCGCGGTGCAAAAGCCCAGGGACTGGACAGAAAGAAGAAATGGGACTTTAAGGCTTCGGTGAAAAAAGGAGATAAAGTTTCTGCCGGAACTGTGATAGGTACAGTTGAGGAGACGCCGACTGTCCAGCACAGGGTAATGGTCCCTCCGGGACTTGAAGGTGAAATAACCGTAATAGAGTCGGGTAAATTTACAGTTATTGACGATGTGGCGGAAATAAAGGACAGCTCCGGGAAAACTCATAAAATACAGATGCTGCAGGAGTGGCCGGTCAGAAAAAAAAGGCCATACCTTGAAAAAGTTCCTCCGGAAGAGCCTCTAATATCCGGGCAGAGAGTGATAGACACCTTCTTTCCGATAGCCAAGGGAGGCGTTGCATGTATACCGGGCCCCTTCGGAAGTGGGAAAACTATAGTTCAGCAGCAGCTTGCAAAATGGACCGATGCGGAAATTGTTGTTTATATAGGGTGCGGCGAGCGCGGAAACGAAATGACAGATGTTCTGCAGGAGTTTCCCGAGCTTGAAGATCCGTACTCAGGAGAACCCCTAATAAAAAGAACAGTTCTTATCGCAAATACTTCAAATATGCCGGTTGCAGCCCGCGAAGCCTCTATCTATACCGGTACGACAATAGCCGAATATCTCCGCGATATGGGATACAAGGTAGCCCTTATGGCTGATTCAACTTCCCGCTGGGCGGAGGCTCTCAGGGAGATGTCCGGCCGCCTGGAAGAGATGCCCGGGGAAGAGGGATATCCGGCCTATCTCGCCTCCAGGGTGGCAGAATTTTATGAGAGGGGAGGCCGGGTTAAATGCCTGGGTGCCGACAGGGAAGGGTCTCTTTCCATAATAGGGGCGGTTTCACCTCCCGGCGGCGACCTTTCCGACCCGATGGTAAAGAATACTTTGAGGGTAGTAAAAGTTTTCTGGGGTCTTGATGATGACCTTT
Source organism: Elusimicrobiota bacterium (assembly GCA_003557485.1). Taxonomy (GTDB): domain Bacteria; phylum CG03; class SLGR01; order SLGR01; family PWQF01; genus PWMP01. The sequence goes on along the minus strand of PWOI01000055.1, from coordinate 14,377 downwards.
CATCCCAGCGCCATTTTCCCGCAATACACTGGCTGCGCTCCTATTCTCTTTACGGGGACGCTCTCAGGGATTACTATGAAAAGGAAGTGGGAGAAGGTTTTTCCGATTTAAGAAAACAGGCGATGGGAATACTCCAGAAAGAGGAATCACTGGAGGAAATAGTTAGGCTGGTCGGTGAAGAATCCCTTTCCGATAAGGACAGGCAGGTTCTTGATACCGCAAAGATGATCCGCGAGGACTTTTTGCAGCAGCATGCTTTTGATCCCGATGAAACATTCACACATATAAAGAATCAGTACCGGATGATATCCGCGATTATGAAATATCATTCCAGGGCGCTGGAATATATTGAGGCGGGCAATACCCTGGCAGACCTTAAACCGGGAAAAGTAAAAGAAAAGATTGCCAGGATGAAATTTTATGAGGATGAAAAAACAGAGGATTTTGACAAGCTGGATAAGGAAATAGAAAAGCTTTTTGCATCTTCTTCCTCCGAAGATGATATAACTGACGCTGAGGACGAAAAGCTGCCGGCAATAGAAGGAATAGGTGAGAAAACCGAACGGCTGCTTATTGAAAAAGGGTATGACAGTCCGGAAAAAATTAAAAAAGCCGGAGTTGAAACTCTTGCCGAAATAGATGGAATAGGTGAAAAAACAGCGCAGAAAATAATAGAACAGTTGGGAAAAAAGAGTGCAGACAAAAAGCAGGCCGAAAGAAAAAAGGATAGTCAATAATGAAAAAAGAATATAAAACAGTAAGAAGTATAGCCGGCCCTCTTTTTTATGTAGAAAAAGTTCAGGATGTGGCTTACGGAGAAATAGCGAGGGTCAGGCTTCCGTCGGGTGAAGACCGGCTGGGACAGGTACTTGAAGTAAGCGACGATGTAGTTTTGCTGCAGCTTTTTGCCGGCACGGCCGGCGCTAACCTGGACAACTCTGCAGTCAAATTTCTTGGAAAAGGGCTTGAACTTGCCGTTTCGTCTGAAATGCTTGGAAGGGTTTTTGACGGCCTGGGAAACCCCATAGACGGCGGCGGTGAAGTCATAGCTGAAGACAGAAAAGATGTAAGCGGACTTGCCATCAATCCGTATGCAAGAAGTTATCCTGATGAATTTATTCAGACCGGAATTTCCGCAATAGACGCTATGAATACACTGGTCAGGGGCCAGAAGCTGCCTGTTTTTTCGGGATCCGGCCTTCCCCACAACCAGATAACCGCACAGATAGCAAGACAGGCGGCGGTCAGGGGAAAAAAGGAAGACTTCTGCGTTGTTTTCGCAGCAATGGGCATTACCTTTGAGGAAGCCGATTTTTTCAGGAAAGATTTTGAAAAAACCGGTGCCATAGAAAGATCTGTAATGTTTCTGAACCTGGCTGACGACCCTGCAATAGAACGCCTCGCGACTCCTAAGATGGCTCTTACCGCAGCAGAGTTTCTTGCTTTTGAAAAAGATTATCACGTGCTTGTCATAATGACAAATATGACTAACTATGCGGAAGCTCTCAGGGAAGTTTCGGCCGCACGGAAGGAAATTCCCGGCAGAAGGGGTTATCCGGGTTATATGTATACGGACCTTGCCTCCATTTATGAAAGAGCCGGCCGCATAAAAGACAAAAAAGGGTCCATTACCCAGATCCCCGTTCTTACAATGCCCAACGATGACAAAACGCATCCTATACCGGATCTTACAGGATATATAACTGAAGGTCAGATTATCCTTTCCAGGGAACTGGAACACGGCGGCGTCTATCCTCCGATAGATGTCCTGCCGTCTCTTTCCAGGCTGAAGGAAAAAGGTATAGGGGAGGGAAAAACCCGGGATGATCACAGCGCGGTTACCTCTCAGCTTTTTGCTGCCTACGCCAGGGGAAAACAGGCAAAGGAACTGGCAGTTATACTGGGTGAAGAAGCGCTTTCGGACGAAGACAAAAAATTCAGCAAGTTCGCTGATGAATATGAAAACAGCTATGTAGCCCAGGGTGAATACGAGTCCAGGACAATAGAAGAAAGCCTTGACCTTGGGTGGGAACTTTTAAAAATGCTTCCGCGCGAAGAGCTTAAAAGAGTAAAAGACGAACAGATCGATAAATATATGAAATAAAATGGCAAATATTCTAAACGCAAGCCCCAACAGGATGGAACTGATGAAGCTCGGCAAGCGCCTTACGCTTGCCCGGAGGGGCCATCGCCTTCTTAAAGACAAGCAGGACGAACTTGTTGACAGGTTTACCGAGTCTATCAAACAGGTGAGGGAATTAAGAAAAGATATAGAGGAAAAATACCAGCAACTGAGGATTCCTTATCTGCATACGCGGTCGCTTAGCGATCCCGGCGCATTGGAAGATTACATTAAAAATCCTCCCGTGAAAGCAAAAATCAGCGGAAGCAGAAGATATATTATGAATTTGCGCATACCTTCTCTTGAAGCTGAGTTTGAAAACAATACCGCTGAACTTGGAAATTTGCGGCTTTCGTCTTCTTTTTTTGAGTTTATGGAAGAGTTTCTGAACCTTGTCAAAAAAATAATAGAGCTTTCAAATGCGGAAGAGAGTATGTATATGATAGCTGCTGAACTTGAAAGAGTCAGGCGCAGGGTAAATGCCCTGGAATACATATTCATTCCCAGGCTCTCAGAAACCATAGTATATATATCGATGCAGCTTGAAGAGATGGAAAGGGAAAACATAACAAGACTTATGAAGATTAAGGATATCGTAAGAAAACAATGAACGCTGTTATCATATATGCTTATCTTACAGCTATATTGATCCTTATATGGGTAATGTACTCAAAGGAAAAAAAGCTTCACCGCGGCCTCATACAGAGCCTCAAGGACGAAAGAGAAAAAAGCGCCAGATATATAGAAGACCTTGACGGGTTGCTTTTTATGCTTACCCAGTTTCAGGAAATGGGAATGGCCTACCGCAAAGCTGAAGATCTCACACACCTGTGCGACCTTATTGTGGAGTACGCAACGGAACTTGCCGATACGGACATAGGTTCGCTTATGCTTATTGATAAAAAAACAAACAGGCTCAGCATAAAAGCAGCTAAAGGGTTGTCAGAAGAAGTTATTCTAAAGACAAGTATGGAAATAGGGGAGGGAATTGCCGGCCGGGTTGCCCAGGAAGGCAAACCCATATACTGTGAAAATATTGAAAAAGATGTTCGTTTTATGAGGGATTCAAATGCAAAGTACGGATCTAAATCTTTTATGTCGCTTCCGCTTAAAGTTAAAAATAAAGTGATAGGGGTTCTTAATATAAATAAAAAAATTGCAGGGCAGAATTTCAGAGAAAGAGAACAAAGGCTTCTAAGCATTCTGGCGGACCAGGCAGCAATAGCAATAGAGAATATACAGCTTTATGAGGATATGAAACATATGTACCTTGGTACTATACAGACGTTGGCAAAAGCAATAGATGCCCGTGATCCCTACACAAAGGGCCATACTGCGCGTGTGACAAAATATGCGGTTGAAATAGCAAAAGAAATGAAGCTTCCATATAAACTTGTGCGTAACATTGAAATAGCTGCGCTTATACATGACATAGGAAAAATAGGGATCAAAGACAATGTACTGTTGAAGCCCGGCCACCTTTCCGATTCGGAATACGAAAAAATAAAAAAACATCCAAGAATTGGAGAACAGATAATAGCACCCATAGAATTTCTTACCAATGTGGCGCCGCTTGTTCTTTACCACCATGAACGATATGACGGTAACGGATATCTTGAAGGTTTAAAAGCCGAAGAAATACCCATAGGAGCCAGGATAATACATGTTGCCGATGCTTTTGAGGCTATGACGTCAAGCAGGCCCTACAGCAGCGGCATTTCAAAAGAAAAAGCGATTACTGAACTTAAAACCCATTCCGGCCGCCAGTTTGACCCTAAGATTGTGAAAGCTTTTTTGAAGATACTTGCAAGGAACGGAATGCTTGAAGAAAGAGAAACAAATGGAAACGGGGAAAAAACAGATAGCGCTGGCGCAGCATCTTAAAAATTTTATAAAGGAAAAAGTTTCAGAGGCCGGAAAACAGGGTGTTGTACTCGGAATATCGGGCGGGCTGGATTCTGCTGTATGTCTGGCTGTTGCGGCAGAAGCTCTTGGTAGAGAAAACTGCCGCGCTCTATATATGCCCCATTCCTTTAGTGAAGAACCGGAACCTTCAGTAGAGATGCTCTGTTCGGCGATTGGCATTAAACCAAAAGTTTATAATTTAACGCCCCTTACCGAGATATTCTCAAAAATGACCGGGGAATCAGACCCTTTGCGAAGAGGCAATTTCGGGGCTAGAATGCGTATGGCTTTTCTTTATAATGAAGCCGCAGCCTTTGACTTGCTTGTAATGAATACATCCAACAGAACTGAAACTATGACAGGATATTTTACCAAATGGGGTGATGAAGCAGGGGATATAAGCCCGCTGGGCAACTACTATAAGAGTGAGGTTAAAGAGCTTGCCTGCTATCTGGGAATCCCAGACCAAATACTTGATTCAGAGCCTTCTGCCGGATTCTACAGCGGCCAGACCGACGAGGAAGAACTGGGAATTTCTTATGAAAAGCTTGACCGGATACTAAAAGTGATCGGCGGTTCTGAGGATGCGGGAATTGCTTCTTCTGAGATTGAAAAGGTAGAGAAGATGATAAAAAAAAGCGGACATAAAAGAAATTCCCCCGTTAAAGCCGCCCGCATATATTGAAAAACGAAAGTGCCGGAAGGCTTTACATAGTTGCAACGCCCATAGGAAATCTTGCCGATATGACTCTAAGAGCGGTAGAGGTCCTGAAATCAGCTGACCTGATAATAAGCGAAGACACACGGACAGCCCGCAAGCTGCTTGGCCGGTACGGTATAAAATCGGTTCCTCGCTCCTACTATGCTCCTAAGGAGGCGGAAAAGGCATCAAGATATCTTGATATGGCTGAGAGCGGAAAAACCCTTGCTCTTATTTCAGAGTGCGGAACTCCTTCAGTATCTGATCCCGGGGCTGAAATTGTAAATAGGGCTCACGAAAGAGGGATAAAGGTTGTCCCGGTGCCCGGACCCAGCGCTGTTACGGCAGCGGTGAGTGTGGCTGGATTTAAGTGTGATAAGTTTCTTTTTGCAGGTTTTATTCCTTCCGGAAAACAGCAGAGAAAAAAGTTTCTTGAAGAGAATATGCGCAGGGATGAAATTTTTATATTTTATGAATCTAAAAGACGCATATTGGATACACTTGAAATGATTGGTGATATTGACGGACAAACAGAAATATTTGTTATAAGGGAAATGACCAAGGTCTATGAAGAGTATGTCAGGGGAAAACCATCAGAGGTCAGAGATGCGATTGCTTCCCGGCAGGTAATCAAAGGAGAGTTTACGGTTCTATGCTTGCGCTGAAAAATGTTTCGTATTCCACCCCTCTGCCTTCAGATAAAACTATATTCAACAATATATGTTTTGAAGTTAAAGAAGGCAGAAATACTGTTGTTTTCGGAGACAACGGAAGCGGAAAAACTACCCTTGCAAAAATTCTTCTGAAACTTATTACGCCCTCAACCGGACTGGTTTGCGGAGGGACACAGACGGCGTCGGTTTTTTTTGAGGATATTGAAAGTCAGCTTCTTTTTACCAGGGTGGAGGAAGAACTGAAATCGTCCGGCAGCGGGCCTTTAACTGAAAAATGCGTAGATCTCTTTCAATTAAAAGATATTCTTACAAGCAGTATACTTGAGCTTTCATATTCGCAGAAAGCAAGGGTTGCGCTTGCCTGTGCATATATTGCCGGGCGCCCCTTTATAGTTATAGATTCACCGCCCCGCGATGAAAATATAGACAGGGCTCTTGGCTATTTTTTAAGTCAGAGTTCCCCCACGCATCTTCTGTTTCTCCCTGATGCGGACAGGAACATTCCCGGTAAAAATTGGGAAAAAATGCGTATATGGGGGGGGCGTATAGAGAGGATTAATTGAAAAATGAATGTAAGCGGACTTACAATAGAAATAACGAGTTTTACCGGGTCCCGGCAGATAATAAATAATTTCAGCGCTGATTTTAATAATGGCATCAATGTTATATTCGGTCCGCCTGCCAGCGGTAAAACGACTCTTCTTCAGACTCTTGCAGGCCTAAACCGTCCTGTGAGTGGAGAAATAAAGAGAAATAACTGCCTTAGCTTTGTTTCGCAGGTTCCGGAAAGAGAATTTATTCACAGCAGTTGTGCCTGTGAGTTGGGAGTTGAAAGGCCGGAAGACTTTGAAAATATTGAAAACGAGCTCAAGGAAATCGGACTGGATAAATCTGTAATGAAACGGTCTCCCTGGAGCCTTTCAAGAGGAGAGAAAAAAAGGATTGCCCTTCTTAGGGCAATCAGGGAGTACAATTCCTGCGAGAAAATTGTAATTCTTGACGACCCTTTTTGCGATCTTGATAACACGGGCCGCGATCAGGCAGTCCGGATGCTGAAAAAATGCAGCGCTAATGTTGTCATTATGTCTACAAACCGTCAGGAAGACCTTGATTTTCTTGAGGAGAGTGGTTTAAAATATAAACTGATGGAATTATGATATTTAAAAAAATAAAAATCTTCTACAAGTTTCTTGTTGTTCTGCTTGCTATTTCCGCCATACCTCTACTTATAGTAGGGATGCGCCTCATAGACATTAATCGTGTCAGCCTGCAGGACCTCACCCTTGAGCTTCAGACAAATCAGGCGACAAGAATTTCCGATGCGGTAGAATCGCATATGGATAAGCTAAGGGATATGATTGTCTTTGTCATCGATACGCACGGCCGTCCTCCCCTTGACTGGACTCTTATTGAGCGTCTTCTCAGATCTATGCTTGCATCCACCGAAGAACTTCTTACTGTTAGCCTTGTGACTGAGGATGGAAGGGAGATCACAAAGGTATTTGCCCCTGAATTGGAAGGTAAAGTTGCCCTGGAAGACAGATCGGAAGACGAAGGTTTTATACGGGCCCGCCGTACCGGAGAATTTGCAGTAAGCGATCTCTATTACAAGTATGGCATCCCGCGTCTTGATGTTGTATACCCTTTCGCTGAAAACATGTTTATTTTCATAGAAACGGATCTCTCCGGACTGCTGCAGCTGGTAGAAAAAACAAGAATCGGGCAAACGGGGTTTGCGTATGTTGTTGATTCACAGGGGAGAATTATAATTCATCCCGATGAAGAAAAAGGAATGGAAAAAATTTCCGTAATATACAGGCCCATTGTAGAGGCAGTTCTTTCCGGTAGAATGATCGGCAGCATAGAATTTGAGGATATGGAAACCGAAGAAAAAATAGTTGGCGCCTATGCGCCCATTTCTACTTTTGCGGGACTTGGCTGGGGGGCGATTGTTGAGCAGAATCAGGCTGAAGCCTATTATTCCGCAAGGGTTATGCAGAGGCAGGCCCTTTTGCTTCTCATCGCCGTAGTGGCAGCGGCCTGCATTATAGGTTATTTTCTTGCCCAGAGCCTGACTTCTCCGGTTTTAAGGCTTACAGGTGTTGCCAGAGAGATAGCTGCCGGCAATTTTAACGCTGAACCAATAAGGCAATGGCTTGGCAAGGTAAAGATTAAGGATGAAGTAGTTGAACTGGCAAGTACCTTTACGGTAATGACCCAGCAGCTCAGACGCTATACCGAAATGCAGGCGGATAAAATGAACGCTATTCTTTTTTCCATAGCGGACGGTATAATAATGACGGATTATTCAGGCAACATAATGCTTTCAAATAAGCGAGCCGGACAGCTGCTGGGAATAAATAAGTCCCTTGAGGGTAAAAAAATACAGGATATCATAAAAAGAGAAGAAATATACGAAAGCCTCCGTGAAGCGAGAGAAAAAAAGGATCACATTGTAAAGGAACTTAATCTTTCAAGTGAAAATATTACAAAGCATCTGATGGCGGAGACTTCCATTGTGTCACAGGCGGAATCGCATCAGGATCTGGGAACGGTTACTGTGATAAGAGATATAACACTTGAAAAAGAGTTAGAGCAGATGAAAGACGATTTTATTCATTCCATAACCCATGATCTCAGAAGCCCTATGACTTCCATAAGGGGATTTCTTGAATTCCTCATGGACGGATCAGCCGGCGAAATAAATGAGCAGCAGAAAGAATTTCTGGAAATAATAGACAGGTCTTCACAAAGGCTGCTTGTAATGATAAGCGACATACTTGATGTTGCCAAAATGGAATCAGGAAGCATGCCTATGGAAATGGAAGAAGTTGATATAAGGTCTGAAGTAGTGGATTCTGTTCTTGAAACGATGTCTTCTCAAGCAAGGAAGGATAAGGTGGAGATAAAGGTTATACAGAAAAATGATTTAAAAACGGTAAAAGCTGATAAAAATCTTCTGGAGCGTGTATTTGTAAACCTGGTGAGCAATGCTCTGAAGTTTACTCCTGAAGGTGGAGAAATAAGAATGGAACTTGAGGATAAAGGAGATAAAATACAGGCTGCTGTAGAGGATACCGGTTCAGGAATGCCTGAAGAAATGTGCAAAAAAATATTTGATAAATTTGAACAGGTTCATGGCAGCAAAGGAAAAAGAAAAGGCACCGGCCTCGGGCTGACAATAACTAAATATATAATTGAGGCTCATGGCGGAAAAATACGGGCTGAATCAAAACCCGGCAAGGGTTCCAGGTTTGAATTCTGGATACCGCGCTCTGAATCCGGAACTGATGATGATGACAAAAAGGCAACATCTTGAAGAGTAATCGTTTCTGTATTATAAATATACTGTAATGAAGTGCATAAGTATTATAATATCTTTTGTTTTTATTGTTTTTATAAGCCTGCCGTCGGGTTTGCCTGCCCAGCAGGCCGAGGTTCAGCTTATCGAAATTGAAGTATCTCCGGGTGATACCCTTTCAAGATTTGCTCAGCGATACCTTGATGAGCCTCACAGATGGCCGGAACTTCTTCAGTACAACGAAATACCTACAGGAGACCCTAATTTGATTTATCCCGGGGACAAAATTTTTGTTCCTGTTGAGATGGTCAGGGGTGAAATAGCAGATTTTATAGAACTCCGCAACCAGGTAAGAATGCGTAAAAGCGGACAGGCTGCCTGGAGTCCGGCAGCGCTTGGAGAGCGCCTTTATCCGGAGGATGGAATAAGAACATCGGCTAATTCTTCTGCGAGTATACAGTATCTTGCCAGCGAAAGTTATGCGAGAATAGGTGAAAACTCCCTTGTTTTTCTTACGCCCGAGCCGGCCCGGGAAGATGTGGTTTCTCTTAATATCGGCCAGCTGAGGGCGCGTGATGTAAAGGTTTTAACCGATTCTGCAGTTATCGAACCTATGCGCGTCTCGGAATACACAGCAAAAGTTGACGAACAGAAAACCACTACTCTCAGCGTATTCCGGGGTTCTGTTGATTTTATATCAGCTGGAGAGAGGGTTACTGTTCGGGAGGGATACATGTCCAGGGCAGAGTTTGATGCCCCTCCAATAAGGCCTATAGAACTGCCCGATGCTCCGGAGTTTGAGGGAAGAGGTATAGACAGTGATGATGCTCCGGCAGAATTTCTTGCTTCTTCCGACATAGACTTTACTTTTTTTTCTGAGAGAATTAATATGCCTGCCGAAAGAGTGCGCCGTGGAGAAATAGAAAAAGTAATTATGCATATTTCAGCTGATGAGGATTTTTCCCAACTCCTTGTAGAAGAGGAGGTAGACCGCGCTTCTCCGGATGAGTTTGCTCATAATCTTCCTGACGGAGACTATTTCTGGCGTGCTGCTTTTATAGACAGCTATGGCATGACAAGCCGTTTTTCCCGGCCCGTTCAATTCACTGTAAGCACGGCGCCTCCCGAAATAATTATTTTTTCGCCTGAAGATAAAGCCGAGTTAACCAGCAGGATAGTAACAATACGCGGCCGTGCCGTTCCCCGCTCCAGGATACATATAAACGGCAATCCGGTCCGTGCCGACGATGACGGCAGTTTTGTAGCGGGGCTTAATCTCAGATATGGGGAGAATGAAATAAACATAAAGGCAACTGACAGCCTGAACAGGGTTTCCGAAAAAAAGATCACCGTAAACAGCATACTTATAGAAGACAAAAAAGAAGAAACAAAACCGAGAAATGTATTTGTTACTCTTGGAATAGTTTCCTCGGCTCTGAGCATTATCGCTATAGCACTTGCAATAATGTGATGGCCTCTCCGGCAGAAAAACTTCTCGTAGCAGGAAGCGATAAAGATACCCGTTTTCTTGTGAGAATGTCTCTTCGGGGCTACCGGGTTGAGATTCTGGAGGTTTCAACGGGTCCTGAATGCATAGAAAAATCCCTAAGCACCACCCCCTGCCTTATCATAATGAACTATATAATGGATAAAACTACCGGATACGAACTTGCCGATCGGATAAATAAAGAAATAAAATTAAAAAACATCCCGGTTATAATGATGATACCTGAGGGTTTCGATCTTGCGGGAGAACATCCCGGCGTAGATGATTTTCTTGTCTATCCATTTTCAAGCAAGCAGCTTATAGATACAGTGAGTGCTGTACTGGGAGATAGAATGTTTCAGCTGCAGGAAAAAGAATCGTACCCCCGTAAGGCGAAGGCTGCACAGAAAAATAAGAACCTGAAGAAAAAAATACTTGTAGCGGACGACGATCCTGATGTAATAAAACTGCTTCAGCTTATTCTTGCAGGAAATTATGAAGTAGAGATCGCCCGTACTGGCCGGGAACTTGTTGAAAAAGGCATTTCCGGGGAACATGACCTGATAATTTCGGATGTAATTATGCCGGAATTAAGCGGATGGAAAAGCATCAAAAAATTGAGAGAAGAAGGAGTAACGGCTCCCGTAATATTCAACTCAGGGCTGGTTAAAGATAAGGACCTTTATGAAACACTTAAACCCGATGGCCCGTCCTTTTTTTTTCTAAAACCATTCAACAACAAAGAACTTCTTGCAAAAATATCAGAAATGACATAATCCCCGTGTTTAAAATATTAAAAGAGCGTCAAATAAAAGCCCGGACAAAAAAAGTTCTGAATATTTTAAAAACTGTTAAAGAAATTCTTAAAAAAAACAATATAACATACTGGCTGGAGGCAGGAACGCTTCTGGGCGCAGTAAGAGAGAACAGGCTTTTGCCGTGTGATAAGGATGTGGACCTTGTTATCTGTTGCTCTGAAAAAGAAGAATTAGATAAAATTGTATCTGATTTTGAAAAGACTCAGCTAAAATACAAACTCGTTAAATATGACAGAGATGCGGAATGCTTCATAAAAGGTGATATAAGGAAAATAAAAGTAGATACGTTATTAAAGAAAGGAATAACAAAAATAGAGATATTTGCGGTAAAAAAACTTGAAGATTTTTACTGCTACGGTATAAGGCAAAAAAGGGATTATTTTATTGTAAAAATACCCGAAAAATTTTGTCAAAATACAATTGAGAAAAAAGTTCTTAATGATAGCTACTCTTTGCCTGAGGACTATAAAGGTTATTTAAAAAACAGGTACGGCAGGGATTGGGAAATTCCCGACCGGGATTTCGACAAGAAGAAACTCTTTGAAATTAATAGAGCCTGAAATATCTTCAGCCCCTACTCTGCACTTAAACACATCGTCAAAACATACTTGATTCTGCTTTATTGACATATACCCGGCATGGGCCAAATTTTCTTATTAATTAAATTGACATTGTAGGGGGCCTCTCCCCTGAATGGAGTAATATGCAGAGGAATGCGGAATTCTCCGTAGAAATACGCAATTCATTGCGGAATTCTCTTGACAGATAAGGTTTTAACGATTAGAATTAATTATATGAAAAGAATATATGAAAGTTTAATAGAGAATCATTTCCGGGAAGATAAACAAATCGTATTTATTTTAGGTCCAAGACAGGTTGGCAAGACCACGACATGCAGAGCATATAGAACGAAGCATAGTTATTTTAACTGGGATAACGAAAAAACACGTCATTTAATACTTAAAGGTCAGGATGCGCTGGCTCAGGAAATAGGTCTTACAGAGAATTCAGTTGTTGTTTTTGATGAATTGCACAAATATCCCGAATGGAAAAATTTCATCAAGGGGTTTTACGATGTTTATGCAAAAGACAGATTTCAAGTAATAATTACGGGCAGCGCCAATTGCAATATATACAGGAAAAGCGCTGACAGTTTAATGGGGCGGTATTTTCTTTATAGAATGCATCCGGTAACAATTGGTGAAATTGCATATAAAAAATATTCGGAAGATGAAATAAGAAAACCTAAAAATATTCCGAATAAAGACTATCAGGCTCTTTTAAAGTACGGGGGGTTTCCGGAACCATTTTTAAAAAAAGATATGAAATTTTTTAACAAGTGGAAGAGTTTAAGAAAACAGTTGCTTTTTAAAGAGGAATTGAGAGATTTAACAAGAATAAATGAAGTAGGCCAGGTAGAAATATTAGCGGAGTTAATTCAATTGAATGCGACACAGCAATGCAATTATGCATCATTTGCAAAAAAAATCAGAGCTTCTGAAAATTCTGTAAGAAACTGGATTTCTGCGTTAGAGTCTTTATATTATTGTTTTCGAATAAAACCCTGGTCAAAAAATATATCAAAATCACTTACTAAAGAACCCAAAGTATATCTTTGGGATTGGTCATCAGTTGTTACCGAGGGAGAAAGAAATGAAAATCTTGTTGCATCACATCTGTTAAAATCTGTACATTGGTGGAGTGATAACGGTTTTGGGGATTATGATCTTTTTTATTTAAGAACTTATGAAAAAAGAGAAGTAGATTTCCTGGTAACTAAAAATAAAAAGCCGTGGTTCCTGGTAGAAGTCAAGACAAAAGATAAAGAATTAAATCAAAATCTATCATATTTTCAGGATAAAACAAAGGCAAAACATGCTTTTCAGGTAGTATTTAATAAAGAGTTTGCAGCTAAAGACTGTTTTTCAATTAATTATCCGGTAGCTGTTCCTGCCAGAACTTTTTTATCGCAATTGATATAGTTTTATTCCGGTAGCTTTACTATAATTACCGATTAAAAATAAAGGTAAGCTCCGTAAAAAATTAAAATGGCAGGGTTCATTAAGGGATAATTTTTTCTATACCTCCGTAGATAAACCATAAACCGAAAAGAATTAAAAATATCCCGCAGGCATAAATTATCTTCCGGTAAATATTGTCAGTTATAATCTTTTTAGTTTTACTGAAAGTATAGGCAATAAAAGAATACCATCCCAAATCTGCCAGAATATGGCCGCTGAAAAACAAGCTGATGCCCAGGTAATTGTATTCCATAGCTTTGATTAAATAACCCAACCCGATGGTAATCCACCATATAATCCAGTACGGGTTAGCCAGACTGACAGCAATACCGCTCATAACAGGATTATGCGTCATGAAAGAAAGGTCACTGGTCCGGGTTTCCAGGGTAAGTTTTTTAGATGAGCCTAACATGGCAATACCCATATAAATGAGAATAAGTCCCCCTGCCAGAAATATAGTTATCACTATATGCGGTAGAGTCAAAAAATTTTTAAGTCCCAGCAGGATAAGCAGAATCAAGGTTAATTCTAAAAACATATGACCGAGTACAACCAGAGGCCCGGCAGAAAAACCCCGCCGGAGGGAATGGGCCACAGTGACTGTTAAGAGAGGGCCAGGCATAAGAGCCCCGGAAAGAGCTACTATAAAAGCACCGGAAAAAATTAAAAACAGTTCCATAAATTCATAATATATTACAGTATAAAGTTTGTAAAGTGATGGAAAAATATTCTTTTCAAAATTAGGTTAAATTATCTAAACCCCGGTTTGGTGTTGACTGTTTTTGACCTTGTCTGAACTTTTAACTATAATAACACCGGAATAATTCATTCCAAGGGCGCCCGTAGCTCAACTGGACAGAGCGGCTGACTACGGATAAGATTCCACCCTCCTCGAGCACATACTCACATCGTCTAAAACATACTTGATTTAGCTTGATTGAACTTGATTGATATATGCCCAACATGGGCAAAATATGGGCAAAACTATTATTGGTTGCTTACAGTTGACATAGCCCTGCTAATTTCCTAAATTAACTACATAATGATTATTTACTTTAATCAAATATAAAGAATTATCAGAAGCACTGGTTCCGGAGCCAGTGTTTTTTTATTTGATTCTATTTTTAAAGAATGTCATTGATATTAAGATATAAAAGTGATGAAGAATTTCCGGATGCTGAGCAGTGGGGAGGAATTAATTATGAAAATGGATTTTAAAAGTTCAATTGTAGGAGCAATTATAGGCTCAATTATAGGGGTTTGTAGTATTTTATTTTTAATCTTCATACTTGGTTTGAACAACCGCATGGAAGTAACTTCACTTCGAGTAGTAAATAAAGATCGAAATAT
>PWOI01000210.1 GCA_003557485.1 Elusimicrobiota bacterium | reverse complement strand
CCACCACTTACCAATAATTCTGAGTCTTTCATGTCAATTACCATAATACAGACATTATGACTCTTTAGCCCTTTATTTTACAGAGGGCTTATTTCAGGCTCATCTTGCGTTGGAAAAGACTTTGGTTAGACAAGACTCTTATTATTTTATATACTTATTTTATGTTTAGTGTTAAAAGCACTCTTAAGTCACTTAGGATCGGGGATTGGTATTACAATACCGGTATAGCATTTCTAGGTTATATTTTCAGTTCTTCACAGATCAGAGTAAGCGGTCTTTTATTTATGTTTTTTATAGCCGCCTCCTACCTTGCTCACGGATATTCGCTAAATCTTAATTTTGACGATAATTTGCCGGCTGAAGAAAAAAAAAACACCCTGTATGCATCTGCTATTGCACCAGTTCCGGCCCTTGTGCTTGCGGCATTTATTAATAAAACAGTTCTCTTGATATTTATTACAGGCGCCGCTGTTAATTATCTGTACTCGTCGGACAGTTTCAACCTGAAAAAGTTTCCAACCTTCAATTTAATATTAAACTCTACAGGATTTACACTACTATTTGCTATAGGCTGGGTGATAAACAAATCCATTCAGAGCTCTTTCATAATTATATCTATTTATATCTGGCTGGGAATCATCCCTTTTCAAATAATCCATATGGCCTCTCATAAATCTATGGACCGATACTGGCCCTACAGCGATATTTCATCAAAAAAACTCTCGGCCATCACCGTTCTGCTATGGGCCTTATACTCAGTGCTGATTAGCGTATCAGGAGAACTTGATATCCTCTTCTCACTATTTACAACTATTTATGCTTTTATAATAATCCTGCTGCTTCACAGGCATAACTCTTTCCCAGTGATAAGAAACAGGTTAAGGTATTACAATATTGTTTTTGGCACTTTACTTGCAGTATATTTCTACCGGATATAGCACGGATAATAAAAAGCAATGCCGTCTCTAACTCGCTTACATTTCGGAAAAAGTTTCCCGCAGAATACTGAAAAAGAGTAAAAATCTTTAGGCAATGCGTATTAATAATGATAACCAGCAGGGCGGCAGGAAAAAAAAATCATTTCTTATTGCATAGTGGTTTCCTGATATAAAAAATGCGTTTACTTATATGGCTACACTGAAAAATACTCTGAGCTTATGTCCTGTTTGCCTTAACGTGATCAGCGCCAGAACTATTGAATATGGGGATGTATTTATTGAAAAGAAATGCGCGGAGCACGGTACCTTCAGGCATAAACACATCTGGGACAAGAAAAATATATATAACAGAATAACAGGTTTTAGGAAGCTGCCCAAACTTCAGCACCCCGGACTGGTAATTAATCTTACTACTGACTGCAATATGAGGTGTCCTTTCTGTTTCGCACACGCAAAAGAGACAAGAGCAAGGGAGCTGAGCACCAAAGAAATTGACTCTTTATTGTCCGATTACAAAGGCCGCCTTATATACATTTCAGGGGGTGAACCCACAACTTCCAGGCATCTTATTTCTTTAATTAAACGGTTAAAACGCAGAAAATATACGGTGGGGTTGTTTACCAACGGAAAAAATCTACAGGATTATTCATATGCATCTGAGCTAAAAAAAGCAGGGGTTGACTTTATTATTTTACAGTTTGACTCTCTGAAAGACAGAACCTATGAGTTCCTGCGGGGAGAACCTATGGTCAAGATAAAAACCCAGGTAATAGAAAATATGAGTAAGCATAAAATCCCGGTATATCTTTTTGTTATGCTCACGAAAGAAAACAATTTCTGCGAAATATCGGAGCTACTACATCTTACCCGAAAATACAGATTTGTTCGCATCATCAACTTTAATCCTGTATGGGAAACAGGTAGACGACCGCCCCATAAACCGACAACCGCTTCAGAAATACTGAATCAGATAACTTCTCAGACCGGTATTGAGCCTGAAGATTTTCTGAGCTGCACAGAGTTTGCGTATCTATTTCACTATTTGCTTTCAAGAATCAGTAAAAAGATAACCCATATAAGCCAGCCTTTGTGTGAACTTAGATGCTATATATTATGGAACAATTCCCGGCCTGTTCCTTTATCTAAAATTCTTAACATTAGGAAAATCAACCGCCTTTTAAACATCTTTATCGGTCCGAAAAATAAAAAACCGGGTAATTTCCTGTTCCGATACTGCACTCTTCCTCTTCTTCTGGCAGAGTTCTCAGCAGGTTTTCTCACAAACAGAAATTTTAGGAAACTGACATTCAGTTTTATTAAAATGATACTCCTTAAAAAAACAGGGATCTCGTTTCTGAAAGAGACTCCGCTTACAAGTATTATAATTGGAACTTTTCAAACCGCGGAAAACATTGACTTTGATATGCTGAATTCCTGCAACCTGTACTCGGATTTCAATCCAGAAAGCGATCAGATATATTCCGCATGCGTCCGGCAGATTATCTTTAACCATACTTTATCCGGTAAACACCTGACCCGGAAGACGGATGAACTGCTAAACCGTTATAAAAACACAGGGATTCGGCATAACCAGCATTAATAATGAAGGATTTTAGGCTATTTTGTCAGATTGTTTTGCACAAGTTTCCGGGATATTTCAGGATCGCGGCCCGGTGGTACAGGTTTATAAAATATGAGACTTAGAAACAAACACGCCAGATACGATAAGGTGATGCTGGATATCACTACTAAATGCAACCTTGACTGCGAAATATGCTACCGGGTTCCAGGCAGTGGAAAGGATATCCCTTTAGATAAACTTGAACAAATCTCAAAGGAATTTCAGGGAATAATAATTTCCATTTGCGGCGGAGAGCCTACCTTAAGGTCGGATTTGCCGGAGATAATTAATATGTTTTCTCAAAATAATACGGTTTTCCTTATAACTAACGGCATCCTGCTGGCGGATTACCGGTATGCCCTGAAACTTAAACAAAACGGATTAAGATATGTTTCATTCTCATTAAACGGATTCTCGGACGATACTTATAAAAAAATAAACGGCGAGGCCTTACTGGATAAGAAACTGGCTGCTTTGAATAACCTTATGCGCCTGAACTATCGCATTATTCTATCGGTGCTTCTGGTGCCGGGAGTAAATGAAAAAGAAATTAACGGGCTGATCGACTATGCCTTTCAGCATAGAAAATTCATAAAAGAACTCCGCATACGTTCAGCAGCTCCGCTTGGGCGGTTTGCCGCAAGCCGCAAGTACAGCGTAGAGGAAATTCTAGACATCCTGTGCCGTCATAAGGCTATAACGAAACGCGATCTTGAACGGTCGCTCAAATTCAAAAAAACAATAAACAGTATCTCCCCGTTTAATATTTTTCCAATCCGGAGCTGTTTCTTTGATTTTTATATTACCTCTCCTGAGAACCGAACGGAAACACCGGCTTTCCCTTTTACAGGCGGGCTCTCCGGTTTATTAAGGCCCCGTGCAATAAATTTTCTATACAACGCCGTAAAAAAAGTGCTTTTCCGCATTGATACGAAACCCTGGGCTCACAATAAAAACATGCTGAAAATCGGTGTCAGGTCCTGGCCGGATGAAACGGATATCAACATGTATGAAATAGACAGGTGCAATACCGGTTACTATATGGACGGCAAGATTCTCCCCTTCTGTTATGCCAATATCATAAAGGAAAAAAAACGTTTACTTAAACAAGAGAAAGATGAAAAAAACCTATAAGCAAATATATCTTACCCCGGAATTTTCGGATAATACCGGAGCAGGAGAGATCCTTTCCGGACAGGCTTTTCAGTATGGACTCTGCGCCTTTGAAGGAATTCTTTGCATCAGAAGCGGAGGTGCTCTGAGAATTTTCCGTCTGAATGATCACATACACAGGCTTTTTATTTCCGCTGAGAAGCTGGGGCTGAAAGTTCCGCTCACGGAGGAGAAAGCCTGTTCTGACGTAAAAGACTTTATAAGGAACCAAAAAAAGGGAAGCTATTACATACGTCCCCTTATTTTCAGCAGAGGTAGCTACAGGGAGTTGAAAGTTAGATCAAAAAAAGCCGGGTTTGCCCTGATGGGGCGCAGGTTTAACAGCCGCGCCTATTTTATCTCCATGAAAGCCCCTAAAAAACTGATTCTTTCCACGAATTACGCAAACACCCCGCCCCGGGCTCTGCTTGGCGCAAAAGTTTCAGGGAAATACCTGATTAACCTGCTGGCAAGAACAGAAGCCTTGAACCTTGGCGCCGGAGAAGCGGTTCTTCTGAATGATAACGGGAACATTTCAGAAGCAAGCGCCGCAAACGTTTTTATTCTTAAAAACAACTGCCTAATAACCCCTGACTGCCCCGGAGCCATAGACGGCATCACAAAAAGAACTGTCATTCACATAGCTGAATCCTGCGGTATTGATTGTAAAACCGGGGTTATGACCAAAGAGGATCTGTACACTGCTGATGAGGTTTTTCTTACCAGCACCGCCGGGGGCATTCGCAGTGCAGCCTCCATTGACACGACTAGATTAAAACGCTCACGGAAAAATATAACGAAAAAAATAAGAACTGCCTATATTTCCCATCTCAACGGATCCGGGGCAAATATCCCCGAAGGATGGATAACGGAAATTGATTAAACCCGCTTCTCTTTAAATATTCTTTGCTCCGCTAAGTTTTTGACATCATATGCTATAAATTATTATACTTATTATAATATCAAACCCTTGGAAACATAGCGCCCATAAGACACTTGTACAATTGGGAGCACGGGGCAATGAGCCTGAACCAGCTCTTTGCCGGAAAAAGAATATGTTCCCTGCTCTAATAAATTGAATAGTTGTCAGAAATTCGTTGAAAGTTGATTCTTATTTTTCAAAAATGAACGTACTGTTTATCAATCCTAACCTATCGGGTATAGTCGGCCAGAATATAGGTTTTTCATATGTAATTACAGCGGTCGCAAAAGAAAACAAAGTTGCTTTGCTTGATTACACATTTCACGAAAATGATTATAAAAAACACACCTTATCCTTTTTAAAGAGCTTCCAGGCTGATGCGATAGCTTTCTCGGTTAACAGCGCAAATTACAGAGCCGCTCTCCTGATCGCGGGTATTCTGAGAAAAAACCTTCCTGGAGTGCCGTTTTTATGGGGAGGGGTCCATCCCACACTAATGCCTGAAGAGACTATATCCAGCCCGTTAGTTGACGCAATATGCATAGGAGAAGGAGAAGTCTCTTCTGTCGAGTATTTCAGGTGTCTCTCAGAGGGAAGACGACCTGAAGTAGCAGGGATTTGGTATAAAGACAGCAAAGGCGAAATTTGCAAAAATAACCTCAGACCGTATCATAATAATTTAGATGATTTTTCTTTCCCCGATTGGAGTTACTGGGATATGAAAAGATATTTCCGGAACGAGCTTTTTTTTAACGGAGGATTAAGGCATCTGGCCTCGCGGGGATGTCCCTACAGCTGCACTTTCTGTTCAAATAAAGCTTTGCGGGAGGCTTCTCCCGGAAAACATTACAGACTTAGGGATCCGTCAAAAGTTATTGAAGAGATAACAATAAACTATGAGAAATTTAAAGATAGCGGTTTAACCAGTATCTTTATGAGCGATGAAATATTTGGAATGAATCCCGGGTGGCTTAAAGAATTCTGTCATCTTTACATTAAAGAAGGATTACGTCAAAAAATCCCCTGGGTATGCACAACCCGTGCAGATATCATAACAAAAGAATGGGCAGAAACAGTTGCGGAAGCAGGCTGCATAATGGTCAGCCTGGGTGTTGAATCCGGTGATGACCGAGTACGAAACGGTTTATACCGAAAAATGTTAAGCAAAGAACAAATCAAAAATGCTGTCGTATTTCTCAAAAATGCCGGAGTGGGATGCAATATAAGCGTTATTGTGGGAGCGCCGGGAGAAACAAAAGATTCAATCAAAAAGACTCTGTCTTTTGCAAATGAACTCAACCCGCTGACAACTTTGTATATCTTCTATTGGCCGCTCCCCAAAGTTGAACTCTCCGATGATACACTTCAGCGAAAGGCCATTCACAGGAAAAAATTCAGACTTAAGAACTCATATTTTTTAACTTCAGAAAATATGAGCAGTATATTCCTGGTAAAATTGAGTTTTATTATTAAACTAAGACGAATAACGAATGTAATAAAAAAGTCCTATGCGGAAAAAGGCTGGCTTTTCTGGGGTGAAATTTTGTCTGTACTATTATCCTGGAACAGCATAACCGCCCTTGCCTCTGGCAATATTCACCTGATCGCTGACCTTGAGCAGAAAATATTATATTCCAAGTTAATTGATAACTGGAAGCATAATAATACTTAATAAGGCTTTAT
>PWOI01000165.1 GCA_003557485.1 Elusimicrobiota bacterium | reverse complement strand
CATATGACCTTTCACAGGGCGTTTCGCTTCTGAAAAAAAGTACCTGGGCTATTCCCTCGCCGGCATAAATTTTTGCGGCAAGCGGAGTAGTATTTGAAATTTCAAGTGTAACGTTTCCCTCCCACTCAGGCTCAAAAGGAGTAACGTTTACTATAATACCGCATCGGGCGTATGTCGATTTTCCGACACAGACTGCTAAGACATCTCTTGGAATCCTGAAATATTCAACCGTCTGCGCAAGAGCAAAGGAGTTCGGCGGCACCAGTATGTGGGTGTCGCTCTCCACATCGACAAAACATCCCCGGTCAAAGTCCTTGGGATCAACCTGGGCATAATTTATATCGGTAAATATCTTAAAGCGGCTTCCAACTCTTATGTCATAGCCGTAGGAAGAAAGTCCGTACGATATTACTCCGTCACGGACCTGTTTGTCGCAGAAGGGTTCAATCATACCCTTTTCCTGCGACATCTTCTTTATCCAGCTGTCAGGTTGTATCATTTACTCATTCCCAGGCTCTGGGCTTTCTGATAAATTTTGCCTTCCTTTTTTATCTCGGGCGCTATTATGAGAGTGCTCTTGGAATGGAAGTCTTTTATGTCCTTAGCCCCGCAGCAGCTCAGCGAAAGTTTAAGCGCCCCTGCCAGGTTCTGTGTCCCGTCGTCTGTTTTTGCCGGCCCTATAAGTATCTCTTCCAGATGGCCGCACATACCTACTCTTATCCTTGTCCCGCGCGGAAGGTAAGGATGCGGCAGGGCCATTCCCCAGTGGTATCCCTTTCCGGGCGCCTCCTGGGCTTTGGCAAATGTATTGCCGAGCATAACCATATCAGCACCGCTTGCAAAAGCCTTGCAGATATCAGCCCCCTGGGTCATTCCGCCGTCTGTTATAACCGAAACATAGCGGTTGGTCTTTTTGTAGTAGTCATCACGGGCCCTGGCGCAGTCCATAGTTGCCGTTACCTGGGGGACGCCGATTCCCAGAACGCCTCTTGTAGTGCAGGCCGCTCCCGGGCCGATTCCTACAAGAACAGCGCTGGCGCCGGCTTCCATAAGGTCCATTGCTACTTCATAAGAGACGCAATTTCCCAGTATAACCGGTATCTCCATATCCTTAATGAACTTATCCAGGTCCAGCGGGTTATATTTTGTGGACTGGTGGTTGCGGGTAAGAACTGTTGCCTGGAGGCAAAAAAGATCGGCACCTGCATCTTTGCTGAGTTTTCCCAGTTTCTCAGCCTTGACAGGAGTTGCCGAAACACATACGCGGATTCCTTTTTCTTTCATCCCTTTTATAACTTTAGTCACCAGCTCGTCCTTTATGGGTTCCGCATAAATCTTCTGCAGCAGCGGGGTGACTTCTTCCGTGCGGGCAGCTATTATTTCTTCAAGAACCTCCCTGGGAGATTCGTATCTCGTGAATACTCCCTCAAGATTGAGAACGGCAAGCCCGCCGAAACGGTCCATAGTTGCCGCAAATTCCGGAGAGACTACCCCGTCCATTGCGCTTGCTATGAATGGGATATCAAACTTATGGCCCCCTATGCTGCCGGCTACGTTTACTTCTTCCGGGTCGCAGGTTTCCCGGCCCGGAACTATTGCTACTTCATCAAATCCGTATGCTCTGTCCATTTCTTTTCTCCTTTGTTTATCCATTATCATCATCATACATCTGCGCCGCCTGTTTGAATAACATTCTTTTCGGTGTCTATATTAAAATCAAAAAAACAGTTCGGCGCAACTTCTTTCATTAACAGGGTAATTTTCATAAAAAGATCCCGTATTTCCCACTGAGCCTTGGATGAACCCCGCAGGGCAATAGTATGCCTTAACTGCCGAAAATTGGCAGAAAAAACAATATTCGTACAGCAGGCGTTGGGAAGAATAAAACGGGCGTCTTCGGCTTTAAGCCCGTTTTTAAGAAAAGAACTGTACCTGTCCCTGAGATATTCCATACATTGATTGTATTCTTTTTTAAGTTTTTCATCTTTATTTATATCGGGCGGGACTACCCATTGAAAATTGTCTTCTCTTACATAACGCTGGGACTGCTGTGAATAGGAGCAAAGCCTGTGCCGGACAAGCTGGTGAGTAAGCGCGCGGCTGACTCCTTCCAGGCTGAAGGTCGCTGTAGCGTGTTCCAGCACGGAAAGATGTCCTGCTCCGATCAGTCTTTTTATAAATGCCGCATGGGAATCCTTTGTTATCCTGCCGTGTGACATATAACAAGTCCGCGCCGCTTTTTCTATTACTTTCTCGGCGTCGGGTGTGACTGAAATAAGCTGAACTTTCATCTCTGTATTACCTCTACCTGATTTACATAACTACGGGCTATATCTCCTGCCTTCAGCAATGTTTCCTTTTCGTAAGGCCTTATACCGTTGAAGCTGCTGTCAAGTGTTTCACCCCCTCTGAAATTCTGCAAGACATAACGGGCGGCCCCTTTGAGAAACCCGGCAATTTTTTCTACTTCTTCTTTTTCTGTTATACCCGGGACAAGCGTTGTTCTGAACTCATAGGGAACCTTCTCTTCCCTGAGAATATGAATACTATGAATTATTTTTTCTATGTCAATACTGGTTCCTGAAGCTATTGAATATTCTTCTGCAGTAAGAGGAGCCTTAATATCCATTGCAATATAGGAAACAAGTCCTTTTTCAATAGCGCTTTTAAGTTTCAGCGGCATATAACCGTTTGAATCAAGTTTAACGGGAACGCCCCTATTCTTCATTTCTTTAAGAAAGCCTTCAAGTCCCGGCTGAACCAGGGGTTCTCCCCCGGTAATGCATATCCCGTCAATCCATTTCCTGTTTTTATCTAAAAAGCTATAAATCTCTTCAACAGGTATATCTTCCGGGGCATTTTCCGTCAGAACAAGATCCGGGTTCTGGCACCACGGGCATCTTAAATTACACCCCCTTGTAAATAAAGTTGTTACTGTATTAGGAGGCCAGTCAATAAGAGAAGTCTTCTTTATTCCGGCAAATAACACACAAATTAAAATAGAGCAAGCTGGCTGTTGTCCTGCTTTTGCGTTTCAACTTTCACGTCAGCCACCGGAGCTTCCGGTTCATCCACGGCAGTTTCCGGGTTGTCCTTCGGTTTCTTTTTTGTTTTTTCCTTAACCGGCCGGACAACTTCTTCAATCTCCTCGGGAGAAACGAAATCCGCAGAGTAAGTCTTTCTTTCCGTGAACTCCTGCTGCTTTCCGTCGTTCCAGTTGCCGACAGGCCTGTAATATCCGACAACCCTGCTGTAAACTTCTGTTTTATTTTCACATGTCGGACAGCTGTGGTGTTCTCCAGAGATATAGCCGTGTTCGTCACAGATACTGTATGTCGGGGTTATGGTGAAGTAAGGAAGAGTCGATTTATATGCGATCTTCCTCACAAACTCTTTACAGGCCTGGCTTGAAACCAGGGATTCGCCAAGGAAAGTATGAAGAACAGTTCCCCCGGTATACTTGGACTGAAGCTCCTGCTGGTGGTCAAGCGCAAAAAGAACATCGTCGGTAAAATGAACCGGCAAATGCGATGAATTTGTATAGTAGGGAGTTTCGCCGCCGGCAGCAATTATGCTGTCTCCGAATTTTTTTCTGTCAAGCCGCGCAAGACGGTAGGCGGTACCTTCGGCCGGCGTTGCTTCCAGGTTATATATGTGTGAGGTTTCATCCTGGTAAACCTCCAGCTTTTCTCTCATAAAATCCATCACTTTCAGGGCGAACTGCTTGCCTTCGGGGGTGGATATGTCTTTTCCGAGATAGTTAAGGCATGTTTCATTCATTCCCACAAGTCCTATAGTAGAAAAATGGTTGTCCAGGTTGCCAAGATATCTCTTGGACCAGGGCAGCAGCCCCTGAGCCATATTTTTTGAAACATCTTTTCTTTTTATCTCAAGGGATTCCTTTGCCAGGTACATAAGCTCTTCAAGCTTTTCAAAGAAAGTTTCCTCATCGTCGCTGGTATATCCCAGGCGGGGAAGATTTATCGTAACAACCCCTATACTGCCTGTTTTTTCACCGGATCCGAAAAGAGCGCCGGTTTTCTTTTTAAGCTCTCGCACATCAAGCTGAAGGCGGCAGCACATGCTTCTTACATCAGTTGGGCGCAGATCGCTGTTTATGAAGTTCTGAAAGTACGGTATCCCGTACCTGGAAGTCATTTCAAAGAGCAGGTCGGAAATCTCGCTGTCCCAGTCAAATTCCTTTGTTATATTGTATGTGGGAATAGGAAAAGTAAATACTCTTCCGTCCATATCGCCTTTAAGCATAATTTCTATGAAAGCGCGGTTTATCATATCCATTTCTTTCTGGAAATCGCCGTACTTTTCATCGTTTAGAATCTCGCCGCCGTATATTATAGGCTTATCTCTTAAATCCTCCGGAGGAACAAGGTCGAAGGTAAGATTGGTAAACGGAACCTGGTTTCCCCACCTGGAGGTAGCATTTATTGCGAAAATAAATTCCTGAACAGACTGCTTAACCTGGGCATAGGAAAGGTTGTCTTTTGCAACCAGGGGAGCTAGATATGTGTCAAATGAAGAAAAAGCCTGGGCGCCTGCCCATTCGTTCTGAAGAGTCCCCATAAAGTTTACTATCTGGCCAAGTACGGCATTAAAATGTTTTGCCGGCCTGGCGGCTATTCTGCCCCGTACACCGTTAAAACCTTCCAGCAGAAGCTGGCTCAGCGACCATCCTGCGCAGTATCCGGCAAAAGTTCCAACCGAGAGGTCATGTATGTGAAAATCCCCTTCCCTGTGCGCCCGGGCTATCTCCGGGGGATATCCGTGTTTCAGCGTATATTCGGCTATAACTGCACCGGAAATATACTCCTGCATTGCCGATATGGAATAGGAAACATTGCTGTTTTCCTTTACTCTCCAGTCATCCTTTGATATATAGGAATCTATAAGGCCCTCTATTTTTTTAAGAAAGGCCTTGCGCTGCCTGTTTTCATTCTTTATATGCCTGTATAGAATGTAAGTGCGTGCTATTTCGGAATGTCCTCCGTCCAGAAGAACCTCTTCTACTACATCCTGCACTTCTTCAACATTCGGGGTCATGTAGCCGTAACTCTTTTTCAGACGGTGTGTTACGGTATCTGAAACCTGACGGGATATTTCGGACACATTTTTACCATTAGTGTCATTTTTTCCCAGTTCCTTCATTGCCTTTTCTACGGCGCGGGTTATTTTCTCCTGTTTAAATTCAGCGATGTTGCCGTTTCTTTTTTTTATGTTTTCTAAAAACTTTTTACTCATAAAACCACTCCTTTTTAATTAAAATCCGGCAGAGACGCCCCTATCTCTTAAACTAAGCATAATTATCAATGTATGTTTCAATTTATAATCATGCGCATTTTATGTCAAGTTGAACTCTGTTTCACAGTCAATAATATGCCCTTAAATAATACTTTTTAAATTTACTAGAAGATGCTTTGTCGTCGAGAAAACGTTGCGGCTTTACAATTTCTAAAATTATTGCTATAGTAAAAAGCTATACCAACAGGCTCTGCATTCCGACACTCTTTTTTAACTGCTGTTTTTGCCGGTATTTTTTCTTGACAAATCAAAAATTCTTTTTAAACTTATCCTAAAGACCGGGACGCTTCGGAAACATATTTCCGCCTTACTGCAAAGGAGCAACCATGAAAGACAAAAAAATTATGGACTCGCAGGAGTTCCAGAGAAAAATCAAAAGGCTTTCCTCGGAAATAATAGATGATACCAGAGGGGCTGAAGATCTTGTCCTCATAGGAATCCGCTCAGCCGGCGCGCATGTAGCAAAACGCATTGCGCAGCAGATAAAAAAAACTACCGGTAAAGAAATACCGGTAGGCATACTCGACATCACCCTATACAGGGATGACTTTTTCAACCGCCCTGTCCAGCCTCAGATTAAACAGACTATACTTGATTTTGACATTACAGGCAAGTATGTGATACTTGTTGACGATGTTTTATGGACGGGGCGCACAGTCAGGGCGGCCCTGGACCACATGATTGATTTCGGCCGGCCCTCCAAAGTTCGGCTCTGCGTTCTTTTTGACAGGGGATACAGGGATTTTCCGATTGAGCCTAACTATACGGGAAAAAAAATTGACCTGCCTAAAAACGCCTGGGTGCAGCTGATGATGACCGAAGAAGGCGGAAAAGACGAAGTCTTCGTGACAGACAGAAAGCCCGGAAAAGGAAGTTAATACCATGAAATTTAACCGCAAAGACCTTATAGAGCTGGAAACACTTACCAGGGAAGAAATAGAGCTTATTCTTGACACCGCCATACCGATGAAAGATGTATTTACCCGCACCGTTAAGAAAACGCCTCCTCTAAGGGGAAAAACAGTGGTAAACCTTTTCTATGAACCTTCAACGCGAACAAGAATATCATTTGAACTGGCTGCAAAACGGCTCAGCGCAGATACTATAAATATAGCTGCGAAAGCTTCATCCATAGAAAAGGGAGAAAGCCTTATTGATACAGGCCGCACCGTTCAGGCTCTCGGGGCCGACATTATAATAATGAGGCATCCTCACTCGGGAGCGCCGCACCTGCTGAGTAAACACGTAAAATGCTCAATAATAAACGCCGGGGACGGAACTCATGAACATCCCACTCAGGGACTGCTTGATATGTACACTATAAGGGAGAAAAAAGGACGGATAAAGGGCCTTAAGGTCGGTATAGTCGGCGATATTCTTCACTCCCGTGTCGCACGTTCTAACATATGGGGTCTTACAAAACTCGGAGCAGAGGTTTGCGTAATAGCCCCCGCCACCCTTATTCCAAGGGATATAGAAAAGCTGGGGGTCAGTGTTTACCACAGGCCGGAAGAGATAATCGGTGAACTTGATGTAATAAACATACTTCGCATTCAGAAGGAACGCCAGAAAGAGCTGCTTTTTCCGAGCCTTGAGGAATACAGTTTTGTTTTCGGGGTTGACTCGACTAAACTGGCCGGCGCCAAGAAAGACCTTCTCATAATGCATCCCGGCCCTATGAACAGGGGAATTGAAATATCTTCTGATGTGGCCGACTCTCCCAATTCCGTCGTAGATCAGCAGGTAACTAACGGGGTTGCCGTGAGGATGGCTGTACTTTACCTGCTCTCTGGAGGAAAAGATGAAAATATTACTTAAAAAGGCCAGGCTCTTTGACCCGGAATCCGGCAAAGCCAGGGTAACGGATATACTTGTAAGCAACGGCAAAATAGAAAGAATAGATAAGAGCATTTCTGTGAAATGTCAAACTTTCTATGCGGGGCAGAGATATGTCATACCGGGGATGATAGACCTTCATACCCATCTGCGCGAACCCGGAAGGGAAGACGTGGAAACCATTGCTTCGGGAACAAGGGCTGCAGCTAAAGGCGGATTTACAACCGTATGTTCAATGGCAAACACGAAACCCGCGATAGATTCGGTTTCCGGAGTAAAGTATATTATTGCAACCAATGCCACAGAGGGTAAAGTCAGAGTGCTTCCCGTTGGCGCAGTTACAAAGGAACTCAAGGGAAAGGAGCTCACCGAGATAGGGAAAATGCACAAGGCGGGCTCCATAGCCATTTCCGATGACGGGACAACTGTTATGAATTCCATGATAATGCGCCGGGCAATGGAGTATTGCAAAATGTTTGATCTCCCCCTCTTCTCACATCCGGAGGACCTGAACCTCACCCGGGAAGGCATGATGAACGAAGGAAAAACATCAACAATACTGGGCCTCAGGGGCATGCCGGCACAGGCTGAAGAGATTATAGTCTCACGGGATATTTCTCTTGCCGAACTTACAGGGTGCCGTCTTCATCTGTGCCATATTACAACAAAACGTTCGGTCGATATGATACGCGAAGCGAAAAAGAGAGGAATTGCTGTGACCGCGGAAGTTACTCCCCACCACCTTACTTTTACCGAAGAGGATGTGATAGGTTATGACACCAATTTTAAAATGAAGCCTCCTCTGAGGACGCAGGAAGATATAAAGGCTCTTATAAATGGACTGAAAGACGGAACGATAGACTGCATAGCAACAGACCACGCTCCGCATCTTAATGTGGAAAAAAACAGGGAGTTTGCTCTGGCCCCGTTCGGAATAACCGGGCTGGAAACCGCATTCGGCGCCCTCTACACCTTTTTAGTTGACAAAAAGTCTATATCTTTCAGCGACCTTGTTGCATCCCTGACTGTTAAACCCGCTTCAATTCTGAAACAGGAGAATCTTGGTAAGATAGAAAAAGGTTCTCCCGCGGACATAACAGTTATTGATACAGAAAAAGAAATACAGATTACAGAAGACTTTTTCATTTCAAAAAGCAAGAACTCGCCCTACCTGGGAAAGAAACTTAAAGGACTTCCCGTACTTACCCTGGCCGAAGGCAAGATAGCCTACAAGAATGAAAGCGTCTTTAATTAAAAAGGGGATTGTTACTTTAAAGGAGCAAGTTTCTCCCTGCATATATATTTTCACTGTTAAGGAACCCGGGATATCCGAAAGCTGTTCTCCGGGAGAATTTGTCAATATTGCCGTAAAAGGCAAAAGTTTAAGGCGACCTTTCAGCGTATTTGAAGCCGGATCCGGCTTTTTTAAAATACTTTTCAGGGTCACCGGATCGGGAACCCGCATACTCAGCAGCTGCGGTGAAGGAGACGAGCTTGACATAATGGGCCCGCTCGGCAGGGGTTTCGGAGAACCTTCGGCAAAACCTCTTTTCGTATCCGGCGGCGTGGGTGTGGCTCCGTTATATTTTCTCAGCCTTCATTCAAGCAATCCGGGAACATTCCTGCACGGCGTATGTTCTCCGGAGGAACATATAGGCCTTGAACCTGTTTCCGCAAAAGGCCATAAAACTGTTGCCGTCTCAGAAAAATCCGACAGGTGCACGGTCGTTGATATTCTTGATGAATATATAAAGGATGCCGGAACGGTATATGCGGCAGGCCCGAAAGCAATGATGAAAAAAACAGCTGAGATATCAAAGCTCAATAATAAAAAATGTTTTGTGAGCTGGGAAGAGCATATGGGGTGCGGCACAGGCCTCTGTCAGTCATGCGTGGTTAGAACTCTGCAGGGTTATCGCCTTACCTGCACGGACGGGCCGGTTTTTGATGCAGAAAAGATAGACTGGGATGGCTCTTAAATTCGGCCGCCTTACACTCTCTACTCCTTACCTGCCGGCAAGCGGATGCTACGGCTACGGTGCCGAGGCATGGGAGCTTTTCAAGGGTCTTCGGCTGCTCTGGGGAGCCGTTACAACAAAAACAATAACCCTTAATCCGCGCCAGGGTAATGCCCCGCCCCGTATATTTGAAACTGAAAACGGGGTAGTAAACCGCGTGGGGCTGCAGAACTGCGGCCTTGAAGTATTTATAGATGAAAAATTCCCTGCAATAAAAGAACTCCCCTGTCCTGCCGTTATAAGCATATTCGGAGAGACACCCGATGAGTGGGCAGAGATTGCCGGAAGGCTTTCCGGCATAGGAGCGGATGCGCTTGAACTTAACCTCTCATGCCCCAACCTGAAAGGAGAAGTTGTTACCCGTGACAGTAAAAAATGCGCCGGTGTTGTAAGAAAAGTCAGGGAAGCCTCGGAATTGCCTTTATGGGTAAAAATTAATGCGGTAGATTCACCTGTTGATTTAAGCCTCCGGCTGGAAGAACTTGGAGTTGATGCGGTTGTCTGCTCCAACTCCATTCCCTGCGCAATTAATTTTAAAGGTACAATATATGAAGGAGGCCTGACAGGCCCGGCAATTAAACCCGTTGTTCTCAAAGCAGTCAGACAGATAAGGCAGAATACGTCAATAGATATAGCGGCCTGCGGAGGAATAAGTGATTATGGAGACGTTCAGGATTATTTGCTGGCAGGCGCCAGGGCTTTTGTAATAGGTACGGCCCTGCTGAAAAACCCTGATGCGGTAAACACCATAATTGAAGAGGAAAAATCAGAAAAATAAGGAAAGGTAATCATAATGGCTGAAATAATATGCGCGCTTGATTTTGAAAACCTGAGCGAAGCGGAGAACCTTGTAGAAAAGCTCAAGGGTGAACTTAAATTTTTTAAAATAGGACTGCAGCTTTTTATCCGTTACGGCCCTGAAGCGGTCAGGATGGTCCGGCGGCACGGAGCAGAAGTTTTTTTGGACCTTAAGATTCACGACATACCCTCGATATGCGCCAAGGCTGTCGCTTCGGCAGCAGAAACAGGCAGCTTCTCAACTACTATACATATTGCTGCCTCCCCTGAAGCGCTTAGGGCGGCAAGCGCGGTAAGAAAATCGTCCGGCCAGCCTAAAATATGGGGAGTTACGGTCCTCTCAAGCGCCGGGGCGGGGGATTCTATGCAGGCCGCATCAGATGCCCTTTCCTGCGGGCTGGACGGCGTCGTTGTTTCCGGGGCCGATCTGAAAAGAGTCAAAGAGTCTTTTCCAAACCTTGAATGCGTGGTTCCCGGTATAAGGCCGGCCTCGTACTCCCTCAAGGACGACCAGAAGCGAGTTCTTACTCCTTCGGAGGCTGTCTGCTGCGGGGCGGATTACCTTGTAATAGGAAGGCCCATAAGAAACAGTGAAAACCCCCTTGAAACTGTAAAGGAGATAAAAAAAGATGCCGGACTTTGAGACTAAAATATTCAAAAAAACAGGCGCCCTGAAAGAGGGACATTTCCTTCTTGCAAGCGGACTTCACTCCGGTCATTATTTTCAGGCCCAGGCTCTTCTGAAATATCCGAAAGAAGCCTCGCGGGCAGCAAAAAACCTTGCCGGTAAATGGAAAGGAACCACTATTGATGCGGCTGTCTCTCTTGCCGTGGGAGGTATTGTGCTTGGCCAGGAAATAAGCCGCCATCTCGGCTGCAGGCACATATTCCTTGAAAGGAAAGATGAGAACT
The DNA here is from genome assembly GCA_003557485.1 of Elusimicrobiota bacterium. Taxonomy (GTDB): domain Bacteria; phylum CG03; class SLGR01; order SLGR01; family PWQF01; genus PWMP01. Next base: position 11,466 of record PWOI01000165.1, on the reverse strand, counting down.
TTTCGCTGCGCAGGGGGTTTCATATTGAGCCCGGGGAAAAAATTCTTGTTGTTGAAGATGTGGTTACTACCGGCGGCAGCGTGATGGAAGCGCTGTATGTTTTAAAGAGCTACAGTGCCGAAATAGTAGGAATCACTGCACTTCTTCAGCGCGGAGAAGCTGATTTCGGGTATCTCTTCAAGCCTCTTTTAAAAGCCTCCTGGCCCGCCTATGATCCGCAACAATGCCCTCTTTGCAGGGATGGAATACCCCTTCATATAGCAGGAACAAAACAGTCGCGCATCAACCCTTAAAGGTACGCGGTACTATTTTTCGCTGTCTTTTTTAAGTTCAAGAGGATGGGCAGGGTCAGTCACGGCTCCTATCTTAACGGCATATGAAGTCTTATTTTTTATATCTTCATCGGTAACTATGTGCAGGTCAAGAAGTTCTTTTGCGGAGTATCCCGTTTTTAGATAATTTAATTCTGCAAGACATATACTCCATCCTTCAAGCCATTGCTCGAGGTCCTTGCGCTGAGATTTATTTCCCCTGAAATGTATAAGGATATCTATATCGCTGGCAGGCCCTGCAGTTGTGTTGTTGGTGCTTCCGAAGACATAAAAGCCCTGTACTCCAAACCGCTTCGGATCAATGCGGGATGCTATGCATTTTGCCATATGATAACGCCAGCGCCAGAATTCATCCTTTATTTTAGGCTCTCCGTAGTCTTCGGGTTCCTGCCTGCCGGGTACAGCGGCTGAGGGTGAACCCAGAAATCCGACTGCCTCGCTAAGGTCGGCATTCATCAGGATTTTAAGTATTTTGCCCCGGGATGTTTTAGGAACATCTATGACTTTTACTATATCCGAGTAGCTGGCGTAATCGGGTAAAACTTTCTCAAGGATATTCTCCCTGCCGCTAAAAAACATCTCGTTAAAGACAATATCCTTTTCATCAGGATAAAGAGGAAGATACCTTATATCAGCTTCAACAAGATCCTGAAAGAAATGAGTTCCGAACGAAAGCTCCGGGACATAGCCGGATTTTTTTCTTGCTATTTCAATAAGCGCGGCCGTATTGTTTATGTCGGAATAGCTTACCGGGACTCCCAGCCTTATATCGCCCCTGCTGCCCCACCGCCCCGGCCCCATAAGTATAAACTGCCTTTTTGGAAGTATGGAATTCAGAAGGCCTACTATTTTTCCTGTATTTACATATTCCTCTTTCCTGCTTATTTTGTTGTAAGCGTCCGGATCAACGTAAACTATGTGAGATATGTTGTCGATTCTGCCGTTTGAAATATATTTCTTTGCAGTAAAAAGCATATCGGAATCCGTAATATCTTTAGGTATAGGGGCGGCAGAACTTGCAGCTCCGGAGCTCTGGGCGCGGCATTGCAGAAGATAAAAATCTTTTCCGTCCGAAGCGAATTCGATATCTATAGGGGTTCCCATTTTTTCCTGCAGCGTTTTAAGGATACGGCTTACCAGTTTTACAAGGGGAGTTTTTGAGATCAACCCGTCAAATGTCACCACAAGGTCGTCATTTTCGAAGTCTATGTTTAATTTTGAAGGTTTTAAAATCTGATTGTCGCGGTATATTGAAACCAGGTTATGTATTTCCGGGATCTCATCGCCGTGCTTCCTGATAAAAGCACGGACATCTACCGTTTCAAAGGAGTTTGTTTTAAGGTTTATCAGGTCTATTTTTCCCGGGGAATAGTGTTTAATTTCTTCCGGAACAGTATTTGTCCTGAGTTCAGGCTGGCCCGGAGAAATAAGAACCGGAAAGTCGTCGCTTAAACGGTCCACTGCCCGTGTTCCGAGCCCCGGCACTATACGAAGCAGCCCGTCCTCGCGCCTGATGCGGGGAGACCACCGGAATTCATTGCTGCTAAAAGCAATTCCGGCATAAAGCGGCATATAATAATCTCCTATTTGCGTGCCTACAACTTCCTGAATCATTATCCCCATCTCTTCGGGAAAATCCAGGAGCCCCCGTTCGGACCTGTACTGAATTGAATCAGGACAGAATTTAGAGGAGTATACTTCAATTATAGCGTCTGTCAGCGCTTCCAGGCGCTGCTGCTTGGAACCCTGGTTGGATAGAAAGAGACTTTTATATTTTCCGGAAAACGCCGCTCCCATCCTGTCCTCAAGAAGACTGGAACTGCGGACTATAAGCGGGCGTTCCCCGAAATCGTCAAGTGCAAGCGCTAGGCTCTTTATTATTCCCGGAGTGAAGCTGGCGTTCTTCATAAGCTGTATTATGTTGGGATAGTCGATGCGTATTTCGTAGAGTTCCTTATATTTCTGCTCTTTGAGTTCTTCCAGGTTGTTGTGGTGCAGGAACTCCGTCATTTCGTCTGCGGTTATATACCAGGTTTTAGGGGTTTTTACCGATTTGAGTATGGGAAACTGGGCTGCGGTTTTATCAAGTATTTGCTGGCCGAAAAAAAGCCCGGTGCTTTTCCCTCCAAGCTTTCCCTTGCTTCCGGGAGGATATATCATCTTGTCTGCAATTCTGCAGAAATCCTGAACCTCTATATACTGTTTTGCAATGTTTATGAAGTCGAGGTCGTTGGACAGAAACCTGTGTATAAGGGCAACTTTAAGCCACCTTTCAGTAGGTGAATAAGAAATGGACTGATTTTCAAAAATATTCCTGTAGCGGGAAAGAGCATCTATTATTTCAGAAAGAGACGCATCTACCCGGTCTACAGTCCTTATGAGAAAATTATATTTTTCTTCCTGTATCCATTTTTTAACTCTTAATACTATTTCGCTGTCGCTTAAATGTTTTGATGCGATTTTAAAAGTTTTTTCACTTATAATTACAATATCTTCAAGTGGTTTACGCAGGCTTGGAGCGTTAACCTCCCCGCTCTCAAAAGATTCTATGGATTTTGAGCCGATTTTATGCAATACTCCCGCAGCCTCCTCCACGCCGCTCCAGAAAAGGTAATTTATCATTTTCCTGCATATGTGCAGCAGCATTCCCTGGTCCGTTCTGTTTAAGAGGTCAACAATAATTTTCCATTCCCTGCTGGTGTCCTCGGTTTCGGAAAGCTCCTTCTTGGCAGAATCCCATTCCTTAAGTATCTGGTCCATCTTGCGGTGAAGAACCGTCTGGCCAATTCGGCCGGCAATTGTTTTTATGAGTTTCTGTTCCCGTTCAAGGAAAACCCCCTCTTCAGTACGGGGCACATTGCTTAAATAACAGACTTCAACTTTACCTACGGCTTTTTCTTCAATCTTTATGTCGGAGCTGAACATCCAGGACGAACTGCGGAATCCCGTGGTCTGGTAACTGTTTTTTTCATATACAAGTCTTGCCTTGCAGACGTCAGGAAAACGCAAACCCGAAGGGATAATATTGACTATCCTGCCGAAAATTTCTGAAAGGGAAAGTTTGCGGCGGCTTAGAAGCTCCTCAACGAGATAAAGGCAGTTAAGTTCCTTAGCCCTTTCTTTGAGCACGTCAAGAACATATTCCTTGCCGGCAGGTTTTTCATTCATAGTGATTTTAAGCCCAGCCGCGGGCACTTACAGCTTCTGCAACCCTGTTTATCGCTATCACGTAAGCTGCATCCCTCATGTAGAGCTTTCTCTTCCTGTCAAGCCCGCTTACCGCCTTGTAGGCGGATGTCATTTTTGTGTCAAGCTTTTCAAGAACCTCTTCCTTCTCCCAGAAATAATTCATGTTTGACTGGACCTGCTCAAAGTAGCTGCAGGTGACACCTCCTGCATTTGCAAGAAAATCGGGAATAACAAATATTCCTTTTTCACTTATTATCTTGTCCGCTGCAGGAGTTGTGGGGCCATTGGCTCCTTCGGCTATAACTTTTACCCTTTTGCTTATATTTTGCATATTTGAGGCGGTTATCTGGTTTTCAAGAGCGGCCGGAATAAGTATATCAACATCCTGATTGATCCACTCATCTCCCGGAAGAACCTGATAATTCATGTCAGCTGCTTTCTCTTTATCTATACCGCCGTAAGGGTCGGTTATTTCACAGAGTTCTTTAGGGTTTATGCCGTCTTTTTTAACGTAAGTGCAAGAGTTACAATCTTTATGGTCCCAGCAGGATATAGCGCTTACAGTTCCGCCGAGTTCTCTGAAAAGCTGGACGGCATGCTGGGCAACATTGCCGAAACCCTGTATACTCGCGGTCATATTTTCCGGTTTGAGATTAAGCTCTTTCAATGCTTCTCTTAAGGTGTAGATGACTCCGAATCCCGTAGCCTCTTTTCTGCCCAGGGACCCTCCCATTCCAACCGGCTTGCCGGTTATAACTCCGGGCAATCTCTCACCGTTTATTGTTTCAAATTCATCAAGCATCCAGAGCATATGTTTGGCGCTTGTCATAACATCGGGCGCGGGGACATCCCTGTTAGGGCCTATGTCTTTAGAAATCTGCCTTATCCACCCCCTGCAAAGCCGTTCCTGTTCGCGGTCTGTTAGGCTGCGCGGATCGCATATGACTCCGCCTTTGCCTCCGCCAAGAGGAATATCAACTACGGAACATTTCCATGTCATCCACATTGCCAGGGCCCTTACCGTATCAGCGGTTTCCTCGGGATGAAATCTTATTCCTCCCTTGGCCGGGCCGCGGGCGTCGTTATGCTGCACGCGGAATCCCTGAAAAACTTTAACTTCTCCGTTATCCATACGTACAGGAATAGTAAAATGATATTCTCTCAATGGCCTCCGGAGAAGCTCCCTGATACCGCTTTCCAGTTCAAGCATACCGGCTATCACGTCAAACTGCGCCTGTGCTGTTTCATAAGGGTTGTAACGATTGTCAGACATATATTAACCTCCAGTCTTATTACATTACGGTATTAATTCTCAAGCATCTAAAGAGTTTTTCCGACATTTGATTATGGCCCGGAAAAACATAGTTCTTTCCGGGATATTAATTACGGTCTTTTCGGTAATCAATACAGGCAGAGACAAATGCGTTAAAAAGCGGGTTTGGCCTCAGGGGCCTGGATGTGAATTCCGGGTGAAACTGGCAGCCCAGAAACCATCTGTTTTTATCGGATTCCACTATTTCAACCAGGCCCAGGTCGTCATCCCTTCCGGTTGCGACGAGGCCTTTTTCCTGCAGGGCGTCAAGGTATTTTCTATTTACTTCATACCTGTGTCGGTGCCTTTCGGTTACTGTTGATGATTTGTAGGCCTTGTGGGCGAGAGACCCCTTTTTGATACTGCAGGTAAAATCACCCAGTCTCATAGTTCCTCCCTTATCGCCTATTTCTCTCTGATCGTGGCAGAGATCAATCACGGGATGAAGAGTTTCAGGGCTGAATTCCGTTGACGCCGCGCCTTCAAGCCCGGCAGCGTTTCGGGCGAATTCAATGACCATACACTGCATGCCCAGGCATATCCCGAGGCACGGAATATCCTGGCGCCTGCATTCGCTTGTGATTTTTATTTTCTCCTCTATACCCCTTTCACCGAAACCGCCGGGCACTATTACCCCGTCAAGTTCGCGTACAGCAGACTCAATATCCATAGTTTCCACATCCAGGTATGTGCATTTTATTCCTATGTTTTTATCGCCTGAACAATGTTTAAGGGATTCTACTATGCTTATGTAGGCATCTTTAACTCTTGTATATTTCCCGGCAATCCCTATATTCAGCGTATCCTTAAAGTCTATCATATTTTTAACGTGTTTTTCCCATTCCGACATATCCGCAACCGAATGCCTTATGCCTAAAAGCTTAAATATTTTCTCGTCTACTTTCTGTTTCCTCAGCATCAGAGGGACCTCGTAAACCGTATTTGCCATATCCTGCTGTTCTATTACAAACTCGTCCGGTACGCTGCAGAAAAGGCTGATCTTGTCTTTAGCCTGCTTGGGAAGAGGCCTGTCGGAACGGGTCATTATCATATCCGGCTCTATTCCAATCTCTCGGAGCTTGGCAACGCTCTGCTGCGTGGGTTTGGTCTTAATTTCTCCCGCAGCGGCTATGTAAGGGACCAGAGTAAGATGGATGTAGAGTGTGTTTCTGCGACCTACATCAACCGGCATCTGCCTTATTGCTTCAAGGAAAGGCTGACTTTCGATGTCTCCAACGGTTCCCCCGATTTCCACCAGGACTATATCGTTACCGTCAGAAAGCTTAAGTAACCTGGATTTTATTTCATCGGTTATATGGGGTATTACCTGGATTGTCTTACCGAGGTATTCACCCCGTCTTTCCTTTGAAATGACGTGTGAATATATCTGGCCGGAAGTCGTATTGTTGTCCGTGGTCATCTTTTTATCCATAAACCTTTCATAATGCCCGAGATCAAGGTCGGTTTCCGAACCGTCGGCAGTTACAAAAACTTCACCGTGCTGAAAGGGGCTCATTGTTCCCGGGTCCACATTGAGGTAGGGATCCATTTTTATTATATCAACTTTCAATCCGGCCCTGCTGAGTATACAGCCCAGCGAAGCGGCGGTTATCCCCTTTCCAAGTGAGGAAACAACCCCTCCCGTTATAAATATGTACTTAGTTTCTTTCTGTCTTTTTAATTGAATCATCTTCCTGCTTTCTTATAAGTTCTTCAAGGAGCTCAACCTCTGTTGAACTCAGCCCTAGCCCTTGGGCTGAACTGAATCCTACCGTAATAAAGGCCTTATGCCTCAGCCCCCTGCCTTCCGCTACCTTTAAAACCTTGCCTTCAACCGGCATAAATCCCAGGTCTGTATCCAGAAAATAGACTTTGCAGGTTTTGCCTGCCAGCATTCTAAGCTCGGAGATTGACCTGTTGTATGCGCTTGTCCGTGCACCCAGCCCGTTTCTGTTAAGTCCGGTAGTTTCTCCTTCGAGTATGGTATCAAATCCTTCAACCGCTATTTTTACGGCAAGCATTCTTTTTACAAGCCGCTCGGTAATCTTTCCGCTCTTAACCGTAAAACCGGATTTTTCTGCGGCGTGTTCAATTTTTGCAGTAATTTTTTCTTCTCCGGCATCAGGAGGGATAAAGTCAATTATATTCATCGGCGAACCCAGAAAATTCTCCCGGGTATTATCATCGGATTCCATAACTATTACCGGGACTGTAAATATTTTTCCGAAGAGGCCGGGGTTGTCGTTTATTTTTTCCTCAAGTTCTTTAAAGTCTGAATCAAGGACTATCAGCTGCGGAAGAAGGCTGTAGTACGCGGTCCCGATAACATGGCTATCTCTTACAGATTTATACCAGCTTTTAAATTTGGCATCAAGTATGGATTTAAGGCGTCTGAGAGCGGCTTCATTTACAGATTTAACGGGAGACTCTATTATAAGTATTCTAAACTGGTTCTTTTCGTTATTCATTCTTGGCCTTCGCTGCTCTTTAACATTTGACACGATTTTACATAGATGAATTATAATTGTCAAATTAATTTTCAGGATGCAAGAGAGCTCTTAAAATAGTTGACAAAACAGAAATAATCTGATACCTGTGTAGTCAGTGATGACGACAGTAAATATACGGGGGTATAAAAAATGGAAAGAAGAGCACACCAAAGAAAAGAGACACGCTGCACAGCCGAAGTTTTTGATAATGAAAACAATTATCTTGCCTGCGGCGAGGCAAGAAATATCAGCCCGGGGGGTATAGCTATATTAACCAGACGCCCATTCAGGGACAGGGATACCGTAAAACTTAATATCACCGACGGAAAATCCCCCATAATGAAAAATATAAAGGGAGAAATTGCGCGGGTAGAACACCTTTATGACAGCGTCTGGCATAACGCTGTTAAATTTACCAGGGAAATCCCGGTAGATTCAGTAAAATAAATCCTCAGGTTATCCGTTCTTCAGTTTTTACATCAAAGAAGTGAAGCTGTTCCGGTTTAAATATAAGTTCGAGCTCATCGCCCATCGAAACCCTGTTTGAGCCCTTTGTCTTCATTATTATCTTGTTGCTGCCTATATTGGCGTGTATGTAGTTCTCACTTCCCATCGGCTCTTCTGTAATGACTTCCGCCCTGACCACATTCTTGGATGTGGAGACCTTGGCATATACCCTGTCTATTATATCTTCAGGCCTTATACCGATAATAATATTTTTGCCGTTATATTTTTGCAGGAAATCAAATGCTTTTTTATTCAGTGATATATTGAAACTGTCTCCCTTGATCTGATATTTTTCCGATTCCGAGGTGATTTCAGCATCAATAAAATTCATCGAAGGCGAACCAATAAATCCGGCTACGAATTTGTTTTTCGGCTCGTTATATAGCTTTATAGGATCATCGACCTGCTGTATGAATCCGTCTTTCATAACCACAATCCGGTCCCCCATTGTCATCGCTTCTACCTGGTCGTGAGTAACGTAAATCATTGTGGTCTGGAGTTTTGATGAAAGCTTTTTTATCTCTACTCTCATCTGAACCCTCAATTTTGCATCCAGATTTGAGAGCGGTTCATCAAAGAGAAAGACCTTTGGTTTGCGTACTATGGCGCGTCCAAGCGCAACTCTCTGTCTCTGCCCTCCGGAGAGCTGCTTCGGCCTTCTGTCTAAAAGTTTTGTTATTCCGAGTATGCGGGCAGCTTCATCGACTCTCTTATTTATTTCTTCCTTCGGGTATTTACGAAGTTTAAGTCCGAAAGCCATATTGTCGGCAACTTTCATATGCGGGTATAGCGCATAGTTTTGAAAGACCATAGCTATATCCCGGTCTTTCGGGGGTATGTTATTAACTATCTCGTTGTCCACCTTCAGGTTTCCTTCGGTAATTTCTTCAAGGCCTGCAATTGTTCTGAGAGTTGTGGATTTTCCGCATCCGGAGGGGCCCACGAGAATGCAAAATTCTTTGTCTCTTATTTCAAGATTTATGTCCTTGCATCCTATTACCCCGCCGTTATATATCTTTGAGACATTTTCAAAAACTACGTCTGCCATTTTATAGATCTCCTCTCAATATTACCTTTAAATTACCCTTTAAGCCCGGTTGTGCTTATTCCCTCTATTATATACTTCTGGGCAAGCAGGAAAACAATTATTACTGGTATTACAACCACAACTGCGCCAGCCATTACAAGTCCGTAATCCGTGGCGTACTGCCCCTCCAGCGCGGCAAGCGCCACCGGAAGAGTATACATTTCTTCGCGTACCATAACAATCAACGGCCACAAAAACTCATTCCAGGATGCCATAAAAGTAAAAATTCCGAGTGTGGCAAGGACCGGCTTACAGAGAGGTAAAATTACTTTAAGGTATATTCCGAATTCACTGCAGCCGTCGATCCTGGCTGCCTCTATAAGGTCGTTGGGAATTGTCTGCACAAATTGCCTGACAAGGAAAATTCCGAATACGGATATGGTCCCGGTTATAATCAGTCCGAGATAAGTATTGATAAGCCCCACCGACCGGAGTATCAGGAAGACAGGCATCATTGTAACCTGCCCCGGAACCATAAGGGAAAGAATGAGAATTGCAAATATTCTGTCTCTGCCGGGAAACCGGTATTTGGCAAATGCATACCCTGCCAGCGAATTAAAAAACAGGCCCAGTACCGTTACGGATATGGCGACAATTGTGCTGTTTAGAAAACTCCGCAGGAAATCCACTTCATCAAACAATCTCCCGTAATGCATCAATGTGGGTTCGTCAGGTATCCACTGCGGAGGCATTGTGAAAATGCCGGCCCTTGTTTTAAGCGATGTGGAAAGCATCCAGAAAAAAGGAGCCAGTGTAATAATAAGGCCGACTATAAGAAGCGTATATACAATACACTTCTTGAGCCTGTATTCCATTAAATAATCTTTGGGTTTATTGTTCACCACGCCTCCTCAAGCTTTTTCCTGTAAATCAGCTGGACTACGGTAAACATAAGTATGCATATAAAAAGGATAAATCCTATAGCGCTTCCGTATCCGAACCTGAAAAACTGAAACCCCTGGTTATACATATACATAACCATTGAAATAGTCCTGTTTAAAGGCCCCCCGTCCGTCATTATATAGGGCTCTGCAAAGAACTGGAAAGAACCGATAGTTGTCATTATCATAACAAAAAAAAGTGTCGGTTTAAGGCTGGGCAGTGTTATGTTCCAGAATGTCTGCCAGCCGTCCGCGCCGTCTACGCTTGCAGCTTCGTAAAGAGTTGAGGGTATTGTCTGCAGCCCGGCAAGAATAATAACCATATTTATACCGAAATTCTTCCATACGCTCATCACTATCAGCGAGGGAAGAGCAAGGTACGGGTTAGCAAGCCAGTTCTGTGGTTCTATTCCTAAAAATCCCAAAGTGTAATTAACAAGGCCGTACTCGGGGTTGTAGAGCCAGACCCATATGACCGCTACAGCCACCAGGGTTGTCACAACCGGCATAAAGTATCCGGCCCGGAAAATAGATTTGGTCTTGATGAATTTTTTATCGATCATAACCGCAACCAGAAGCGAAATTATTATGTTAAGCGGTATGCCGAGAATTGAAAACAAAAACGTATTGCGGAGGGCATGCCAGAATACCGAGTCATTGAAAAGTTCAATATAGTTCTGTATTCCTACGAAATTCAGGTGGCCTATATCGGAGAAAGTATATACACTCCAGTCCGTGAGGCTTATGAAGAAAGAACTGAAAATAGGGAAGAAAAGAAAAACAGCAAGAGTCAGAACTGAAGGAAGAATAAAGAAAATCGGTATATAGATGCTTTTCCAGCCTTTGCCCATCATTCCTCCGGGAATGTTTCTGGATTCCGATTCCCTTTTCTGTTTGGCAAGCGTAACGCTCTGTCCGGTCAGCTTCGCCTTTTTAACATAAAAGTAAAGGAGAAATATGCCGCCTAGGCTTAGGGCCAGCATCCATAGAAGAAGGCTGGCCCCTTCTCCCTTTTCCCTCCGGGCAAGAACTCTCTGAAAGTCGCGTTCTAAATCCGCCTGAACGGCAGCAACGGTTTTCTCGCCTCTCATTACTTCTTCAAGGCGCCTGTTGAGCAGATCCGCCATTTCTTCCCACTCGGGAAAATTCGGGGGGCTTTTTGTGTCATACATCTGCTGGCCGAAGACATTAATCTTGGGCATATCGTCAAAATATCCTGTTTCCCATGAGTTTACATTTGCGGGAAGGCCGCCGGAAATTTCAAACCATTCCAGCTGACTCTGCGCGCGGCTCATAAATTCTATAAATCTCCATGCTGCTTCTTTATGGAGAGATTCTTTAAACATCACAAGATGGCTTCCGCCGACAAACGAAGTCCTGGACTTATTGCCTGGCAGCATAGCAACGCTCCATTTGCCTTCTATTTCGGGAATCTGGTCTCTTATCTGATCTATCATCCAGGGGCCTGAAATCAGCATGGGATAATGGCCTTCCCTGAATGCCCATAAGAGATTATATCCGGGATCTTCAAGAGGAGCCGCACCCTTTTCGAAAAAACTTTTGTAATATCTTAATGTTTCGGCGAAAGGTTCCTCAGTTACAGTTATCTCTTCATAGTCTTCAGAAAAAAGATCTCCGTCATTCTGCCAGAGGAACTGCAGAAATGTTG
>PWOI01000070.1 GCA_003557485.1 Elusimicrobiota bacterium | reverse complement strand
CTACCGGGTGCGGGAAATCAACTACACTTGCATCTGTTATTAATTATTTAAATGAGAACCGCCGTGCCCATATTATTACGATAGAAGATCCTATAGAATATGTCCATACTCATAAAAACTGCATAGTAACCCAGAGAGAAATTGGGGGAGATACAAAAACTTTTCCGCGCGCTCTTAAATATTGTATGAGACAGGATCCGGATATAATAATGGTAGGAGAAATGAGAGACAGGGAGACTATAGCCTCCGCTCTTACAATAGCCGAAACCGGTCACCTTGTTTTTGCCACCCTTCATACCCCTGATGCAGCGCAGTCCATAAACAGGATTATCGACGTCTTCCCGCCGCACCAGCAGAATCAAATAAGAAACCAGCTTTCTATGGTGCTCCAGGCTGTATTCTGTCAGAAACTTCTTAAAAGGACTGAAACAAAGGGCGGAGGCCTTGCTCTTGCAGTTGAAGTCCTTACTGTAACGCCCGGAATAAGAAACCTGATAAGGGATGAAAAAACAGAGCAGATTTTATCTGCAATGCAGACCGGAGGTGAAAGAGGTATGCAGACAATGAACCAGGCTCTTTTCCGACTCTATAAAAAAGGAGATATTAACTATCAGCAGGCAATGGAACACAGTTCTGATAAGAAAGATATGCTCAGAGTAATGGGTACCAATTCATCAGGAGACAGAAAATAATGCCTGATTTTATTTTTAAAGCAAAATCCCCGCAAGGAAAGACTGTCCAGGGAGAAATGGAAGCTGCCGACCGCAGGACAATAGTTGAACGGCTCCGCGACAGACGTATGATAGTTCTTGAAATAAAAGAAAAAAAAGAGAGCGCCATAAGGGACCTTGTGAAAAAAATTAATCCCTTCCGGGCTAAAGTTAAAGAAAAAGAACTTGTTATATTTTCCCGGCAACTTGCAACAATGGTCAGCGCGGGACTACCGATTGTACAGGGTTTATCTATACTTGTAGAGCAAATAGAGAATCCCTACTTTAAAGGGATAGTGAGAACAGTTAGAGAAGATATTGAAAGCGGCTCGGCCATAGCCGACGCCCTTGCAAAACATCCGGATTGTTTCAGTAATCTTTTTATAAATATGGTAAAAGCCGGAGAACTTGGAGGGATTCTGGATGTTATACTTGAAAGGCTTGCCGAGTATATGGAGGCCTCCAGCGAACTTAAAAGCAAAATAAAAGGTGCAATGGTTTATCCGGCTGTTATAAGCCTGGTTATGGTTGGGGTTACCATTTTCCTTCTTGTCGTAATTATTCCTAGTTTTGCCGTAATGTTTGCAGAATTCGGACAGGATCTTCCCCTTCCGACTCAAATGCTGATCTCCTTGAGTGAATTTATGCAGAAATATGTTGTATTCATTATACTGGGTGCTGTTTTTCTGTTTGTAGGCCTAGGACAGTTCCGTAAAACAGAACTTGGAAGGTATAAAACGGATACTTTTTTGCTGAAACTGCCTGTATTCGGAGACCTTTTGCGCAAGGTTGCGGTCGCAAAATTCACCAGGACTTTCGGAACCCTTGTCAAAAGCGGCGTACCAATACTTGAAGCCCTTGAAACAGTAGCGAAAACATCCGGAAACAGTGTTGTTGAAAAAGCAGTTCTGGATTCAAGGGAATCTATAAGGGAGGGAGAAAAAATAGCAACGCCGCTTGCCAAGAGCGGAGTTTTTCCGCCTATGGTCATGCAGATGATTACAGTAGGAGAAGAAACAGGAAACCTTGATGCTATGCTTGGCAAAATAGCGGATTTCTACGATTCTGAAGTTGATGCGGGAGTTGAGAGTCTGACTTCACTTATTGAACCTATTATTATGGTTATTATGGGTATTATTGTAGGCGCAATAGTTATTGCCATGTTTCTTACTATATTTGAGATGAGTACAATAGTATAATCTTTTAGTCCGGACCTTTAAATTGACTTGGAAAGTAATTTAGTATAGGATACTTCCATAATGTCCGAAAAAAAAACAATTCTTATTATAGAGGATAACCCTTACAACAGGGAAATAGCTGTAACCGTGCTTGAAAAAGAAGGGTATGTTACAATAACCGCTGAAACGGGAAAAGAAGGGCTTGAAAAACTTCGTGAAGTCTCACCGGACCTTGTTTTACTTGACCTGGCCCTGCCTGAAATGAGCGGCTGGGAGGTTGTTAAAGAAATACGCGGTGATGAGAAATTTGCATTACTTCCTGTTATAGCTCTTACTGCCCATGCAATGAGCGGAGACAGAAAAAGGGCCATTCAGAGCGGATGCAGCAGTTACCTTTCAAAACCCTGCCGTCCGGGTGATATTTCTAATGAAGTTAAAAAATTCATATAAAACCAATGGCATTTTTAAAGGGTTTCCTATCTTTTTTTTCGGGATTGATTAAAAAGGCAGGGGAGTTAACCGAAAAACTTCTCAGGGGGATAGAAAAACGTTTTTCCCGTCTTAAAATACCACTCAGGTCTAAGCTTATAATACTTTTCATTACAGCTGCGCTTTTAGCTCTTGGCGTTACGGTCGTTTCGTTCGGAGCGCTCAGAAGAACAGCTGTCGAGCAGACAGACAGTTATCAGAATTCGGCGGTTGAGTCAGTATCGAAAATCGTTGAACAGTATCTTCTTAACTGCCAGAGAGCTCTTATGTCACTGGGGTCGGAGCAAAGATTCCGGGCTGCAGTAAGAAACAGGGAGTATGCGTATCTTTCTTCTGAATCTGAGAGGATTTACAGGAGATTTAAAATTTTCAGTTTTGTAGGCGTTGCATTCAGAAACGGTGACAATATTACCGTTCCGTCTGTTTACCCCGGAAATTACAGACACATAACCCGGACAGATGACATTCATGATTTTCTTAGATGGAATTTTTCAAGTCCGGATACAAGGCTTTCCCGGTTTTACCTGCACGAAGAAAAAAAAGAGGTATTAGTTGTGCACCCGGTGCCCGGAGCTGTTATCGTCGGTGGCGTAGACCTGGACAATATTGCGGACCTCATCGATAAAATAACGCCCCTGCCGGGAAGCAGGCCGTTTATAATTGACCATCGCGGAGGCTTGATCATGGGGCACAGTGAAATTGCGGATATTGAATTTAATGAAGAAAAGGGGTCTGTGAAAATAGCTGGCGGGAAAATTATTGCATATCATACTTTAAATCCGAATTATAACTGGCGAATAGGAATGGCAACCCCGGAAAAGATACTGTACCGTAATATAAGGGATCTGAGGTGGCTTATTATAGTTTTTATAATACTTGGAATAGCCGGCGCCCTCTTGCTGGCTCTTTACTTCAGCAGGATGATAACTTATCCGGTGGCCCGACTAAGCCGGGGAGCCAAGATATTAGGTTCTGGCAATCTTGCATACAGAATAACTCTGCAGAGTGGGGATGAGTTGGAAGCTCTTGCCGGAGAATTCAATAAAATGGCTGCGGAACTTAAAAAATCATACGATTCAATGGGTGAAAAGATAAAGAATGCCACAAGAGACCTTGAAGATGCCCTTAAGGAAATAGAAAAAAAGAATGTGCAGATACAAAAAGCAGATAAGATGAAGTCCGAATTTCTGGCAAGTATGTCTCATGAGCTTAGAACTCCAATTAATGCTATAATAGGTTTTACGTCGCTTATGGAAGACGGAACCTACGGAAAATTAACAGTAAGGCAGAAGGATACCCTTGAAAAAGTACAGCGTAATACCGAGCATCTTCTGAATCTTATTAATGACATACTTGACCTTTCCAAAATTGAGGCCGGCAGGATGGATCTTTTACCGGAAGAATTTCAGTTGAAGTCTCTTGTTCACCAGATAAAAGAAGAAGTCAAACCCCTTATAGACAAAAAGGGTCTTGAGTTTACTATAGATGTTAATGAAGATATAAACTGCTACAATGACTACACGCGTCTCAGGCAGATACTGATGAACCTGATTTCAAATGCAATAAAATTTACTTCAGAGGGTAGAATAACTGTAATTGCCGGAAAGAAAGAAAATGATATGTTTTATGTTGAGATAAGTGATAGCGGCATTGGAATAAAAGAAGATGATCTTGAAAAAATATTTGACGAGTTTGTACAGTCTGACAGCTCCCCGGCAAG
The DNA here is from genome assembly GCA_003557485.1 of Elusimicrobiota bacterium. Lineage (GTDB taxonomy): Bacteria > CG03 > SLGR01 > SLGR01 > PWQF01 > PWMP01. The sequence goes on along the minus strand of PWOI01000070.1, from coordinate 2,333 downwards.
GAGATTCGGAGGTACCGGCCTGGGCCTCAGCATATGCGTGAAACTTCTTGAGATGATGGGGGGAGAGATCAATGTCAGTAGCATATGGCAGAGAGGCAGCGTATTTACTATAACTCTGCCGTTGAGAATAAAAGATTAAGATTCTTGCCGTAGCCGTGTTTTTCTGATATTATTCATGAATAAACATAAGTGAAAAAAGGAGAAAAAAGTGAAAATTCTTTTAGTTGAAGACGACGAGTCATCCCGGCAGATAGTATGCGACATTTTAGAAAAAGATGTTTATGAAATAAAGGCGTGTCCTGACGGGGAATCAGGAATGCAGATGATAGAACAGTCTGAATGGGATCTTGTCATACTGGATATAATGCTGCCGGGAAAAGACGGTTTTGATCTTTTGAAAAAAGTCAAAAGCCTTCACCGGTTTACCCCGGTTCTGATGTTTACCGTTCTGCAGGAAAAAGAGAATATAATAAAAGCTTACCTTATGGGTGTTGATGATTTCATAAACAAACCGTTTGACCGTTGGGAATTTCTTGCAAGAGTCAGATCTCTTTTAAATCTCCGCCGCTCCTACATGCAGCTGGAGGAAACAAGAAATGTCGTTTTATCTCTTGCCAGGACAGTTGAAGCCAAAGACCCTTACACAAGGGGACACTCGGAAAGAGTAGGAGAATACTCCCGTATGATAGCTGAAGAACTGGGTTTTGCATCTGATAAGTGCGAACATCTTTATTGGGCCGGTATACTTCATGATGTAGGAAAGATAAATGTGCCTGGAGAAATACTTACAAAACCTTCAAAACTCACCGATGAAGAATATGAAAAAATAAAGCTTCATCCTGAAATATCATATAAGATATGCAGCGGACTGAGAACCCTTAAAGAAGCGCTTCCTGCAGTTAAATACCACCACGAAAGATGGGACGGAAAAGGCTACCCGGAAGGACTTGAAGGAAAAAATATTCCCGCAGAGGCCAGGATAATGGCAGTTGCGGACGCATACGACGCCATGACCAGCGACAGGTCTTACAGAAAAGCTCTGCCTCATGCTAAGGTTATGGAAATACTATGTTCAGGAAAAGGAAGTCAATGGCAGGATTCTGTAGTAGACGCCCTGCTGAAAACTATAGACAAAGAGGCCTAACGGCCTGTCTCAACCGCCTTGGACAGTTATTTCTGTTATGAACCGGATTTTTCCTCCCGTCGCCGGCTCTGCAGGTATTTCTATGATCCGATCGATATAATTCGTATTGACTGTATTGCAGAAACCGGTACATTCTTCAGAAGGCTTGAAGAAGCAAAAAAAAGGTATTTTGTTGCAGGATTCTTTTCTTTCGAATTAGGTTACCTGCTGGAAGAAGCCCTGAAAGATAGAGAGACCATTCTGCCCTATGCCTGTTTCGGTGTATTTAAAAAGATGGCACTATATGATACCCGGGAAAAACAGTGGCTTGGCGGCATTTTTTCGGTGCCAGAATCGAATGAAGGTTATTTTATTGAAAAAGTAAAACTGAATACATCAAAACCCCGATACAAAAAAGATGTGAGTAGAGTAAGGAGACTGATAGCAGATGGCGAACTATATCAGGTTAACTACACATCCAAAATTAAATTTAAGTTTAACGGTTGCCCTTTTTCTCTTTATCGTACTCTTAAAAAAAAGCAAAAAGCCTCGTATAATATGTTTTTCAAGGATGGCAGTCGCTTCATAGCCTCTTTTTCCCCGGAACTGTTCTTTGAAAAGAAGGGCCGCAGTCTTAAGGTAAAACCTATGAAAGGAACAGCGCCCAGGGGCAAAAATAATCTTGCAGATAAAGAAATTGAGCAGTTTTTAAAGAATGATGTTAAAAATAGAAGTGAAAACCTTATGATTGTTGACCTCATGAGAAACGATCTTTCAAAAATATCAGAAGAGGGCAGTGTGAAAGTCAGAAAACTTTTTGAGGTTGAAAGATATCCTACGCTTTACCAGATGACTTCTACGGTCGCTTCAAAGCTTAAGAAAGGACTTTCTCTTAAACAGATTTTTGAAAGCATCTTTCCAAGCGGATCGGTTACGGGTACTCCCAAAATACGGTCAATGGAAGTAATAAGAGAAATGGAGAAGGAGAGCAGGGGTGTTTACACGGGAGCGTTAGGATATTTTCTTCCAGGAGGTAACGCTCTTTTCAATGTTGCCATAAGAACTGTCTGTATAGAGGGGAGGAAAGGGGAAATGGGTGTTGGCGGCGGAATAATTTATGATTCTTCTCCTGAAAAGGAATATGACGAAGCGCTGCTTAAAGGAAAATTCCTTACTTCTTCGCCTTGCGGCCGGTTTAAACTGATGGAAT
>PWOI01000078.1 GCA_003557485.1 Elusimicrobiota bacterium | reverse complement strand
TTAATTCATTTTTAATCTAATTAATAATATAAATTCAGAAGTAATTCCACTTTAGGCTGCGGATTGTATAGAGAGGTTTATGGGGGGCGTTACAAACCCTTTGATAATAATATATTCCTATTACCCTTCTGTTTGATGGCGGTTTGGGTGCAGCTGAACTGTCAGGGAGTTATACTGAATATAGCCGAGCCGGTTCCCTCTCTATTATAGTATTCGTACCTGTCAAGAACCCTGAAAACAAAATTATGGGTCTCCTTAAAAGGTGGTATGCTGCCGTATCTTCTTACAGCAGTCGGCCCTGCGTTGTATGCTGCAAGCGCCATAGGGATATTACGGTCAAACTGTTTTTTCAGAATTCCGAGATATTTTATCCCTCCTCTCAGATTTTCAATCGGGTCGCTGGGGTCGGCAATCCCAAGCATAAGCGCTGTTGAGGGCATCAGCTGCATAAATCCGACAGCCCCGGCCGGGGAAACGGAAGAATGCCTGAAATTTGATTCCACTTCAATAACGGCAAGAACCAGGCGCGGACAGACATCATTCCTGCGTGAGAACTCTTTTACCCAGAGATCATATTCCCAGTTCCAATCATTTGAGATTGCGGGGAAAGTTAAAAAACTCAGCAGAAATATTAATATGAACGATATTTTCATCAGTATATCACAGAAAATTTTCCGCTTACAATTTTGCCCTGCTTTCTGTGTATATGGTAAATATAAACGCCGCTGGCAAGCCGCCTTCCCGCCCTGTTTGCGGGCTTCCACCTTACATTGCCGTTATCCGGTTCTTTCCTGATTGTATTCAGCAGCTCCCCGGCAAGGCTATAGATTTTTATTTCATCAACATCCGGTATGTTTGCAAAGGTTATGAAATCCGCATCGTATTCGGTTCCGGAGCCCGGCCTGAAAGGATTCGGATATACATAGATATAATCCGGCAGGTCGTCTTCGGGTTCTACGTCAACAGGAATCGGCGCAGAGTAGGTAAGGAAACCGGCAGACATTTGATATTTTCCGCTGGAAGTTTGCCCGGACACGCTCTCTCCCGCAGAAGATTGCATTTCGTAATTGCCCGAAGATATATTTCCTCCTGCGTTGAAAGCTGCAATAAAACGGCTTAAAGTATAGGAGTCAGTCGAATAGGCAACTGCAGCGGCCACGCAGGCCAGCAGCAATATCAGGGCTACATTTCTTCTTTTTCCGGAAAACTTTTTCATCAGGGGTTGTTGAGCCTGCTCCACTGCCCTTCCTCGCTTCCGGTGGATATATAGACGTTCCACTTACTGTCGGTTCCCAGTATGCCGGCTCTTCCGGGGGCAGACATTGTATCGATATTTACCCTGAATATAAGTTCAAGGTCATCGCCCCCGGGAGGTTCTTTTAAAACAAAATCCCCGTTTACCGCGACAGTAGAAGCTATTATTGTCACCAGGTCTGGAGAACTGATGGAAGAAACATTAGCGATATTGTGTGAGTCCATATCAATATCCCCTCCCAGCTGTCCTCCGGAAGTCGATAAAAACGCTTCGTAACTTTTTCCACCCAGCAGAGAACTACTGTAGGCAAAAGAGGCAGTACCTGAATAGAGTGAGTACGATGCGGTTGCAGCATGCATGGAATAAGCTGCTGTGGCTGACATGTGCGAATATGCAGCCGTTGATACCTCTCCCAGCAGGAAACTTGCCGTTGCCGCGCTAAGGGCGTAATTCGCCGTAGCGGAGATAAGAGAGTAACCGGCCTGGTACGAATAGTCTGCATAGGAGGCAGTTGCCGCTTTAAGAGAGTAACTTGCCGTTGAGGCTTCGTTGGCAAATAAGGCGGTATCTATGTCTCCCAAAAGGTGGGAAGCCGTTGCCGCGTGAAGCGCATAGGTTGCGGTTGCGGCATTATGGGAATATGCTGCTGTTGATATGTGACCAAGCATAAAACTTGCTGTTGCGGCATATAGCGCATAAGAAGCTGTGCTTGATTCTGCTGCGTATGAGGCGTAGATAGCGGTTGCCGAAGGAAGCATCTGCAGCCTGGGCGACATTTCATCGTCTCCATCTACCTGAACAGAGAGATAAAGCGGCCTGTCAAAATCGTCAATACCGGTTAGATCTATAGTTGTCTGATAGAAACCTTCGTCGTCAATTGTAACGGTTTCTGGATGAATAACAATGATGTCACCTTCGGTTTCGGCATTGTAAATCCTGAAAGTTATTTCAGCAGTACCCGTTGCCGGATTTCCATCTGAATCAAGTAGCCGTCCCTGGAAGTTGATTTCCCGGGGCATCTGTGTTTCTGCAGCCGGAACAAGAATTCCGGTTGTAAATACCATTGCCGCAATTAATAATACAGTATTTTTTCTTTTCATTGATATGCCTCCGTTTATTGAGAAATACACTGAACTTTAATGGAATATTACCACTTAGTATTGCCAAAATCAATTCTCGCTTTCCTTTTTCCTTCTTTTCAGATGGTGGCTATGAGCGAATCTGTGGGCTTCCTTGTCTATTCTTTTAAGGAGTTTAAAGGCTTCCGAGTTCTTATTCATATCAAGAATTTTACCATTGTAGTAGATGTTCCCCTTTTCTTTTGCCAAAGCAAGAACTTTTATTTTTTCTATGTTCAAGAGTTTAAGGGCCTGTTTTGCCGCTTCCTCCTGCCCTTTTCCGCCATCAATAAGTATAATGTCGGGTAATTGGGCTTTTTCTTCCTTAAGGCGTTTCATCCGCCTGTAGACTACTTCCTTAATCATTTTGAGGTCATCGGAAGTGCGCTGCTGCTTTATATTATATTTTCTGTAATGGGGTTTGTCCGGAACTGCTGCTGTGAAACGGACCGAAGATCCGGCGGCCTGCCCGGATGATGTATGAGAGATGTCAAAACCCTCTATCACAACGGGTTTTGTTTTAAGCTTTATTATATTTTTAATATCCTCAAGGGGATCTATTTTTCTCAGCGCCTTAATTTTTTCAGCGTTTATTTTTCTGAAATTAACCATCGGAAAAATACTTTCCAGTGCGGTAATCCTGTCCCTTGCCCTCGCTGCCTTTTCATATTGTAAATTTTTTTTATACTTATTCATTGTTTTTTTTAGACGCTGAAGCAGTTTTTTCCTGTTACCCTCAAGAAACATAAGGAGTTCTTCAATATTACGGCTGTACTCGTCGGGGTCGGTTTGTGAGGTGCAGGGAGAGAGACATTTTTTTATCTGCCAGTTAAGGCAGGGTTTTTCTTTAGAGGTAAATTTTTTGCACTTTCTAAGCAGGAAGATGTCTTCAAGTATCCTTGCTGCCCTCCGCGCGTCGGCAGTATTAGGGAAGGGTCCAAAAACACGGGATTTTTTTTCTGGCTTTTCTCTTGTTATTTTTAGGACAGGGTATTTTTCTCCCAGCGTTATTTCCATAAACGGGTATGTTTTATCGTCTCTGAGAAGTATATTGTAGCGGGGTTGGAGTTCCTTAATCAGGCGGTCCTCCAAAACCAGGGCTTCCTGCTCGTTTTTAGTTGTTATGAAATCAACGGTTCTTACCCTGGAAATCATAGCGAACTGGCGCGGCCCGCCGCCTCCGGAGAAGTGAGAGCGGACTCTTTTTTTTATGTCGGCAGCTTTACCGGTATATATTGCTTTTCCGGCGGAGTCCATGAAAATATATACGCCGGGTTTTGAAGGAAGGTCCCTAATTTTCATTTTTTTTCATATATGTTGTCTTTATCCTTTCAATTTCCGGGATTCCAAGCATAAGAGATACCGATGTATAAAGAGCTGCGGCAGCTGCTATGACTGCCGGAACCCTTATAAAGATGTTCCAGGTTTCAGTCCAGTTCCTTGAGTAAATAAGAAAAATGCCAAGAACCGCAGATGCGAATATATGAGAAAAAACGGATTTAGTTATTCGTTTTCCTCCTATGAGTCCGTTCCTGTAGCGGAAAATTATTACGAGAAGGATAAAATTAAGAGCCGATGCTATTGAAGTTGCCAGGGCAAGCCCGCCTGCAGCGAAATAGTTTTTTACCGGCTCAACAAAAACAACTGTCAAATTAAGGCCCACATTTAAGATCATGGCTGCCGAGGCAACTATAACAGGTGTTTTTGTGTCCTGCAGGGAATGGAAAGCGCTGGTGGCTACCTTAACTCCTGCAAAGAATATGAGTCCTGTGGAATAAAAGATAAGGACCCAGGAAGTTTGGGAAGTGTGGGCGGAAGTGAACTCGCCGCGCTGAAAAAGAAGCCGCACTATGGGTTCTCCGAATATTATAAGGCCTACCGCCGCGGGAAGTATCAGAAAAGATATACTCCGAAGAGAGAAAGAAAAGGTATCTTTCAGTTCTGTCATCTGCTTGCGCGCGGCATTTTCCGACATCATCGGCAAGGCAACCGTTGCCACTGCGGTGCCGAAAAGAGCAAGCGGGAACTGTACAAGGCGGTTCCCGTAATAAAGAAAACTTACGCTGCCCGGATCCAGCATAGTGGCGCAGATGGTGTCAACAAGAGAATTTACCTGAAAAACTGCAAGTCCTATAGCCGCCGGCAGCATAAGTCGGATAATCCGTCTCAGTCCCGGGTGCTTAAGGTTTATAACCGGCATTATTGAATGTCTTTTTATTATCGGCACTGCCTGCACTGCAAATTGGGAGAATCCCCCTACTACAACTCCGATAGCCAGAGCCTTTATAGGAGGCTCCATAAAAGGAGTAAGAAAAAGAATGAAGAGTATTTCCGATATGCTGAGCATTGACGGAGCAACTGCCGGCAGAAAAAACTTTCGCCAGGAATTGAGTATGCCCAGGGTTATTGCGCCAAGCCCTATTGCCATTAAAAATGGAAACATTATCCTGGTCAGTAGTACAGTCAACTGAAGCTGCTGGTGAGAGTCGGCAAATCCCGGGGCTATTACCCTTACAATCTGAGGAGCGAAAATTATTCCTGCAACGGTGAGAATTATAAAAAGTACGGTAAAAGCGCCGAAAACCGCCTTAATCAGTTTCTGTGATTCCTCTTCTGTTCTGTTAGTAAGGTATTCTGTATATACCGGTATAAAGGATGTAGAGAGCGATCCTTCACCGAGAAGCCGCCGCAGAAGGTTAGGTATTTTATATGCCACGAAAAAAGCATCGGCAACCATTGATGCCCCGAAAAAATTTGCTATAAGCATATCCCTGGTATATCCAAGAACACGGGATATAAGTGTTGCGGAAGAGACCGAAGTTGCCGTGTTTACTACATCCGAATGGGAATGGTTATTGCCTCCGTCTACCATGCTATATGGCCGGCAGCGAAACTCCAGTATACTCTCCAGGTATCACTGTCCTTATATGGTGTTGCTAACTCTACGCTTAGAAATCCGGGAGCAAGCTGAAGCATATAAAAATTAAGTTTGAATCCGAAGCCGTAAGAAAAACCCCACTTCTCCGCTGTATCAGGCGGATTGCTGTCATTGAAAGCGGTTCCGGCATCGGTAAAGACTTTCGCGGAAAAACTGTATAAATTTATATCCGGCCACATAAATGGAATGTGCCAGTTCATCCGGGGAAAGAGCATTGCCCTTAGCTCCGTACTGAAAACAGCAGCGTTCCTTCCCGTAAAGGAATTACTTGAATATCCCCTAAGGCTGGTTCCACCGAGTCCGTATCTTCTGGCATCTTCTCTTTCGGATTTCACAAAGTCTCCTCTTTTAGCCATGATAAGATTTCTTCTCAGCGGAGTGTATCTTGCCGCTGATAAAGAATATGTATTATAGTCAAGTCCGTCTTTTTCCATTGGCCGGGAAAGGTATGCTCCAACAGAAATACGTCCGCCCCTTATGGCCTGAAACGGTTTCAGTATTGCAGTATTTCGCTGAAGGATGAAACCGGTTCCAGTATCGCTGCGGTATGAAGTTGTTTCTTTCTCATCGAGGTTTTGAACTTCCCGGCTTGAGGCCTGAAAGTAATGGGTGAATGCCGTATACCTTGTCAGCGGATACCTGTAGCCTGTCTGTGCGCCAAGCCGCGTACGCCTGTACTTGTTACGGTCAATTGCCCTGTATTCTGTTCTGTCAGCTGAAAGCGCAACAAACAGGTCAGGTCGATATTTACTGTTAATATATTGAAGAGTGGTTTCGTAAGAACCGGGCCAGGCCCAGCCGTAGGCCTCTACGGTGTTATGGGCAAAATAATCAGACATTCTTATAACCCCTCCCCCCACAAAACCAATATCTGTCGCGTAAAGGAAGCTGGGAAAAAAGAAATCCGTGGAAAATCTTCCGCGAGCCCTCCGCTTTGAGACGCTAGCGGTACTTATGACGATTTCTCCAAGAGGGTCAGTGAATACTTTTTCCTCCTCGGGCAAAACTGTGTCTTCACCGATAAAAGGTATTTCCGAAACCCTGTGTTTTCCGTCATAATAGAGAGATGCCAGGATTTTGCCGTTTCCGGCGGAAACCGGGTAAAAAGCGCCGCTTTCAATATTTGTAACTCTTAAAGCCGTAGTTGAAGAATTAAGGGAATATATATTGTTTACTCCGTTTTTATCGGATATGTATATTATTTTATCGTCTCCGGCATAGGAAGGATGAAAATCGTTGTGCGGAGTATCGGTAAGCCAGGTGTAACTGCCTGTTTCAATCTCTATTTCTCTGAGGTCTTTTTTGTAATACCTCTCTGAGGCGGAAATTATTTTGCTGCCGTCTGGAGAAAAAATCGGTCCGAAATCCGGGTAGCGGTCATTTGTGACAGCCCTGGTTTTTCCTGTAGCCGAATCATAAATATATATATTCCTGTTAAATCCTTCCCTTGCTGTAAAGGCTATCATTTTTCCGCCCGGGGCAACGGCCGGTGAACGTATTTCTTCAAGGCCTGTATCTATTCTTTCAAGACTGCCGGAGCCAGCGCTATAAATATACAGATAGGGACGCTGGTTTCTTCTGGCAGCAAAAACAAGAGTTTCTGATTGCGGGCAGTAATCTATGATTCTGTCATATATGCGGTCGCCTGTTATAAGATTGTCAGCCCCGGATACAAAAAGATTCGAAAGTATTTTTCTGTCTTGACCTTTTGTGTGCAGATAAATCTCGTTTAATCCCCAACGGTCGCTTACATAATAAAAGCTTCCGGGAGAAACATGTGCGGGATTTCTGGTGTCGCCGTCATCTTTCAGAAGTGAGGTGTAGGTTTCTTCAGCGCGGTCCCTTCCCTGAATTTCTTCTTCAACCTGCTCTCCAAGCCATTCTTTCCATTTAGAATTAAAGTCTCTTAAGTCCCTGAACTGGGTTACGGCGGTTTCGAAAGCCTTCAGAGGGTCAAAGTTGTTGCGCATTGACTTCAGTAGCCGCTGGTGAATATTACGCCCTTCCTTTTCAACAAGAAAGTCCATTCCCGAATGACCCTGCTTGTATCCCAGGTAAATATCCTTGTAAAGAGGAGCAAAGTTCTGAAGTTCTCTGAAAGTATAAAGCCTGTCGTAAAGATAGGCGTCGCGGATTATCATCCTGTCGTATGAGGTCCAGTCTTTTTCAAGGATGTCGTGCGCTATGGTTTCTGCCATACCCTCCATTATCCAGAGAGGTTCCATACCGGAAAGCCCTTTTATAAGGCGTGCGGAACGCCAGAATCCTCCGTAAAGAGCTTCGAACTGCGCTATATGGGTGAATTCATGGGCCATCAGGTGTTCAAGTTCATAAGGAGACGACATGTAAGGAATTACAAGGCGGCTTTTAAATTTGTCGGCAAAACCTAGAGTTCCTTCACCTACAGCGGCTATTCTGTTCTGTCTGAAATGGGTGTGGTTATTGTATATGAAAACGACATTTTTACCCGGGAATTCCAGGTTGAGAATATCGCTTATATCATCACTGATAAGCTCAAGACGGTTTAGCAGGTCAAGAAGCAGTTCTTGATCTGCCTCTCCGGTAATGTAATTATATACTATGAAGTTGGGTGTATGGGCTTCTGTCCAGTCAAATTTTTCTCTCCTGAGCTGAAAAGCACCGTAAAGATGGTGTGAAGTTAAAAAAAAATCAGGAGAAAAAGATGGAGTTTTTTCATTTAGTTATTCTTCGTCTTTTTTTAACCCTTTGAATTTATCTCCCAGAATATCTTTAATAGAAGCTCCCTGGCCTGAAGAAGGATCCATGTATTTTTCCATGTTTTCCTTTTCTTTGGATACAATGAGGGCTTTCCTGCTGAGTTCTATATATTTCTTTTCCGGATCGTTTTTTATAACTTTCGCCTTAAGTTCGTCACCTTCATTCAGGACTTCCCTCAGATCATCGGTTCTTTCCGAATCATAGTTTGATATGTGAAGGTAAGCCTCAAGGCCGTTTTCAAGTTCAAGATAGGCCCCGCCGCGCTGGACATCCTTAATCTTTGCCTCAATTTCAGAGCCTGCGGGATAATCGTTGTAAGGATTGTCTTCAAGCTGTTTAAGGCCCAGAGAAACCTTCTGCTTGTCCGGATCTATATTGAGTATTTTTGCTTTGACCTTCTGTCCCACTTCCAGAGTTTCTTCTGGATGGTTAATCTCTTTTTCCCAGGTTATATCGCTTATGTGTATGAGCCCTTCCACTCCCTGTTCAATCATAACAAAAGCGCCGAAATCGGTAATATGCGTTATCTCTCCCTCAAATACGTTTCCAACCTGATATTTTTCGGCGATCTCTTCCCATGGGTTTGCCTGGGTCTGCTTGATGCTGAGAGCCATCTTTTCGCCTTCTTTTTCTATGGAAATTACTTTTACCTGTACCTCGTCGCCATTGTTTAATACGGAATTAGGATGTTTCACATTTTCTGTCCAGGAAATTTCTTCTGTCCGGACAAGCCCTTCGACACCGGGTTCCAGTTCCACGAAAGCGCCGTAGGAAGTAACGCCGGTTATTTTCCCCTCAAAAACCGAACCAATAGCATATTTTTCTTCGATATCTTCCCATGGATTGGGCATTGTATCCTTCAGGCTGAGTGAAATTTTGTTTGATTTAGGGTTGAAATTTTTGATTTTTACTTCGACTTCCTGTCCTACTTCAAGCATATCTTCCACCCGGTCAACATGTCCCCAGGACAGTTCACTTATGTGAAGAAGGCCATCTATTCCCCCAAGGTCCACAAAAGCGCCAAAACTTTTTATTCCGGAAACGACACCTTTTACAAGTTTTCCGGGGTAAAGCTGTTCAAAGAGTTCTTCCCTTTGCCTGCGGACATCTTCTTCGATCGCTTTTTTCCAGGAAACGACAACATTTTTTTTGTCGCGTTCAAAATCTATTATACGGCACGGTACGGTTTCTCCCACGACAGTATCAAGGTCTTTTACCATAGGATAGCCCACAAGAGAAGCGGGCATAAAAGCCTTAACGCCGCCTATATCAGCTATGATTCCCCCTTTTATTTTCTTTTCAAGTTTCGCATCAAGGACAAGTTCTTCCCTGAACGCCTTTTCTATATCCTCAATTTTCTTTTCAAGTTTTGCTTTTCTGTGTGATAGAATGGGCGGGTGTTCGTAGTCATGGCTCTTTTTTATGACATAAACTTCAACCTCGTCACCAACGTTTATTTCCTCGCCTTCAAATTCTTCGAGGTCTATAACCCCTTCGGCCTTCTGTCCCGTGTCAACCATTACCACATTTTTTTTCTTATCTATGTCAATAATGGTACCAATGATTACCCGTCCCTGGCTTGTCTGCTCTTCGACATGCCTTACTACATCCTCCATACTCAATTTTTTTTCTACCATAACCGTTACATATTCTCCTTGTTTAGATTTTTTATTTCTTTGATTTTCTTTTCAAGTTCTTCCACAATCTCTACAGGAGTTGAAGCTCCCGTCGCTATACCTATGTTTACCCGGCCCATCAGATGGGACGGCTTAATCTCTTCCGGTGTTTCTACGTGGTATGTGTCTACTATCTCACACCCCAGTTCAAAAAGCCTTTTTGTGTTTGAACTGTTTTTGCCGCCGGCAATAAAAAGGACATCAACCTTATTCGCGAGTTTTTTCAGTTCCTCCTGCCGGCATACAGTTTCCTGACATATAGTATTATGAACTTCAACCACGTCAAACTTTTTAATTATTTCAAATACCGTCGCAAAAAAAACTTCCCGTCTGAATGTTGTCTGGGCTATAATTCCCGCTTTTTTCCCTGGCTTAATTTTTTTTGCCTCTTCCGGGGACAGCAGAACAATACCCTTTAGAGGCACCCTGGATATAATACCCTTAACCTCAGGGTGGGTTTTTTTGCCTACAATAAAAACCTTACCATATTTCTCAGCCAGCCCGCTGAAAATTTCCTGGGCTTTTTTAACTTTGGGACATGTGGCGTCCACAATACGGCAGTTTTTCTTTTCCAGTTCCCTTTCTGTGTTGAGAGGTATGCCGTGACTTCTTATCAATACGCAGCTTCCGGAGTTTATGCCTGCGGGTGAACTGCTTTTGTCTATTATATTATTTCTTCTCAAATTTTCAACTACCTGAGGGTTGTGTATTATAGGCCCTAAAGTATATATCTTGCCCCCGGCTGCAGCTGCACGGGCTTTTTTTATTGCAAGCGTTACGCCGGAACAGAAACCGCAGTGCCGGCTTTTTAAAATTTTTGCCACGTGAGTCCTCTTTTTTCATTAGCTGTCATACGCCAAATTATACAAATTTAGATTTTCTATTCAAGAAGATTGTAGCAATAATTACTGTGTATGGTTTTTGAAACACTTATTTTGACAAGCGCGATGACTTTCTATAGAATCATTCATAAAGAAGGTATATATGAATCATAAAAATAAACGTTTAATAGGAATAGATGCGGGAAAAATCAACTTCAAGGCTGTTCTTCTTGAATCGGACGGTAAAAACATACGCATAAGCGATAAATATTTTGCCGCACATAAACAGGAAGTAGAAAAGCATTTCCAGCAGCTTGAAAAATTATGGAATATTAAAAAAAGTGATATTGTTACTGCTACAGGCAAGTTCAGGGCTAATATTCCTTTTCCCTCCATAGTTGAACGCCCGGCCCAGGAAAGAGCAGCCCGCTTCCTATATCCAGACCGGGACCTTACTGTCATAAGGCTTGGGGGCGGCGGTTTTTCCGTACTTAATATTGAAAGTACGGGAATATCTGAATATAGCCGGAATCCCCGGTGCGCTGCCGGCGCAGGAAGTTTTTTGGACCAGATTTTAAGGAGAGTCGACCTGACTATGGAACAGGCCGACAGACTGGCCGGGGCCGCTGAGGGAACAGATATTACAAAACGCTGCGGTGTTACAATGAAAACGGACTTTACACACCTTCTGAATACTGGTCACAGTATTGAGGAAGTTACCGCAGGAATACTGGACGCAACAGCAAAAAGTGCTCTTGAGCTGGCACTCAAAAAAGAAATTAAGCCCCTGCTTATTTTGATCGGCGGGCTTGCCGGCCTCAATAGAATAAAAAATGCAATTGAACGCAATCTGCCGGAAAATACGAAAATAGTAATACCTGAAAATCATCTTTACTTTGAAGCGCTCGGAGCAGCGCTTGAGGGAATATCAGGCAAAACTAAAAAGACGGGTGTTGAGGGAAAAACGGATTCTTCCCTTAAGTATCTACCTCCTCTTTCAGAAGCACTTACCAGGGTGCGCCGAATGGAACCTTCCTTGACAAATACAGACCTTCCCTCTGAAACGATAGCCGGACTTGATATCGGGTCTACCGGAAGCAAGCTTGTAGTGATTAAAGGGGGCCGGCCGGTTTTTGAATCATATACAGAAACGTCCGGACAGCCCATTGAGGCCGCAAAAACCCTTCTGAAAAAGATTCCGGCCGGGCTTTTCCGTTCGGTTGCTGCGTTAGGGCTTACGGGTTCCGGACGGGATATTGTCTCGGGGGCAATAAAGGCCTCGCTTCCTGAAAAGGAGCGCGACAATATTTTTGTCCTTAACGAGATTGCAGCCCATGCAGCCGGTGCGCATTTTTACGACAACAGTGTAGACACTGTTGTTGATATAGGCGGACAGGATGCCAAATATGTAAGGCTGGATTCCGGCCGGGTTATTGATTCCTGTATGAATACCGTTTGTTCCGCAGGAACCGGATCATTCCTTGCGGAACAGTTAAGCTGCCTGGGAATTGAAAATGTTGAAAAGTTCGGTGAAATGGCTCTGCAGGCCCCCAGGGCTGTTGATCTTGGCCAGCATTGTGCAGTATTTATATCGGAGCAGATAGACGAGGTAAAACGTAAAGGAGCAGCTATCGACGAGATTGTGGCAGGCCTGTATTATTCAATTGTTCTTAATTACGATAACCGGGTAAAGGGAGGGAGGGAATACGGCAAAAAAATATTTCTTCAGGGCAAGCCTGCAACCAATATAGCACTTGCCGCCGCCCTGTCGGCGGTTACCGAAAGAGAAATAACTGTTCCTCCTTCTCCGGGAACACCGGGCGCTCTGGGTATAGCTGTTCTTACCGCAAAAGAACTTAGCGGAAAATTTGCCGGCGGGGTTTTACCGGACTTTGGACAGTTTCTTGAAAGCCGCATAACAGAGCGAAAAACCTTCAGGTGCACTTCCACGACCGGATGTACAGACGGAAACCTTTGTACCATACACAGAATAAAGGTTAGTCTTTCAGGAAAAGAAAAAATTTTTTTCTGGGGCGGCGCCTGTGATAAGTTTGAAAGCGCTTCCGGAGAAAAAGCTCTTGCTGCAAAGATTCCTGATGTTTTTGCGGAAAGGGAGAAGCTTATACGCAGTTATACGGATAAGGGCTCTGGCAAAGCTGAAACAGTAGGGATACCGCGCGGGCTGGAAACAGAAGAAATACTCCCCTTTTCGGCTGCCTTTTTCAGGAGTTTGGGATTTCAGGTTAAAATTATAGAAGATTGGGGTATGTCTCTTATTGAAAAAGGCGCAGGGCTTTGCGATTCAACTTTCTGCGCTCCGCTCCAGATTGTAGCCGGTCAGGCAAAAGTACAGGAAAATGAAAATTTTATATTCCTGCCCAAGATTCTGGAGGTATCATCCAGAAATAACAGTAATAACGAAGGACGCTGTTACGCCTGTCCTCTTTCGCAGGCTGCGCCTGATATGCTATCTCCCAGGCTTACAGGCTGCGTTGTCAGTCCGGTTCTCAATTTAAAAAACGGACTGAAAAAAAATCTGAAAGAGTTTCTCAGGCTGAGAAAAATACTTAAGGTTTCATCTTCTTCTATACGTTCCGCTTTCAGGGCCGGCCTTGCCGCGCAGCAGGCATTCGTTAGAGACTGCCTTGAAACGGGAAGAAACGCCCTTGAATTCGCTGAGAAAAATAATCTTCCTGCAGTTGTTGTTCTGGGCCATCCCTACATAGTTAATTCCCCCCTTATTTCATCAGGAATACCGGATTCAATCCGCCAGAGCGGAGCGGTAGCAATACCGGCCTCATGTTATCCGTTTAAAAGCGGCTTGAAAGGTTTTAACCGTATTTTCTGGGGTTACGGACGCGACCTTCTTCAGGCAGCGCAGGACATAAGGAAAACCCGTGGAGTCTACCCGCTGTGGCTGTCGGTATATTCCTGCGGGCCGGACAGTTTCCTGATTCATTTTTTTCAGTACATATGCCACGGCAAACCTTATGCAATACTTGAATCCGATGCATATACCGGGCAGGCCGGGTTTAACACACGCATTGAAGCTTTCATATACGGCATACGGAATTATGTCTATCCGGAAAAGGAAGATTACACGGATTTTGAAGACCTTTGCTCTACTGTTACGGTTTCCGCTGCGATGAATAACGGCGGGAAAATCCTCATCCCGAACATGGGAGAGACATCTTCAACGGCGGCTGCTGTATTGAATTCAATAGGAGCAAATGCTTTAGCCCTGCCTCCCGACACAAAGGAACACCTTGAATTGGGCCGCAGGTATACATCGGGTAAAGAGTGCCTTCCTATGATAATAACCCTAGGAGGGCTTCTTAAGTTTCTGGAAAATAATGAAGGGAGTTACTATTACATGATGCCCCGCGCCGATGGACCCTGCAGGTTCGGTAAATATCATCTTCTTTTCCGTATTGCGCTGGAAAAAGCCGGATTCGGCCAGCGGGTTGAAATAATATCTCCATCTTCTGTTTCCGGGTACAACCAGCAGATAAACGGACCTTCAATGGCAAAAGCATGGGCGGCTACCGTATTTACCGACATTTTGAGGGACGCTCTTCTTGATATCCGCCCTGAAGAAAAAAATGAAGGTTCAACGCAGAAAATATTTGACTTATATCTTTCAGAAATTGAAAAGACTGCTAATAAAAACAGTTGCAGCTGGAAAGGAGTGAGAACCCTGTGGGGCATTGAAGAACTCTCACGCAAAGCGGCAAAATCCTTTAAGGAAATATTGAGGGATGATTCCAAGATGAATAAGCCGACTGTTCTCGTGACCGGGGAAATATTTCTACGGCTCAACAGTTTCTCAAATAATAATGTGATCGGTGAGCTTGAGAGCCTGGGTGTTAAAATAAAGCTTGCTCCCTTCAGGGAGTGGATTAACTATGTAAACTGGCTTCGCCGTCAAGGACTCACCCTCCCAAAGTCTAATCCCTTTAAAATAAGGGCGGGTACTGCTGTTCAGGAAATGATAGAGAGAAAAATATACGGTATTTTTGCCGATGCCCTTGACTGGCCTGAGGACCATCCGGTGGTAGAAATTCTTGAAGAGGCCCGCGATTATCTTAAAGACCTCAAGCCTCTTGGTGAGGCGGCATTGACGATAGGGCTTCCCCTGCTTTTATGGAAAAAGAAAGAAATAGATGCAGCGGTTGTGGTGGGACCTTTTGAGTGTATGCCTACAAGAATAGGTGAGACACAGCTAAACCGTATTGCACGTCAATACAGGTTTCCGGTCTTAAGCCTTTCCTATTATGGTGAAGCGCCAGATAGAGACATATTGGAGGGGTTTACCCATCTTTTATAAGATAGAGATCTGGCGGGATTAATTCTTTCTTCTGTCTTTTCCGCTCCGTCTGTCGCCTTTTCTTCTGTCTTTTCCAGAACGTTTTTCACAGCAGTCCTTTTTATTTTCCTTGCGCCTGCATTCACCGCTTCTTCTCTGTTTTTTTCTGCGTTCTCCGGATACCCGTCTTTCTTTCATAGTAATGCCCTCCCCTGCTCATACTGACTATAACTATAAATATATTTTAAGACAAAAAAGTTATACGGTATTGGCGGACAGTTTATAAATTTCCTTCAGTATATGTGAGGCAAAAAAATCGTATTCCTTTTTTTGGGATTTTTTATGCGGAGGTTTCTCGAAATTTACGGGTAGTCCAATGTTTACATATATTCGTTTCAGAAGATGAAAATCATAATTGTTGACCAGCCCAACAGGAATTACAGGTACGCCTGTTTTATGGGCAAGGTATGATATGCCCGTTAAAGCTTTTCCCGAGTCAAATCTTCCGCCTTCCGGAAAAATAAGAAGCCTTTCTCCGCTCCTGAGTATTTTAAGGGACCTCTTTATTGCTTTTTTATCAGTTACATCCCTCTTAACCGGAAAAGCATTTGCGTTGCGTATGAATGATCCGAAAAAAGGAATACGGAAAAGTTCTTCTTTAGCCATAAAGTTAAGTTTTGTTTTTACAGCAGCAGCTACAAGAGGAGGGTCTGCCAGGGAGTTATGGTTTGCGGCCAGTATATAGCCGCCGCTGGATGGCAGATTATCATGGCCGTTTATTTTCAACCGGTAAAAAAGCTTAAAGATAATATATGAGAAATACTTACTGATCCAGAAGTTCAACGATTTTATCCGTTACCTGCTCTATTGTCATACTGGTTGAATCTATTATTACTGCGTCTTCCGGCACTCTTAAAGGAGCAATACCCCGGGAGGAATCCTTTCTGTCTCTTTCCTTTATCTGCCGCTGCAGTTTATCCAGATCTACTGTTTCCCCCCGGCTTTCAATTTCCCTGCAGCGTCGTTGGGCGCGCTGGAGTATTCCCGCATCAAGATAAATTTTAAGGTCGGCGTCGGGAAAAACAATCGTTCCGGTATCTCTTCCTTCAAAAACTGCTTTTTTGAATTTTTCCGCGCTGCTGCGCTGTATCGCCACAAGTTTTCCACGTATAGGGCCCATAGCTGCTATCAGTGATGTGTTTTCTGTAACTTCTTCGCTCCTTATTTTTTCACTGACATCTTTTCCATCCAGAAAAACCTGCATTTCATCTCCGGAGAAATCCAGAGAAATCTCGCTTTTGTTAACAGCCTTTGCGATTTCTTCCGTATTGTTAAAGGGGATCTTTGACTCCAGAACCTTAAGTGTTGCTGCCCGGTACATTGCCCCGGTATCTATGTATCGGAAACCCAATCTGCCGGCAACCTTTTTGGCTATGGTTGTTTTGCCGGCGCCTGCCGGTCCGTCTATGGTAATAATAACCCTATCTTTCAATGCATTCCTCAAGAATTGAATAAAAATCCGGAAAAGAAACATTTACACAATCCGCTTTTTCTATGAAAGTGTCGCCGTGAGCAGCCAGCGCGGCAACCGAAAGCATCATAGCTATCCGGTGATCCTCATAACTGTCAACACGCGAGCCTCTTAAGGCGCCGGGGTTGCCGGTTATTATCAGGGAATCAGCTTGTTCATCTATGTTTACTCCCATATTGTTGAGTTGGGTTGCAGTTGCATGAAGACGGTCTGTTTCTTTTTTTCTCAGCTCTCCGGCGTCTTCGATTACAGTTTTTCCGGAGGCTTTTGAGGCAAGCAGTGCTAGAAGAGGAACTTCATCTATGACTGCCGGGATATCCGCACCTGAAATTCTTATTCCTTTAAGGTGACTGCTTTTAATTTCAATGTCACCGGCATGTTCTCCGCATATGGTCTTTTCATTTAAAATCTGAATCTCCGCGCCCATTTTCATTGCTGCGTTCATAAAACCGGTACGTGTTGGATTAAGATTTACATCTTTTATTAGCAGGCGGCTGTCTTCAAGAAGAAGGGTCGCGGCAATAAAAAAAGCTGCGGAAGAAAAATCTCCCGGAATTGTTATTGATTTGCCGGGCCAGTTAACGCCGCCTGTTACAGAAACGGTGTTTTCGTTTATATCTACCGGTATTTCAAAGTATCTCATCATTCTTTCGGTATGGTCACGCGATTTATACTCTTCGGTAACCGAAGTTTTTCCATTAGCAAAGAGTCCGGCAAGAAGAACACAGGATTTTATCTGCGCGCTGGGAATGGGCGTTGTATAATCAATGCTCTTTAAAGTTGCCGGTTTTATTTTCAAGGGAGGATAGAACCCTTCGCGCGCGGTCACATCTGCTCCCATTTTTGTGAGGGGTGAAGTTATACGCTGCATAGGCCTTCCCGAAAGAGATTTGTCCCCGGTCAAAGTAGAAGGAAAATTCTGTCCGGCAAGTACCCCGGCCATCAGTCTCATTCCCGTTGCAGAGTTGCCGAAATTCAGTTTGCCGTGAGGTTTTTTAAGTGAACTTCGCCCTTCTCCGTCTACAATAAGGGTTCCGTCATCCTCTTCTTCTATCCGAACACCCAGTTTCTTCAGAACCCTGAGTGTATTCAGGCAGTCTTCTGCCTTTAAGAAGTTCTTAATCCGGGAGCGTCCGCTTGCCAGTGCGGAAAAAATTGCAGCTCGGTGTGATATGGATTTATCCGGGCTTACCCGGATCTTCCCGGAAATCCTTACAGCGGGACTGATTGTTTTTAGTTTTTCTGAAATTTTCTTATTCTCCCTGGTTTTCCCTGTTCCTTAAGCGTACGCCTTCCTCTATAAAACGCTCAACCTCTTCTCTGTTGTTTTTTTCAGTATTTTCTTGAAATCCTTTAGCGAATTTAGAAACTCATCCACAGCCTTGAGAACCTGGTCTCTGTTTTGAAGGTAAATCTGGGACCACAGTTGAGGCGATGCACCTGCAATCCTTGTAAGGTCACTGAAACTCGGCCCTGCCGCTATTGCGGCATCTTCAATATTTTCCAGGGAACCCCCGCAGACTTTAGAAAGAACTGTTGAGACTATGTGCGGCAGGTGGCTTACAAAACCCACCGTAAGGTCATGCTGGGCGGGAGTCATCTGTATTACTTTAGCATCCAGTTCCTTCCAGAATTGAACAGCCTTTTCAATTGCGGAAGGTGAATTTTTTTTATGTGGAGTTATTATGCATGGCGCCCCGCGGAAAAGTCCTTCCCGAGAGCTTTCTACTCCGGATTTTTCGGATCCTGCCATGGGGTGGGTGCCGACAAATTCTTTACCCGCGCTTATAAGGCCGGCACCGGCCGCTGTGTCTACTATAGATTCCTTTACGCTCCCAACATCCATAAGAAGAGCTCCTTCTTTTACAAGGGGTCCTATTTCCCTTAAATGTTTTGCAATTATCTCAACCGGAGTGCAGAGTATTACTACGTCAGCACCTTTGAGCACTTCCATCATTGAAGTGACTGCGCTGCTGCAGGCTCCTGCTTTAACTGCTTTGTCAAGTCGCTGTTGGCAGCGGCCCCATCCGGCGACTTCTCCGGCCAGTCCCTTTTTTAGCAGGTCTCTGCCTAACGATCCCCCTATAAGTCCTACTCCCAGGATTGAAACTTTTTTATACTTCACAGAGTCCTTCCCACCACGGCAGCTATCCTGGCGGATTTTTTCATTATCTCTTCAAATTGCTCCGGGTTAACTGTCTGTGCTCCGTCGGAGGCGGCATGTTCCGGGTCGGTATGTACTTCTATAAGAAGCCCGTCCGCTCCGGCAGCCACGGAGGCCAGGGTCAGAGGCTCAACCAGGTCTCTTTTCCCAGCCGGGTGTGATGGGTCTACAACAACGGGAAGGTTTGACATCTTCTTAAGCACAGGGACAGCAGATATGTCAAGGGTAAACCTTGTGTGGTCGGAAAAAGTTCTGATTCCCCTCTCACAGAGTATTATGTCGGTGTTCCCCTCTGAAGCAATATATTCGGCGCTCATGAGAAGTTCTGTTACAGTATTGGAAAACCCTCTTTTCAGAAGAACCGGTTTGGAAGACTTTCCGCAGGCTTTAAGAAGTTCAAAATTCTGCATATTGCGCGCACCTATCTGTATTACATCAGCATATTTTTCCACATATTCTATCTGGCTTATGTCCATAGCTTCGGTTATGATTTTAAGGCCTGTCTTACGGCTTACTTCCTGGAGTATTTTCAGTCCTTCTTCCCTCATTCCCTGAAAGGAATACGGCGAGGTTCTCGGCTTGTAAGCTCCGCCTCTTAAAAATACAGCGCCGGATTTTTTTATGAGGTTTGCTATTTCAAGCGTTGATTCATAGCTCTCCACCGAACAGGGGCCGCCGGCTACCGGAATCTTTTTTTCTCCAATTTTTATCCCGCATACATCAACAACATGTTTTTCTTTCCAGTGCTTAGATACCAGTTTGTACGGTTCGGATATTACCGTTATGAAATCGACGGCAGAATAGGCGTCAAATATATCTTTATGGACGCTTGCGTGTTCCCCTTTGACCAGTATTATTACTTTCTCTTCTCCTTTTGAAATTTCAGGAACGCAGCCAAGCTGCTTTATCCTTTCCTCTATTTCCTGTATCTGTTTTTCTGTGGCGGTGTTTTTTAGCGTAAGTATCACTTTACATATTCTCCTTTCTTAAATAACCCTACTGTTTCCCTGAGGCAAAATAATCTTTAACTGCTTTCAGAAGTTTTACATTATGCGGCCTCGTCCCTATAGTAAACCTTAAATATCCGGGATAGTAGTATCCGGCCAGCGGCCTTACAATAATCCCCTTTTTTTCGAGAAAAGCGCAGATTTCTTCTGCATACTCTTCACCTACCTTGGTCAGTATGAAGTTAGCAGCAGACGGTACGCTCTCAAATCCCAGTTTCTTAAATTCTGCGTAGAGAAATTCTTTTTCTTTTTTAGTTTCCTCTACTGTTTTTCTTATGAACGCGGTATCGGTAAGCGCTGCCGTCGCGGCGGCCTGGGCAAGACGGTTTGTGTTGAAAGGAGGTTTTACTCTTCCCAGAGCCGAAATTATCTCAGGAGATGATATTCCGTAACCTATTCTTAACCCGGCAAGTCCGTACGCTTTGGAAAAAGTCCTAAGTACCATTATGGGGATGCCGGAGTTTAAATAATTAAGGGCGCTTTTGTAACCCGGTTCGCTTTCTGCATATTCGTAGTAAGCTTCGTCAATTACAAGTAAGGCGTTTATTCCGGTGTTTTTAATATTATTTATAATCTTTTCTATCTCTTCTCCTGTGATATAGGTTCCCTGTGGGTTTGATGGATTATCAATAAATATAAGTTTTGTGGAAGAGTCCATTTCAGCGCACAAAGCATCTACCGATATTCTATGATCCTTCCTGGGTGCCTCGGCGCAGTTGCATCCCATAAGCATTGCCGCCATTTTATAGCGAACAAATGACCCGGAAGCAGTAACAACACTGTCTCCCCTGTCCAGGAAAGCCTTTGCGGCCAATTCAATTATTTCATCGGTACCGTTACCGTTTATTATATTCTCCGGGTTTACAGAATGCTTTTCGGCCAGGGCCTCCGTAAGCGTTTTTGCACCCGGATCCGGGTATATATTAATTTTATCAAGCTCTCTCTCTATGGCCAGGCGCGCTGCCTCCGATGTTCCCCAGAGATTTTCATTGGAGGCAAGTTTTAATGCCTCCTCAAGATTATATTTCTTCCTGATCTCCTCTATGCCTTTCCCGGCGGTATAGGGGCTCAGTTTATCTATTCCTTTTCTGAGGGCGGGAAGGCTCATTGGTTTTTCTGCGGGTTTTCTCCGGAAAGGCTTTTGGCAAGAGGATAGGAACCCAAAACCTTGAGAAAAACGCTGTCTTTTTCAAGGGAGTTTACGGCTTTTTTAACTTTTTCCTCTTCTATATGCCCCTGCATATCTATAAAGAATAAATATTCCCATGCCTTTATCTTTGAAGGCCTGGATTCGATTTTTGTAAGGTTAATTGAGTTTTTCCTGAAGGGTGCCAGCATGTCGTGAAGCGCCCCTACTCTATCCTTTATTGAAAACATTATCGATGTCTTATCGTCTCCCGACGGGGGTGTGTAATCTCTGCCGATAACAAAAAAACGTGTTATGTTTTCACTTGCATCTTCTATGTTTTCTTCAAGCAGCTGCAGCCCGTAAACATCTTTTGCCGCTATAGACGCAATAGCCGCCGCGTTTTTTTCGGAAGCCGCCTTTTTGGCCGCTTCTGCAGTTGAAGAAACCTCAACATAGCTGGCTCCGGGAAGATGTTCTTCCAGCCAGATGCTGCATTGGGCCAGTGCCTGGTCCTTTGAATAAACCGTTTTTATATCGCTTAAATCTTTTTCTTTAGAGAGCAAATTATGGGATATTTTCATAAGCATTTCCGCGCATATTTTGCATTCGGAATCAAAAAACATGTCAAGAGTGTGCGAAACTATGCCTTCGCTTGAGTTCTCAACCGGTACAACGCCGTAGTCAGCCCTTTTATTTTCAACTTCTCTGAATACTCCCCTTATAGTAGAAGCGGGCAGATATATGCAGTAGTCAGAGAATTGCTGCACAGCCGCCTGATGGGTAAATGTGGCCTCCGGGCCGAGGAAACTTATTCTCAGCTCTTTCTGCAAGGCTCGGCATGCAGCCATTATTTCGCTGAAAATATTAATTTTTGCATGTGCCGGAAGCCCTCTTTCCGTTTCTGATGCCGTCAGGATTTTCTCTATAATCTTCTTTTCCCGTCCAGGTGCAAATACAGGTTCACCGGAATCTTTCTTCATTTTTCCTATTTCTCTGACCAGATCAGCCCTTTTGTCAAGCAAATCAGCCAGTTGAGTATCTATATTATCTATTTTCTTACGTATTTCTTTCATTATCTTCAGCAACCTCCACATGACTTTCTTCCTGCTTCCCGGCGGCCAGACCTTCTACTTCTTCTTCTATCCCGAGTTCCTCAAGTGGAGGAATGTCAGAGAGAGACTGCAGGCCGAAATACTCCAGGAATTCTTCACTTGTTCTATAGAGGAGAGGCCTGCCTAGGGCTTCTTTCCTTCCTGCCAGTTTTATGAGGCGTTTTTCCAGAAGGCCTCTTACAACACCTGAAGAGGAAACACCCCTTATCTGTTCTATATCCTGCATGGTTACCGGCTGGCGGTAAGCAATAATCGCAAGAGTTTCAAGGGCCGCCGCTGATAAATTATATGTCAGGCGCCCTTCAAACAGTTTCTTGACATACGGCCCGTATTTCTGGCGGGAAGCTATTCTGACGCCGCCTGCGACCTCCTGTATGAAAACAGGACGGTTTCCGGAAGAATATTCAAGGGTAAGTGCCTGGAGGGACTCTTCGATATCTTCTCTTGGCACCTCCACGATGGCAGCTAGCTTATCAACCCTCAGCGGCTTTGAAGAAACAAAAAGAAGGCACTCAACAATATTTTTAAGTTCTGTTTTTTCCACTTATCTTTTCTCTATGTATATATCACCGAACCTGAATTTCTGAATAGCCCTCACCTGTGAGGACTTTACAAGTTCAAGTACACCCAGAAGCAGAGCAATAAGCTCCATTAAAGATGGTTTTTCTCCGGCCAGGTCCTGAATTTTTACTCGTTTTACTTTCTCAACAGCTGAAAGTATATCTCTTATTTTTTCGGCTACGGATATTTCTTCGGCTATAATGTCCTTGACTTCCGTAGTAGCCCTTTCAACAAGCTTTTGAAATGCATCTACAAGATCAAAGAGTGTGGCTTCAACTTCATGTCCGAACTCGTTTACCGGATACTGTTTAAGGCCGACTACACCGTCAAACTGCTGTTCCCTTGCCTGAAAAAAATCCGTTGATTCCTTAAATTTTCTGTACTCGGTAAGGCGCTCAATAAGCCGCATTTTCATTTCTTCAGCGGTTTCTTCTCCGTCCTCTGCAGTTTCTTCTACAGGAAGAAGCATCTTTGACTTCATTCTCATCAGGTATGAAGCCATTTCAAGAAATTCCCCGGCCCTGTCTATATCAAGATGATGTATGAGGTCGATGTACTTAAGGTATTCCTCGGTTATTTCGGCTATAGGGATATCGTATATGTCAAGATTCTTTTTCCTGATTAAATGCAGAAGAAGGTCCAGGGGCCCTTCAAAAGTTTCAAGTTCTACGCGCCACCCTTCAAATATTTCATTACGGGCGGAACTGTCATTGCTGGGCTGAGGGTTAGCCATAACCCATTTCTTTTTTAAAGGCAGCCAGGTTTTTGCAGGCCTGCCCGGCCGCCTGCCGGTTGCCTTCTTCAAGTATATTGTTAACTTTTTCCGGATTTTTCTTGAATTCCTTGTATTTTTCCCTTATAGGAGTGATTAGTCCGGAAAGCTTTTCGTTGAGTATTTTTTTACATTCAACACAGCCTATTTTACCTTCCAGGCACTTTTTTTCAATCTCGTCTTTTTCATCCTCTGAAAAGATAGACTGATAGTTGAAAACGGTACATACCTGCGGATGACCCTTATCGGTCGGATGAATACGGGCCGGGTCTGTAACCATGGAGTTTATCTTCTTTTTTATGTCTTTTTCTTCTTCCGTGAGGTATATGGTGTTTCCGTAGCTTTTTGACATTTTACGTCCATCGGTTCCGGAGAGTTTATCAACCTTATTTAAAATTTCATTCGGTTCTACCATGATATCCGTTTTATAGAGATGATTAAATCTCCGTACCAGTTCCCTGGTAAACTCAAGGTGGGGGAGCTGGTCTACTCCTACCGGTACGAAGTTAGCCCTGTAAAGTGCAATATCCGCAGCCTGAAGAGCCGGATAGCCGAGGAAGGAATAATTCCTTATCTCTTCGCTTTCCTTAAGGTTTTCAAGAGCCTCCTTGTATGTCGGGCATCTCTGCAGCCAGCCGAGAGGCGTAATGGTAGATAGAATAAAAAATAATTCAAGATGCTCTTTGACATCTGACTGGCGGAAGATAACGCAGCGCTCAGGATCAAGCCCTACGGCAAGCCATACGCAGGCCATATCAAAGCCGAATTCGCACACGTCCGAGGGGTTTTTATAATCACTCATAAGAGCATGCCAGTCCGCTATCTCAAAAAAACACTGGTACTCGTCCTGAAGTTTTACCCAGTTCTGAAGAGCTCCCAGGTAATTTCCAAGGTGGAGCCTTCCTGTTGGTCGCATTCCGCTAAGTATGACTTTTCTTTCGGACATTTTAAAGCGGAAGCCCCATAAAAAGCAGTCGGTATATAATGTTTCCGAAAAACATTATTACAAAGCCCAGAATACCGAGCATAAAAAGAAAAATAATTATGAAAAACCCGTACGGTTTTATACTTTCATATTTCCGGGCCAGATCGTCAGGGAGTATAACGCTGAGAAAGTTGGAACCGTCCAGGGGTGGTATGGGAACAAGGTTAAATACCCCCAGGATTATGTTAATTGAAGCGGTTGCCGTCAGCAAAACTATTATATTTGCACCGGCTGCAGTGTTTTGGAGTCCGGTGATGTTAATAATATAAACAAAAGCAGCCAGCAGCGTTGCAATGGCAAAGTTAGTCATAACGCCTGAAAGAGAAACTTTTATCATTCCATCACGGTAGTTGTAAAAATTATAAGGGTTTATCGGAACGGGTTTCGCCCATCCGAAAATAATTCCTGCCCTGAATATAATAAGCATAAGAGGAAGAAGTATTGTCCCGACCGGATCTATATGTGGAATAGGGTTAAGCGTCAGCCTACCCATTAAACTTGCAGTGTCGTCTCCGCATTTAAGCGCCGCATAACCGTGCGCAATCTCGTGCATTACAACCGAGAAGAAAAACAAAACTATCCACAATGGAAGAAGATGAATAAACTCCCCCATTAAAAGAGACAGCGGAACAACCAGGCTCTGGTATAATATTCTGTAGTATTGCATACTGTTAAAATCTACTGATTTTTGATGTAAATGTCAATTTTTTACAGACAGAAGGGTCAGAAATTTTTTATTGAAAGAGAAAACCTGTGATGGCCGGCATGGGAGACTATATCGGTAAACGGAAAAAGGGCAGTATAATCAAACCTTACAAGCATTCCCCTAATATTGACAAGGTAGCTGCCTCCCAAAGCCGCTTCAAAGCTGTTTATGCCGCATCGCAGACCGAAAACTCTTCCTTCGGTCCATCCTTCGACTCCTAGGGCATAATTAATTTTATCGGCAGCATCTCCCCAGCTCTGGTCCCTGTAGTTAAGTGAAATTTCGGGTATAATCTCGGAGAACCCCCCTACTGAACCGGCATAGCATGCAAGGCCGGCTGAAACTTCAAAAGGAACATTATCTGTTTTCTGGACTCCTACGTCAGCGGAAAGAAAATTTCTCAGGACAAGGCCGCTGCGCAGGCGGGAATTATGTCTGTATGAAGTTCCGAGGTCAAAAGTAAAAGCGCCGGCTCCGTCACCTTTTTTCACAATCGGATCCTCCAGGTCTCCCCAGTCGTATCCCCTGTAGAGGTATTTTAAATTAATTCCCGCATCAAGGTCTCCGTAAACAGTCCGAGCTCCGCTTACCATAAAAACGCTTTCCGTATAATAGCCGTCCCCGTAAAAATAGCTCCACGAAGCACCCGCGGTTCCGAAATCCCATCCGGGGTAAACAAGTGAAGCATAGCCGTTTGCAAGATTTACTCCGTCAAGGCCTGCAAAAGGCTTGTAATATTCCGCCATTGCTTCGGTCCTCTTCACGGAAACCAGTAAGGCCGGATTCCAGGCTGAAGCTGAAGCATCGTCGGCCCCCGCAACAAAAGCTCCTCCTTTACCCGCCGCTCTACTGCCGGGAAGCGGTCCGATAAAGGCCGATTCCGAAACTGCAGCTCCGGAGAGTATAAAAAAGGAGAAAATAAGAAATGTTTTCTTAAACTTAATCATCTTGCTATCACTATCGTTCCGTTCTTTGTTTCCCCGTCTCTTGTCGTTACCTGGTATATGTAAATACCGCTCTCCAGAGAGCCCCTGACCTCATCGTCAGGCGTCCATTCAATAAACGGGTCCCGCTGTTTCAGTCTTGCAACAGTCCGTCCTCGGATATCGGTTATAATTACTTCTTTGGCGTTTTCTCCGAAACTGACGCTGCGCTGTGAAGGAGTTATGAATTTATGTGACGGCTTGTAATGATTTTCCGAGGTTGTCATTATCGTTATCTTAAGCGGGGATGATTCGTCATAGTTCATATCTTTATTGAGCGGGAATATTTTATAAGTGTAGTTCGTTGAAGGTTTCAGCCCTGCATCGGTATAGGAAACTATTTCCGGAGGGTTAGAATGCTTATATTGCTCTTCTATTAAATTTCCGTCCCTGACAATCCTGTAATGCGTAACTCCCGCCACGGCCTGCCATTTTATAACGGCCCTGGTGGCGCCCGGAACCGGTTTTACCCTCGGGTCAATAAAAAAATCAGGCTCTGTCAGTGGGGTAGAAAGTGTAGATGCAAAAGCTGGAACTGGCTTTAAATAATGTCTCACACTTCCCGTGCTGTAATATAACTGTAAGTCAACCTTATACTCAGTCAGTGGATCCAGCCCTTCTGTTAACCATATATAGTTTTCCCAAGACATCGGAATCACTAAATCTTTACCGGGTCCGGTAATTCTAAAAAAATACCCGCTGTCTTCAGGGCTGTTGGGTTCGTCCTCGCTCCAGCTTAGTGGCATTTTCCATGTCCACTCAATAGACTCTGTTGTAATTCCGGTCCCCGAAAAACCCAGAGCTCTGGGCGGGTATATTGTAATCCATATATCATTTATATATTCCGGTCCGTCTATTTCTCCTCCAAGAACCCATATTTCATCCCTGAAAACAACTGCCTGATGATAGGTCCTTCCCGGAAATATTCCATTTGATGCCATTGACCAAGCTACACCGTTTTTGGTGTACCATATATCGGATAAGTAGTTTCCATCATTGTCTCTACCGCCTATAATCCACATCTTATCATCATAGACAAGTGCCTGATGTCCTTCTCTTCCGGGCCAGGCAGGCGAAGGAGTTATTTCTTCCCATTTCTTCCCGTCTGATGAATACCATAAGTCATTAAGGTTGTTGGTTCCGTCATAGCCACCTAATACCCAGATTTTATCATTGAAAACCAGCGTTTGATGTCCTGAACGCATGGACCATAAATCACCTTTAATGGTGGCAGAACTCCATTTAACGCCATCGGTAGATGACCATATATCATTAAATCTTGTTGTTCCTTCTCTTCCGCCCATAATCCAGATTTTATCATTGAAAACCACAGCCTGAAAACTATTTCTCTCAGACCATGCTGCTGATGAGGTTTCCTGTGTCCACTTGAATCCGTCCGTTGATGACCATATATCGTTAAGTTCAGGAAGACCGCCGAGTATCAATATTCTGTTGTCGAATTCAAGCGCCTGAAAATCACTGCGGATTGGAAGGAAAGGATTTTCAGGATCTTGTTCTATTTTTTTCCAACTCCAACCATTCGTTGATTTCCAGACATCATTTTTTGTTGTCGAATCGTTCCCGGCTACAAGAAAGAGCTCATCATTGAAAACAAGAACTTGATGGCCTTTTCTGGCAGTCCATGCAGCTGAGGATTCAGCTAACTGCCATCCTATCGCATCATATTCGCCGGCAGCTGCTAAAGGAGAGGAGAGGCAGCAGGCAAAGATTATTGCTGATACGATTAATTTTCTGCTCATTTTATATACATAAGCTTATTTTCATTAAAATTCAACTCCTAGGGAAGTTTTCCTTTATAAATAATTCTTCTTCTCCGGCTGTCTTTATTTTTCCGTTCAGCTTTGCCGCTTTCAGAGTATTGGTTATTTCAGAGAGCAGCGGGGAGGGTTTATACCCCATTTCCATAAGTTTTTTTCCTCCTGTCAGAGGTTTTATCCCCTTTAGTTTATTTTTGTAAAGCCGCACATTTTTTCTGACCCGGGGATCATCGGAATTGAGGAGTATTTCAAGGGCGCTTTCCGTGAGAACGCTGCAGGTTTTATAGATGCGCGCGGGACTTATTGAAACTTCAAGTATTTTTTCAGCTTCTTTAAGTTTTCTTTTAAGCTGCTGGTAAGTCTCGATATATTTTTTTGAAAAATTGAATTTTTTCAGCACAGAGAGTCCTTCTTCTTCCGGAAGTTCTTTAAGAAGAACCGATATCATAGCTATGTAATCTGCAGTCCCGGAAAGCTTTTTGAGCAGAGATGATATTTCCGGGGTTATTTTTATGTCTCTGTGCAGATAATCAAGGGCTCCCAAACTGTATAGAGTTTTAAATATCCGATGCGGATTGTTTTCGTTCATTATATTGAGTATCTCTTCTTTTACCCTGTCAGAGGAAAGGCCGAGATGAATCTCCATATGTATACTCTTTTTTATCTGTTTCATAGTTTCGGAACTTATCCTGAATCCGAATCTTTTACTGAACCTCACTGCCCTGAATATTCTTGTGGGGTCTTCAACAAAGCTCAAGGGGTATAGTATTCTTATAACCCCCTCTTCTATATCCTTCTTCCCCCCGAAAAAATCTATCAGGCGGCCAAAATCTTTTTCAGGGCTTAACTGCATTGCCATAGCGTTAATTGTAAAATCCCTCCTCTTAAGGTCCTGGAGCAGGGTTCCTGTTTCAATGTCAGGCAGAGCTGCCGGCAGGGTATAGTACTCTTTTCTTAAGGTGGCGATATCTATCTTCCTGTCCGGAAGGTCTATCACTGCCGTGTTAAATTTTTTGTGAGAGTGAACCCTTCCCCCGAGTTTTGCGCCCAGTTTTTTTGCAAACTCAATGCCGTTCTTTTCCGCTACGATATCGACATCCTTATGCTCTATTCCCATAAGAATATCACGCACCATTCCGCCGGCGCAGTATATTGATATACCTTCCCGTAGTGCGATTCCGGCCGAGACGTCAAGTATTTTATAAACACCTTCCGGAAGTTTTTCCAGCATTTTTCTGAGGTTTGACTGCTTTGCCTTATTATCCTTTACCTCAATGGGCCGGTTTCTAGCGGCAAAGGACTTGATCTTCCCGTCTTTTTTTATTATTAC
Source organism: Elusimicrobiota bacterium (assembly GCA_003557485.1). GTDB lineage: Bacteria > CG03 > SLGR01 > SLGR01 > PWQF01 > PWMP01. Next base: position 31,588 of record PWOI01000078.1, on the reverse strand, counting down.
GAATGGGCTGCCTGTATCGGCGAATTTCCGCATTATTTCTTTTCTGTCTTCGCGGTCAACCGTTACAATTCCGGTATGCATAAACTCTATTGCGGGATGGTTGGCAAGGCCGTGCCTGATAGCTTTTTCAAGGTCATCCTTTTCTATTATCCCCCGGAGCAGTCCTGCCTCGTTGCCTGCTGGCGCAAAATCCCAACCCATATGTATCAGGGCCCTGTAAGCTTCAAGTACCGTATCATTTTCGGGAATCACCTTTACGGGAGGTTTTAATATGGAAAATTCACTGCCTATGTTTTTCTGCTTCAGAAATTTAAGTATTTTCTCTTTTACATCCGCTATAGAAGTATCCTCAAATATTGCGCTGGCCGCTGTGCGGTGCCCTCCCCCTCCAAAGTTTTTGAGTATATTACCCGCATTAAACTTCCTGCCGTCAGAGCGCATAACGCATAAAACTTTACTTTCAAGTTTTACAAGGGCAAAAATAGCCCTAGGTTTGAGTATTTCTGCGGCTTTCTGGACCGCAACAGAAAGGTCTTCAACATATTTCTCCGGGCTGGCGCTGACAAAAGCAATAGTTCCCTGCGGATGTTTAAATATTTCCTTGTTCTGAAGGAAGGTATTAAGGATCATAACCTGCTCTTCTGTCAAAGTATTTATTACGTGCGAAGAGACAACGCTCAGGTCCGCTCCCCTGGTCAGAAGATACGATACAGCCATAAGGTCTTCAGGGGTTGTCATAGGGTAAGTCAGGCACCCGGTATCCTCATATATCCCCATTGTCATCAGAGTGGCCTCGTGAGGGCTCAGCGGTATTGCCTCTTGTTTAAGTTTTTCAACCATTATGGTGGTAGTTGCCCCGTATTTCTTTTTTTCGTTTATTTCCCCATTCATATCCTTCTCTGTTTCGGGGTGATGGTCATACAGGTGTATGCGGGTGTTTTTGTCAATGAGTTCTTTTATTCTGCCTATTCTGGATGCGTGGCGCGTGTCTGTGACTACAAGAAGGTCAACGGTTTTATTTTTTATCTCACGGAACTGGCAAAGTTTTCCTGGAAATTTTTCTGTCTCAAGGTAGTTCCTGACTTTCCTTTCGGGCGAACCCGGAAGGAAAACAAAAGCGTCTCGGTAGAGCTTACTTGCTGCAAGCAGCGATGCAAGGGCGTCAAAATCGGCTCCCGAATGGGTTGTTACAATTTTAATCCCCATTTTTAACCTGTTTCGTATAAAGATCCCTTATTGCATGGAGAATACGGCTGTAAGAGGCGGTTGAATAATCCGGGAAAGTCCAGGGAAGCGAAGTAAATTCTCCTTTTTCGTACCTAAGGGTCAGTTCTGAGAATATTGATTTACCCATATATATCCGGTGGCTAAAATTTTTAGTGGAAAAGAGTACAAGTTTTGCCGGGGTAAGATATCCCGGATCAATATTTACCCTGCGCCTGCCGGTTTTGGTGAACATCCTTTCTATGCGATTTGTTTTAATCTTTATTTTATAAAGGCCGTCTGCGTTTCTTAGCCTGCGGAATGCGTAAAAAATTCTTTTAAGCGGAGTCCCCATCTCAGGGGTGTAATAATCGGTATAGGTGAAATCCAGAACGCTGCTTTCAAAATCAATGGGGCCGAGTTTTTTTTCAAGGGTTTTTCTTATTAACCCCGGTGAAACTTCATTGTTAAAAATGACTCCACATATCAGTTTTGTTTTTTCAGGGTTCATTATTCTCTGTTACAAGCCTTATTATAGACCGGGCTGCTGTCTTGCGTACGCCGGAATTCCTGTCCTTGAGGGCCTGCCTCAGTCCTTCAATGCATGAAAGGTTTTTCATTTCTCCCAGTATCTCGGCACTCTTTTCCCGTGCCGGTGCGCACTCATCCTGAAGGCGGCTTAGAACATATTCGCGATGTCCAGGATCGCCAGAAAACGCTAAAGCCCCCGTAACCTCTCTTCTCACTTCACCCGACAGGGATCCTTTTCGTTTTTCCGCCTCCTTTATGAATTTTTTCGAACCGGTTCTCGCTGCTGCCGAAAGAAAAGCTGCTTTTAGTTTATCTGGAGTTTTTCGGTACATTTTCCAGAGTTTAAATGAGAATTTCTCAAGTTCACCGGGGTCAATCTTTTTGATAATTCTTAGCGCCGAAATAATCTGTGATTCTCGCACATCGGGATTTTTTTCGCGAAAAAAATATTTAAGTAATATTTCCAGGGCTCTTGGCGTCTTTATAAACGAAATTGTCAAAGAGGCTTTTTTTCTGAGTATGTAGTTAAGGTCTTTAAGCATTTTTTCAAGCAACTCCAGCGCGTCATAATCTCTAAGTATACATCTGGAGTGGGCAGCCTCCATCTTAAGCCATCGTGAGGCGTTTTCGGGCAGGTTTTTTAAATATTTAAGTCCATCGGGATGACCGATATGTCCTAGTGATTTTGCCGCCATAATTGCCGTATACCGGTTAGGGTCGGAAAGCATTTCTCCTATTCGTTCCACCTCGCCGGCGCCCCCTATATTCCCCAGGGCCTCAACTGCCCGGGTTCTTATATGAGGATTAACGTCATTGAGTGCCTCGGTTATCAGATTAAGGGCCGGGAGAAACCTGAGCCGGCCCAAGGAATAGAGAACGCTTTTTCTTACCATAACTTCACAGGATTGCTCATATATCTGAATAAGTGACCTTCCGTAGTGCGCCATACCGCTCTGTCCCATAGCCTCAATTGCAGCTCTCCTTCGGGCAAGGGGAATGCGGGTATTGAGTGAAAACTTAACGAGTCCTCCGGGGATAAAATCTATTTGAGAAGGAGTTATGAAAACATTATCCGAGACCCGCAGGCTTTTTGCTGTTTCTTTGAGGTATGTGGCAAAGGCGGCAGCTCTTTCGGGAGAAGAAATATTTTCAGATGCCGGTGAAAAAGCTACGCCGCAAATGCCCATCAGCCTGAATTTTTCCCTTTCCCCTTTTCTGTTGAAAGCTACTATTTCTCCTCTGGATTTATCTGCCGGAGTATAAAAGCTTTCTCTCAGTATAAGAAAGGCGGAGTTTATTTTTTCAAAAAGAGCTTCTATTTTATCGACAGGCGCTGAAGCGTAAAAATCGTCTCCTCCTATATGCCCGAGAAAATAGGCGCCGCTGCCGCATATTTTTTCAAGGCAGTCCGAAAGCATATCTGCAAAACCTGCAATAACCCTGTCTCCCGATGTGAAACCGTAAACTTCGTTATATGGTTTAAAATCCGTCAGGTCCAGATAACATGCGGCGGTTCGGGGTTTATTTGATATTTGCCGGAGATCGTTGAATACCGCCTTGTTTGCAGGCAGTCCCGTAAGAGGATTTAGGTCAGGTACGGGTTTTTTTTCTCTGCCTTGCAAAAGGTGGTAGATAACCTGCCCGGCATTGCGCGCAAAGACTACATCCATGGATTCAGATACGGAGAGCGGAGGGTTGTCTTCCGATCTCCACCAGAGAAGCGGGTTTGCATAGTTTTGCGCATCGAGGCTCTCTAATTCACCTCTGTTGCGCGCCTCAATTATTATTCGGTCGGCATCTGACGTTTCATCAACAAGCTGCACTCCCTCAATTTTCTTAAAAGGCGAAATTTCGTTGTTACTTTTGTTTCTTATATGTTTAATTTTCATTTAAAATTTCAATGACCTTTTTTTCAATATGAGCCGTTCGTTCGTCACCGCTTTCACGGGCGGCGGCAAGCAGCATCTTTCTTGCCTCGGGATTAAAAGGAATTCTGTAGATATACTCAAGGAGCAGCTCTTTTGCAGATTTCCAGTTATGCTTCTGGATGTATATCCGGGCCGCGTGGATATACGGCGGAGGATATGAGGGGTTGAGCCCAAAAGCTTTTTCAAAGCATTCAAGGGCCTTTACATAATCTCCCAGTTCCGTGTAGCTTCTTCCCTTTCTGTTGAGTATGACGGAGTTGCCGGGGTCGTTCCGCAGAGCATCGGAGTATATCCGTACTGCAAGGTCGTGCCTTCCCCTTTCGGCCATTCGGTCAGCGTTGCTGACCTGCCGGCGCGCGGTTTCAGAAACCCATTGCGCAACAGCGCTGACCGGGTCATCGGCAAAAGAATACACCGGATCGGCGGCTCCCGGCAGAGGCTTGATCCCGGATGTTTCCATATCTTTTTTCCAGATCTCTTTAAATTCATTCTCGGTAAGGCCAAAAGTTTTCTGAAATGCGTCCTTTTCAGTTCTCGTTCTGTAAAGATAAGAAGCCAGTGTCTCCCATCCGTACAGCTCGGCCAGTTTCCGTGTCATTGACTTTACCTGCGCAAAAGCCAGGGCTACCTCCGAACGCGAATCAAGAGTGGGCATTCCGTATTTCATTTTATCAAGTTCAACCCAGCTGCCGCTACGGAGCCCTTCAGCAAGATTGTTTATCTCATATGGTTTAAGTGTGCTTATATCGTTGCGCCATACCTCCTCAAGGTTTGTGGCAAAACCTTCATTGAGCCATAGAGGTACTCCGCTATTGGCGGATATTCTGCCTACAAAAAGATGAACCAATTCGTGAACAGCTGTATCCGGCCACCTGTAACCGAACTGCAGCACACGCGGAGAGATTATCATCATGCGGTTAAATTTACATATGCCGACGGCGCCGGAAACCTTTATATGCTGTTCGGTAAGAGTGGAAGCTGCCATAAAACTTTCCCGGTCTGGATATATTTCAATTACGGGTTTATCCTCTATCTGCCAGTTAAGATGATTTTCAAGGGACTTAATGGCTTTGTCCATGATTTCCTCGAGATAAAGCGCAACAATTTTATCTATGCCCGAATATCTTATTATCGTCCTTTCAGATTCTATTTCTTCAAAATCCCGTGTTGCCAGGTACGTATTGTTAATTATTGAAAAAATTTCACTTTCTCTTTCCTCAGGCAAATCCCCCATCTCAAGATAAGAGCGGGCCCTGGAGTAGTTGCCGCTGTAAAACTCCAGCAGTCCCATTACGGCAGGAGAATCAATATTTTCTCTTTCCGCAAGCTCTCTTGCCTGCCGGAGTTTCCATGAGTGAATAAGGGAAACTATTTCACGGTCTGCAAAACCGGCGCTGCAGGGTATGCCCGTTATAAAGAGAAATGCAAGTAATAATATAATGATTTTCATAATTTTTAATTATAACAATTCAATTTGCATTAAGTAAACACCACAAAATGAAAAACAGTTATGTTGTCTTCTGTTTTTATTCAGTCAGGGTTCTGAAGTATTCTTCTATAAGGCTGCGGTACTGCATCGGAAACTCCTGCTGAAGTGCTTCGGTCAACCGCCGCCTGAATTCTTCTCCCGTAATATCTTCGCCGGGCGCCGGTATTTCAACGTAACCTTCCCTGAATCCTCTTGCTCCGGCCTCACCGGAAGGCATTCTCTGAAACCCTGAAGGACGGGACGCATCCATGCTCCCGGGCAGGGACATGAGTTTTTCAGCAAGCTGCTCTGAGCCGGAAAGAGAGTCTAGCAGGTATGCATATGCTATTCTTTCGTTCTGCAAGGCAGCCCGCGGTGAGGGTTTGGAGAGCTCTTCTTCAGCCAGTTCCATATGAGTTTCTGCACCTTCAAGATTTTTAATTATTTCCATATCCATCATAGCCGTCTGGTGCGACAGTGATTCAAACCCCAGTTTTATATTTTTGGTGATCTTTCTTATTTCCTCCTGCTCCAGTTTCTGGCTGAGAAAATCCTCTCTTATATCTTCTGTGATAAATTTTTCATCAGGCGGAACATCCTTTATCCGTGACAAAAACTCGCGTATTTTATCTTTTTTCCATTCTTCGTCAGTATTTTCAATCGCTTTGTTAAGGAATTCTTCAGTCCTGTATAGGTATCCCTGCCTGAATTCACTTTCAATTTCTGGAAAACGCATATTGACCGTAGAGACAAGAATACGGAAATGATCATGAAGTTCCCTGATTTTTTTTCTGTCAAAGTCGTCCCTGAGAGCACCTAGTTTTTCAAAAGAGGCTTCGGTCTTTCCGATAAGTTTCTCCTGTCTTTCGGCAGTTTTTTTTATTTCCTCAAGAAGTGCCAGAAGCCGCAGGTTAAGGTCTTCCAGTTCATCAGTGTAAGAACTTCCGGCCGCGCCGTGCATTGCGTCAAGCATATTCCTTAGTGATTCGGTAAACTCTTTCAGAAGCTGGCGCGCCCTGTCGTAATCTCCGTCTTTTATGGCCTGGTAAATCTCTTCAAACTGTCCGGCGGTTTCTTCGAAATCAATCTTCTGCATACTTTCTTGATGGATAAATTCATCGGGAAGCCTGTCGGGGTATTCCATAAGGGACTCCATAAGGCTGCTCATCAATTGATGAAGGTTGTTCAATGCCTGCATAATATCTTCAGGAGCGGGGTCTCCCTCTAGCATATCAGCCAGCGCTGAAGTCATATCAATTGTCTCGTCAGCGGCTGAAAGAACATCACTCATACGCTGCCGTGACAGGGCATGCTCGGACAGAGAGGCAAGCTTTCCAAGTTCGTCAGCAATCTGCCAGGACTTTTCTGCCGAACCCTCCTCTTTCTGCTCTGTCATTTCTAAAAGCCCTGGGATATCTTTTTGCGCAATTCTGGAGAGCCTGTTTTCTATGCCTGAAAACTCTTCCATTACAGAGATGTCCTGGTAAGGATTTTCTTCCATCCGTTCCAGCAATGAATGCAGTAATTCAAGCCTGCTTTCCAGTAAGTCTCCGAGTTCTTCTATTTCTTTTAAAGCTTCACTAAAATCTGTTTCATCAAGTAGTAGAGAGGCATCATAGCTTTTTTCAAGCATTTCCATAAGTGATTCGGAAAATTCTTCGGTATCATCAAGTATTTTTCGGTGATGTTCACGGAAATCTTCAATCTCTATCCGCAGCTGCCGGGAGAATCCCGTTCCCGGCCCGTAGAGAGTGTTTATATCATCGGCTGCTACAGAATAGGTAATTACCGATCCTTCAGGCGCCCCGGTATTTTCTATATTCCACACATATGAAAAGGTTTCGCTTCTGGATGCTGCTCTTTTAATATGTTCTTCTTTATATTCCCCTCCTACGCCAATGTAATATCGTATATATATTCTGCTGAGGCCAAAACCGTCATCGGCGCGTCCTCTTATTTCAATTTTAGCATCAGGAGCGGCAACAAGATCCTGAACAGGCATTATAAGTTCAACTTCCGGAGGGGTATCCTCTATCACCGTTACCATATGACGCACAGGTTCGTTAACACTGCCCTGGCTTCCTCGAAGACGTATTTCGTAAAAAGACTGATCCCTTATTGTCATTCGTCCCGTAAAGGTATTACCGTCCTTGATCTCCATTCTTATCTCATCCCTGTCGGTTACAATTAAAGCTTCCTTAACAGGGGTCCGGGAAACAGCTTTTATTGTAACAACAGTTCCTTTTAAAGCAGTTATAGCAGGATCTTCTGAAACCTCCGGAGCCATACCGGTATATGCAGGATAATTATAAGTTATTTCTATGCTGTGGGCCTCAGGCGGCGGTAGTACAGATACTTTATAAACAGGGCTTTTTAGCCTGCCCCGGTCAGCCGAGACGCTGTAGTATACAGATGAATTGATTTTCTCTATTAAACCGCTGTATAAACCGGTCTGGCTTTCACTTAAACGTATACTGTAGCGTCCTGAAAGCATGCGGTATTCAAGTACCGGAGTGCCGGGCGCATCGGTGTAAGCGGTAATTTCAAGATCGCGGCCAGGCAGAACCTGTATGTCTCCCGGTTCCACATCAAGGCGGTACTCGCTTCGCCCTGCTGCTGCAGAGATTATGGTTCTGAGAACGCGTTGGGACTCATAGGTATCAAGGGTGAAAATAGCAGAAAAAAGAACTGTAATAGAGATAAAATAAAGAAGGTGCCTGTAGAAATTTTTAATAGAAAGGACTCCGCGGGGCATAAGCCGGGCTTTTTTCATGGTCTCGCGGGCAAGTCCGTCAATTACTGCCTGAGCCGTACCGGTGTGATAACTGTCTGAGTCTTTTAACAGTGAAATGGCGTTTATTATTCTATCTTCCATATCAGGGTACTCCTGTTGCAGTGACGCGGTGACTGATTTAAGTGAGAGGGGACTGTCTTTCTTTGTTTTTAATACCCGGATAATAGTCCAGCAGATGAATCCGAAAAAGACGGCAGAAGACGCCGCGCCTGCGAAACGGTCTCCAAGCAGTCCTGCCCAGGTAAAGATAAAGATAAATGTGAAGCAAGCGGCTGCCGTATAAAGCGGTTTCATAAAGGCGCAGCCATATGTGCGGAAAAATTGCCTGACGGCAAGGCGGCGGGCCAGCGATTTCAAGTTTTTAATTTTAGCGGCTCTTTCTTTATTCATTCAGATGCCCTCTCTGAAAAGTACCATTCCAGGACGATTAAAAGAAGAATGAAAATAAATACCGGTGTTAAGTGCCATGGAAAAGTTCTCTCCGGTTCTGTCTCGGCAAAACCGGCGAGTGCCGATAGTATTGCTTCCGGATCAATTTCTCCCGGCCTGAAATAGCTTCCGCCGGAACGGGCAGCCATTTCTTTAAGCAGGTTTCTGTTGATTGAAACGCGGGCCATTTCCATATCTATTTCAACTCCCCTGAATTCAGCACGGCCCCGTCCTAAAAGCATACCGTTGCTGTTGTATGCCTGCGCATTGATTATATGGGTTCCCGGTAGTTCTACCGGCAGTCTGCTTTCGTACCATCCTTGCTGATCGGATGGGCGTGCGCCGGGAAGAGGCGATGAAGATCCGTCCGGCAGTGTCAGTGCAAGCCTTACGGCAGAATCCTCTGCCGGCTCAAAGCTGCTGTCCAGTACCTTTATATTTATAGTAATAGTTTCTCCAATAGCGGCGGCGTCTTTTTCCGGGAAAATCCTTACCTGTTCTGTTTCAGGGGACTGCATGGCGTACCGGAGGGTATTCTGCCAGAACCTGTTATAGTAATATGGTGTTTTACCCTGCCCGCTCAGGCCCATTGCCCACCTCCAGGTTGAGTTGGAATTAAATACAAGAACTCTTCCTTTTCCGTGAGAACCTGAAACTATAAGGGGAAGGCCTTCGGGAGACTCAACAAGTACCTCTGCGTTGCCGGAGGCCTTTATTTTCGGGTCATAGCCTTCCATATCCGGCATTTCAGACCATATCTTTTTTGAAGTAGTTATATCAGCGGCCAGTTCAAGGATGGGGTGTGAAAGCTCTCCGGCAACAACCGGAGAGACCCTTTCCCGTACCCAGTTAGATCCAGGGTCAATTTTTACGGGAAGAATTTCCTCTATAGAAGTTTCTGCGTATCCTCCCCTGCCGAAAGAATCTTCACCGCCCAGCATAATGAATCCCCCGCCCTGCTCAACAAAATTCTTTATGTGGTCAAGGTATGCTGAGGGAAAAAATCTCCTATAGGAAAAATTATCATAAAAAAGAAGGTCGAAATTATATATCTCCTCAGTAAACATCTCCCGGGCGGGAAAGTGTATGAGAGAAAGTTCTGTTTCAGGAACTATTGTTACATTGTCAGGATTGCGCAAGATAAGAAAAGATACCAGTTCAACATGAGGATCGGATAGAAGAAGCCGCCTCAGAAAGGAGTATTCCCATGAAGGCTGTCCCGAAACATAAAGGATTCGTATTCTGTCTCTTTTAACATTTAAATGAAATGTTCTTCTGTTATTTGCCGTATTGATTTCCCCGTCAATACTATCTACTTCAAGGGTATATTCCTTAAGGCCGGCTTCCGTGGGGGTAAAAGTAAACTCAACCGGTATTTCACTTCTGCGGGCCAGATCAACGGATTTAGATGCTATCAGGGATCCTTCCCTCTTAAGGTAAACTCCCGTATTTCCGGAGGACGGCGCAGCATTACTTATTTTAAACTCCACCTTTATCTCCCGGCCCCTGTATGCTATAGGAGGAACTCTCGGGCGCATTATTGCAAGGTCAGGTACTTCATAATCCGAGCCTGTGCCAATGGCAAAGACGGGCGCTGCTGCAAGTTCCCGCAGCCCCAGAGGGTTGGGGCCAAGATTATGCCTTCCGTCAGTAATCACTATTCTGCCATTGGGGGAATCCCCCTCAAGTATGGAAGAAAGGTTTGTCGATTTACCGTCGGGTGAGAGGTGAGAGAGCTGTTCAAGAGAGACTTTTTCTGCCTCTGAGGAGAGCTTAAAGAAGGAAATATCAGCGCTTCCTCTTAATTCGGAATACAATTCCCGTGCGGCACCGAGAGCTGCGTTAAACCTGTTTTCAACGGACATGGATCTGGAATAGTCTACGTATATATTTATTAAGGGCTTCCTTGTTTTTCTTATTCCGGTTTCAATTACCGGCGTAAGAAGAAGAAAAAGGATCAGTGAGTATGCTGCAGCCCTTAAGAGCGGATAGCGGTTTAAGGGGCGTATAGCCAGTGCGGCCGCAGATGCAGCTGCAATAAGTATGAAAAAAAGGTTTAACGGTGCTGCCTGTATATTCATCTTCCCAGTTTTCGTTCTATATGGGGCTGGTGAACCGGGTCGCTCTTATAGGTTCCGCATACCGAGTACATGGCAATGTTAAGAGTAAGTTTTATTGCTTCTTTTCTCTGCCCGGTACGGCCAGGGACCGGATCATGGTAGAAATTGCCCAGACGGTCTCTTTCCCATACTCCGAATATATTGTTCTCTGATTTCAGGATGGCGATTCTGCCGTCGATTTCTATTCCCTCGAGATAGGGTTTTCTGATGTTAAGGCCGGATACGTATTCAATCAGGTAAAAGGATCTGAAGACTGCATGATCGTCCGGTATTCTGGTAAATTGCCTTTCAGGAAACAATCTTTCAACTGTCCGCATTACCGATTCCGAAAATGCGCCATCAGATGCAGTATCTATAAAAAGAAGGCCGCCTCCGGTAATATACCTGCGCAGGTTTATTATCTCTGATTCTGAGAATTGAGGATATGAGCCTCTCCCGGTCAGGATAAGAAACGGAGAATAAAAAAGCTCTTCATCCTGGAGAGTGAGGACCCTTCTTTCTTCCGTTACCCTCAGTGAGGTTGTATTCATCAGGTAGTGGCGTACCTGTGAAAAAAACCCCGGGTGGGGATCCCAGTTGCCCGGGAATTTCAGCTGGGATATTACAAACCAGGAACCCTGGCCTTCTCCGTAGAAGTTACCCGGCAAAAATAAAAGTAATAATAACAGAATTAAAAGAAATTTTTTAAAATTCACTGATCAGCACCTGTAGTTTTTCTTTTGATGTATTTTCTAAGAAACTCTTCTCCTACAAGGAATGCGGCGGCAAGAGCCAGAAAAAAGGAGCTTTTTTCGCTGCCCAGTACAGCGTTAAGCATATCTGATTCAAGTGATGGAGAATACGGTATAAAATGCGATCCCGAAGGAAAAGACCTGCGTATCTCCGAGGGAGAAAGCTTTTCAATGCGGGACTCTCCGCCCCCCTGCAGGTTTACGGCATATATTTCTCCGTTTGAGAAATAATGGCCCGGAAAGGAAGAGTCCGGCAAATATGGCTGCGGGTCAGCTTCAGATTCCTCCCACATTGTTTCAAACCTTACTCTGCTTTCCGGCCTGAGCGGAAGGGCCTCTCCGCTTATATAGAGTAAGCCTTCTTCCTCATCTCTGCCTGCCAGAAAGGAGGTGAGCTTATGTACAAAAACAGGGAACTGAGCCGAAAGCGGAAAACTTCCCCACTTTACAGATAAGGGTGATGCGAAGAACGCCATGTTTCCCTGAATACCGTCCGGGGAGGGATATTTAAAAAGCAAGGGGTACGAGCCGGATTTCAGCACAGGTTCAAGCCCTGCTGCGCCTGATGCCGGAATTAGTTTTTTTATTTCTATCTGGTTGGATGAGTCAGAAAAAATTTCATCTAAAGCGGAACCTTCATACGGCTCAATTGAAGTTCCGGCAGAAGCCGGGTTGCTGCTTAAAATATCCAGGGGCATAAGATGCCTGAGTATCCTGTTATAAGCGGCGGTTTCTGTATTGTCTCCTGCAAATATCCCTACAGAGCCTCCGGATGCGGCGTAATCTGTTATTTTTCGTTCGATATCGGTGTCAACGGAGACGTTTAAAAGATAGACAATGTCATAGTTTTCGAGATCTGTATCTATGAGTTCCCGGGCTGTTACAACTCTTCCCGAAGCGGGTGAACGGTAACGCCGCGGTGAAAGAGCCCTTTCTATAAAATAACTCTCTCCTCCCATAAGTGTATATCCGGGTTTTCCGTCTACCAGAAGCACGTTTATCCGGGGCCTGACGTTTATGGTAAAATAGCTTACGCTGTCAGGGGCAATTCGGTTTTTTTCCGGTGGGGAGTGAATGGAAAGATAACCGGTATACTTTCCGGGATACTCAAAGGTATGGCTGAATCTAAGTTCTTTTAAACCGGAAACATTTATTTCCTTGCGCCTTACCCTTTCCCCGTCTATGTAAAGATCAATCCTGGCCTGAGAGGTTTCTGTGGCATCCGTCAGGCAGATAATTTCAATAGGAGTTTGTTCATAGGCATATCCGGCGCGCGCTTCTTCTATCCAGACGTTTTCACCTGAACCTGTTACTTCAACAAGCATATATTCCGCATTTTCTATATCAGGTATCTCGCCGCCGGCAAAACCGGAAGAGATAAAATCTGAAAATATTATTATATTCTTTGCTCCGGGATCTGACACTATATCCGATTCCGCCAGTTCATTTAAACTGTTATTAAAATCAGAAGGATAAGGTGAAAGTTCTATATCCAATATTGCATTCTTTATCCTGTTTTTGTCATCGGTAGGATAAATATGCAGTTCCAGTTTTCTGTTAAATGTAGCAAGAGCAAAGCGCCCTGCGAGATTATCTGTAAGAGCGGCAGCAAGTCTTTTTGCAGAATCTATTGCCCTGTCTCTTCCCGTAACAAAAGACATACTGTATGAGGTGTCTATAAGTATTATATTATCTACCGCTTCGTCCGCCAGGGGGGCTCTGCGCACCGGACGGGCAAAAGCAATTAGAAGCATTAATATAAAAGCGACCCTTAAAAGAAGAAGCAGCAGCTGAAGGATTTTAAATTTTCTTAGAACCTTCCTTGTAGCAGTCAAGAGAAAGCGTATTGTGGGAAACTCAACGCTTTTTGTCTTGGGCCTGTTGAGAAAATGGATAATTACAGGCAGTGCTGCAAGCGGGGCCAGCCAGAGAAATGAAGGATTAAGGAAGCTCATACTGCAAGGTTCTTTCTTCCCTCCATAAATGCCGCGAAAGCCCTGTCCAGAGGAGTATCGGTGGTTACAGGGTAAAAATCTATTCCGTGGCGGCGCAATCCATCTTCCAGCTTTTTAAGGTGTTCTCTCATTCTTTCCGAGTACTGTCTGCCTATGACAGAAGGTATGGTTCTGAACTTTTCTCCTGTTTCTGAATCAACATATTCAACGCTGCCCTGATGCTGAAGGGAGAGTTCACCCGGGTCAAGGATATTGAAGGCAATTACATCGTTTTTTCTGTATGGAAAAAATTTAAGGGATTTAATCAGGTCTTCGGGATCATGAAGAAAATCCGAAAAAATAATAAGCATGCTCCTTTTTTTTATTCTCTTCCCTATTTCTGTGAAGGAGTTTCTGAAGTCGGTTTTACCTTTACTTTTAAGTCTGTCAAGCTTCTCCATCACATGGTGCATGTGAGCCTGAAAATCTCTAGGCGGCATAAATTCTTCTATGTTTTCGGAAAATGTTATAAGGCCCGCCGAGTCGCGCTGTTTTATCATCAGATAGGTTATTCCTGCAGCAAGAAAAGAAGCGTACTCAAGTTTAGTGACCTGAGAAGTACTGTATCCCATAGATTCTGATACATCTATTATAGAGTAGCCTCGCAGATTTGTCTCTTCCTGGAATTGCTTTATGTAGAAACGGTCACTGCGGCCGTATACCTTCCAGTCAAGGTATTTAAGTCCGTCTCCGGGAGTGTATTGCCGGTGCTGGGAAAATTCCAGGCTGTGTCCTCTGAAAGGGCTTTGGTGAAGTCCGGATATGTACCCCTCAGCAACATAACGCGCCCTGAGGGTCATAGTTGAAATTTTCTTTAAAAGCGCTGCGTCAAGCTTAATGGACACTTTCCAGAAGGTGAGAAATGATTTTTTGTGAATCTATTCCTTCCGCTTCGGCATTGAAATTAGGTATAATCCTGTGCCTTAATACCGGTCCGGCCAGAAACTTTACATCGTTTACAGAAACATTGTAGTTCCCTCTAAGAATTGCTCTTGCTTTACTTCCCAGAATGAGGTACTGCGAGGCCCTGGGCCCTGCGCCCCAGGCTACGTATTCATCGATATATTTGTCACCGTTTCCCGGGCGCGATTGTCCGGCCAGGCGGACCGCATAGTCAATTACTTCATCGGAAACAGGGACTTGCCTGACTATATCCTGCAGTTTTAGTATTTCATCTGATGAGAGAACTTTTTCAACTTTCTCTTCCTCTCCAATAGTTGTTTTTTTAACAATTTCCTTTTCTTCGTTTATAGCGGGATAATCTATATAGATATTGAAAAAGAACCTGTCAAGCTGAGCTTCTGGAAGAAAATAGGTTCCTTCCTGCTCAATCGGGTTCTGCGTCGCCAGAACAAAAAACGGCAGATCAAGAGGATATGTAGTGTTGCCGGCAGTAATTGAGTATTCCTGCATAGACTGAAGAAGAGCTGCCTGCGTTTTTGGCGGGGTACGGTTTATTTCGTCAGCAAGCACCACATTTGCAAAAAGAGGGCCTTTTACAAAACGGAACTCTCTCTTGCCTGTTTTCGGATCATGTTCTATGACATCTGTTCCGGTTATGTCCGACGGCATCAGGTCCGGTGTAAACTGTATCCTGGAAAACTTCAAATCAAGAAGTTCAGCCAGGGTTTTTACTATTTTTGTTTTGGCAAGCCCGGGAACTCCTACAATGAGGCAGTGCCCTTTTGAAAAAAGGCATATTAGTATAAGTTCAATTATATCTTTCTGCCCGACTATTACCCTTTCAAGCTGGGATAGTATCTTCTCCCGGCCCTGCGAGAGTGCTTCAATAAGTTCCTTTTGCTTTTTTACTGACATATTAGGATACTATCTCTTTTTCTTTTTATGTCTGTTCTTTTTTCTGGCTTTTTTTCTTTTATGAGTTTTAACTTTTCTAAGTTTTGCTCTTCTTCCCTTAACCATATAAGCTCCTTTCTTATTTTTTTTACCTTACTTCGGCAGGTTCACAAACTGAATAGTTTAAAAAAACGGTCTTCGTATTGCTCGAAAAGGCCTTTTTCCTGAAGATAACGTCCAAGTTCATCCAGCGCCTGCGGTTTTTTTTCAGCCTCCCTGAAAAGATATTCAATTCTGTTTCTGACATATTCCGGAATACCATGTTCGTCAGGAAACATCGCCTTTTCCTGTAGCTCCCTTACGTTCCGGGGCGCCGAGCTCACAGTATAATCAATTATGAATTTCATAACTGCAATCTGCCATGCTATCTCGCTGCCTTTTATAACCGTGGAACGCTTGGGTTTCTTGTTTTTAATTTCATTTACAATTCTTTCGTATACAGTCCGCAGCGGCTCAGAGGACTGGTAAACATTTTCAAGCTTGTTCTTGAAGCGGTAATTTAAAACCCGTATATCCTTTCCAAGCTGCCTGCTTATCTCTTCGGTATATTCCTGAGGATAATCTCCAAATCCCTCGAATATTTCTTCTGTTCCGGCGGCGGTTATAATTTCAGGTTTTTTTGATAATACTTTTCCTTCACGGACTTTTGTAGTTCCGTCTATGGAGGAAAGGAAATAATAATCAATTTCGGATGCTCCGAAAGTAGCTATACTCTGCCGGGGCATCCTCAGTATTTTTGTAGCCGCCAGTACATATTTTATAATCTTTTCTCTATCCATACGTGCTAATATTAACTAATTAGCTTTTTAATTTCAAATAGATGTACCGGAACGGAAAATTTATTGTCAGCCGACCGGTTCGAAAACGTCCTTGCCGGCGCCGCATACCGGGCAAGTCCAGTCTTCCGGGAGATCCTCAAAAGGTGTCCCCGCAGGAATATTGTTGTCCGGATCGCCGTTTTCAGGTTCGTAAACGTAACCGCATACTGTGCATTCGTAACTTGTCATTTTCTATCTCTCCTTTTCTTTTCTATAGCCTTCCTGAGCGTATTATGGACCATAGAAGCCATACACCCATTATGCTTGCTATTATAAAACCCGCAAATCCCAGCAGAGGTATATCATAGAGCATCGGGCCCTTATCTATCTGTATTACAAGCGATGAGCCCACTATAAGGGCCGCTATTATTATTCCAAAGGTAAGCCGGTTGGAAAGCTTGTCCAGAGTTTTTATCAATCCTTCCAGCCCTACATGCCTGAATTCTATTTCAAGCTGCCCTGTTTTCAGTTTTTTAAGTATCTGTCCAAGGTGATAAGGAAGTTCCGTAATGAACCTGCCGAAGCTTTTTCCTGTAAGCCGCCAGGACATAATAAGATTTCGAGGTTCAAATCTTTCAAGGTATACTTTCCTTAGTTCCGGCTCAAGTGTGGAAAAAGGATTAATGTCAGGGTCAAGCGCCCTTCCGGTTTCTTCCGCCATTGAAAGAGCGCGCGCAACAAGAGCGTATACGGGATTGACCGTTAATTTATATTTTTTCATAATTTCGGCGACGCTCATTGCAGCCTTTCCAACGGACATTTCACTGATCGGAACTTTAATATATCGGTCGGTTATTTCCATTATATCCCTTATAAGTGATTCCCTGTCTAATTCTTCGCGGAATTCTCCTATAGAAAGCATTTCCTGCAGAACCAGTTCCGGCTTTGAAGCATGAAGTGCAAGTAAAAGATCAATAAGCTGCTTTCTCATAGTAAAACTTAATCTGCCGATCATTCCAAAATCAAGATAGGATATTTTACCATCGGAAGTGTAGAGTATATTTCCCGGATGGGGATCCGCATGAAAAAGGCCGTCCCTCAAAGCCTGCCTGAAAAAGGTTTTGATCCCCAGAAGAGCTGTTTTCTTTTTTTCAGTCCTTGTCATTACAGCCTTATTGAGAGGCAGCCCTTCTATAAAATCCATAGCAAGTATATTTTCACTGCAGAGATCTTTTTTTACGGATGGGATAACGACTTCTTTCATGTCTTTGTGGTTTTCTTTTATTGCGTTAAGAATTATTGCTTCCCTTTTGAAGTCCAGTTCCCGCTTAAGTGTGGTGGTAAATTCATTTACCAGGCGCAAAACCTGGAATTCGGCGGCATCAGGTATCTTTTCTTCCAGAAAAAGCGCCAGCATAGTTATAATTTTAATATCAGATTTTACTTTTTCCCTCACGCCTGGCCGGAGGACTTTAAGAGCCACTGTTTCGCCTTCTAGAGTACGAGCTTTATATACCTGTGCTATTGAGGCAGATGCTATCGGGTCCTCGAAAAATGTGATAAATTTTTCTTTCCAGTTGTCTCCCAGGTCTTTTTTGAAAATTTCTTCAACCTCGTCCAGAGGAGCGGGAGTTACGCTGTCCTGAAGAAGAGTGAGCTGTTTAATATAGTTGCTGGGGACAATATCCGGCCTTGTAGAGGCGAACTGGCCTAGCTTTATATAGGTAGTGCCAAGTTCTTCAAGAGCCATTCTGAGCCTTTCTTCCGGTGAATGGGAAGCTATTTCTTTATGAGTTCCCGGAAGAATAAATTTCCCGGGCAGGGGAAGATGTCTGAAGGCCTCTCCGAAACCATAACGGGCCAGAACAGATACAATATCTTTAAGCCGCTTTATTTCCCGGCCGCCGAGTTTTGCGATATCAAGTATATTCATAAAAATATATTACTAAATATTCAGCGGCCCTTCAAACAGAGCTGAAAGCGTTGATATAAGTTTTTCTTTATCAGAACGTACCGTTAAGGTACATATTAAAAGCATTGTCGGTTAAATCAGCCGGATTATTGCGTGTAGAGGCGCGAAGGTCGGCAGAAAAACCCAGGTTTGACCTTAGCTGGTACTCCAGCCCCAGGCGCATAACGTGATTAACTTCATCCTTTTTTTCAACGCGGTTATCTATCCTGTCTTCTCTGAATTCAAAAGTTAAGGTAAGCGGAAACCTTATGCCCGGTGTGTCTGCATAGAAAAAATTATATCTACCCGCGAAAATGAGGCTGGTCATTTTTAGGTCACGAAGATCTATTTTCCTGGGAAGGTATTCGTAGCTCTCCTTTTTATGCTCCATGCTCAGAGCAAGCTCCATTTCACTCGGGCCCCGGTACATAAGCCCGTAACTTATGACATCAATACCGTAATCACTGTCGGATATCCGGTCCCTGGTCTCCCACCAGAGACGGGCGCCGTAATCTTCGTACCACTGTTCTCCCCTCAAAAGAAAACCCCTGGAATCAGCAAATATGTTTTCAAAGACACCTGGTTCCTGCCTGTACGCGGGAATAAAATCAGTTCCGACCTCTCTGTAGGAAAAAAGCAGCCTGGAACCGTAAATAGGAAGTCCTGTAAGATAGAGATTAGCCTCATACATATTGTCGGTCAAAGTCGGAGAAGATATATTATGGCTGTATGCGGGTTCTTCAGGAAATTCGTAATCTGCATGGGCACGCTGTTTAAACCGGAAATCAGCATACTTGAGTTCAAAGTTAAGCCGGTAATCCAGCAGCCTTAAAAGGGCTCCTAGTTCCCAGGCAAACTCATTTGAAACTTCTTTTATATCCATCTCCCCTTCCTGAAGAAAACCGGGTCCCGAAGAAGATGACGGCAGTTTAGCAGTTTCATAGTCATATACACCAAGAAGCTGCAGCCTATGGTCTCCGATATAAGCAGCCATCTGGCTGCCGACAGAGAATGAGTTAAGAGGTTTTTTAATAACAAAGGTTGAATGGTCAAATAGTTCTTTTGACCCTTCAACTTTCAATCCCTTATACCCGAAAAACGGGCTGAAAACATACGGCGAATATCCCAGGTAAAGATGACCCAGCGTTATCCGTGCAGCAAGGGGAGTCAGACCGTGCACCTTGAGCTGTACCGTAGGAAAGTAGATGTCTCTGGAAGGCTGTTCAAAACGGCTATAGGGATAATCGTCAAGGGGCCTCCGGAACCCTGCCGCCCCGAATTCAGTTGCGTCAACAGAAAAACGCAGGCGGCCCGTAAGCGGCCCGTGTTTTCCCTGGATTACTCCTCCGGCCGAAGAAAAAAGTTCTGCGCCGCGCTCCGGAGTCTGGCGGAAGTTGACCCCGGTTTCAACTATCTGGTAGAGACGGTAATCAAAAACATCTTTTTCTTCTACAGGCCTGCCGTATCCGCCATCGGATGCGGGCACATGATCAGGATTGACGGCAAAATAAATATTGTCAAGATAAATTGTACCGCGCTCAGCAGTTGCTATTTCATTGAAAGCTATGGCTAATTCAGAAACATTGGTCCAGTCATCAATACGGTCAAAAACAGACAGGGGAACGGCAAATTTACGCCACGTGGGGCCTATTCCGTCCAAAATGAATGAGCTTGTACGGTTTGCTGTTTTAAGTTCAATCTGTATCTTGCGCGTAAAACCATCAAACTCATCGCCGCGGGCAGAAAAAACCAGGTATTCATACCTGGTCAGATTGGCATTGCCAAGTTTAAAGAAATATCCGCAGGGACTGACATGTGGAAGTCCGTCAGCCATTCCTATAATATTAAACTCCGAGTAATCCGGAATAAATGCGGATCCCCATATCGTTGTTGCAGGAGAATCGACACTATATGTGAGTTTAAGCGCATGGCCGTCCCGGGTTCTTGCAAAATCGGCCCTGATCCCGCTTGTGGGATCATCCTCATCCATCATCCAGACATTATGGGGGCCTAGTGGGCCTACAAAACTTGTTCGGTTGAAGTCTTCAACTTTCAATGTCCTGGCTTGCAGTGCTACAGTAGAAAAAGCTGTAATAACTAAAGCGCAGAAAACAAATTTAAATAAATATTTCATATAATCCTCCGATATATATTTTACTACATTCTGATTCTGTCTATGTATGTGTTTACCGTAAAGAAATGGGATAAACCAAGGGCTGCATGGCTTTCGGCGGCGTAATCTATTCTGAAGAAGCTGTAAGCAACGCTTAACCCTGCCGATAAAGTCCCTCTGAAATCTGCAAGCCCGCGATAGCCCGCCCTGAGGGAAAAGATGTTTCCGGGAAAATCGTATTGAACTCCGGTTTTAAGCCCGTCTCCCAGGCTCAATGCCCCGGAAAGTCCTGAAAAATGCCTGTATTCAAGGCCGGTTGCAAAAGACGGCGAAAGCCTGTCTTCCGCCCCGGTTGTCCAGGTTATTGCCGGGTTATTAAGGTTTCTTAAAGAAAGGCCTAAACTTAGTTCTTTTAGATTCTGCGGAGTCCAGAGCAGTCCTCCTGAAAGCCCCCAGCCGGAAGCGTTTTCCTCCGATACAACACGGTAGAAAGTAAAAGCGCCGCCTGCCGAAAGGCCCGGTATACTATTAACATCAGCGCCTACTCCCAATGAATATTTCTCTTCTGAGTAATCTAAAAATTCAATATTCCTGGTAGTGCCAACCCTGTCAAGGGAAAAAGCAAATCCGACACCTTGCCCCACGGGGTAAGCCAGTCCTGCATATGAATGACCTACAAGTCCCAGAGAATAGTAATCCCTGTACGAAAAAGACAGGTTTAAATTATCAATGCAAGAAAGCCCTGCAGGATTATAATCCAGGCAGCTTACTTCTCCTCTACCCGCTACACGGGACCCTCCCATTCCCGCAGAAAGGGCATTTGGAGGAAGAGTGTTGAAGGCCCCCGCTCCGGCAAAAGAAGGAAAACTCAAAAATAATATGAAAATATAAATTATCTTCTTCATCGTATAACCGCTATCACATGTTTAAAAATATCAGAGCTAACAACGCAGTTAGCTTCAAGAACGTAAAAATAAAGGCCGTTCGGGACTAATTTTCCCGAATTATCTTTCCCGTCCCATTTAAAGGAGTTTTTACCTCTTACAAAAAAAGTTGTGTCGTCATCATATATCAAGTCTCCTTTGAGGGAGAAAATTTGAAGTTCTACGGTTGCAAAAGTAGAAAGAATATAAATAAATTCCGTGGTATCTTTAATGCCGTCGCTGTTGGGCGCAAAAGGGTTGTTTGTAACTTTCACTTCCTCTAGAATTTTGCCTCTGCGCTTTTCACTGAAATCGCTGCTGTAGTAAGCTGCAAGGTTTCTAAATTCGATCAATCCTTTTGAACCTTCCTTTCCTGAAACAGCAAACTCAAACTTGTTTATTTTAGTAAGGTCCAGGGCAGTAAAAACATTCCCGTTATCACTTCCTTTTTCAAACAGTACGAGTTCTTTAACGGGTATTACAAGTTCTTTCCATTCTCCGCCTGTATCTGTAATAGAAAAGAATTTGCGCCAGTAAATTGTACCGTTTTTATCGGCAATTTTAAATTCCAGGTTATTTGAATCTCCTCGCCCGCGGTATTCCAGGCCGAAGTGAGTAGCTTTGGAAAAATTAAGCCCCCAGTCCCTTTCCATTACAACCCAGTCGGTTTCCCGAGCGCCGGACTTCCTATTGAATTCATAGTTCAGTCTTATGGCATTGCCGCCCTTTCGGCCGGCAACGCTTTCAAGAGAGGTTTTTGTAATGCCGCTGTCTTCATCAAGTCCAAAATTCTGCCAGCCGGAAATACGGGCAGGCATATCCATTGGATCAAGCACTTCTTCCGAGCCGCCGGTATAGGGATCCCCTGTTACGAACATTATTTCATCTATGTAAACCGTACCGCTGGATGGGGTGTCGTCAATAACAAATGCAAGAGTTATTAATTTACTGCTGTCAACAGCTGTAAAAGAGCTTACAGGAATACTTACGGATTGCCAGGATGTAGTGGCGCCACCGGCAAGATGATCATTGAGCAGTGCTTCATCTTTACCGTCCTCATCCTCTACTTCAATTTTTATGTTTAATCCTGGTACGGTGGTTTTAATATAAAAATCCAGAGAGGTATATCCTGAAACATCCAGATGTTTAATATCTTCATTCCCCTCATCCGGGTCTTCGTCGGGTCCAAGATGGATCCAGTATCCGCACCAGTCAGAAGGTAAATCATAATCAAGTTTCAAAGAGAAGATACCCCCGTTAGCCGTATCCCTGCTGTATGAAACATCAGGATCATATAGACCATCATGTGACATCTCCCCTTCATTGCCGCCGAGTTCGTTGGGCGGTGTTCCGAAATCGAAGCTGCTTACGGTTAGTTTTTCAGGAGTCTGGAGCCGGTATGACTTTATGTCATCAATAGTTACTGTCCCGTATCTCCCGTCTGAAGGTGTAACGGCAAAAGCCATTTTTGTGATTTTTTCTTTTTGAAGGCTTTCTCCCTCCCAGATATCAAGAGAATCAAAAGGAACCACAAATTTATTCCACCGGGTTAAACCTGTTATATTATTAATATTGCGCGCATGCACGTTGCCGTTGGAATCGTGAATTTGAATCTGTAAGTTATTCGTAAAACCGGTTCCCCTGGCCCGGAAGCTTACTGCATCTCCGGCAGAGGCATTCAGAAGTCCCATTTCCCTTTCTTTGGTGTTTGTTGAGGGATAAACAGCTATCCATTTTCCACCGTCAAGTTCATATTCTACTTTCATCCAATCAGCACTTTCGTCATAACTGGAAGTAATCGTGTCAGTTTCTGTTGCAACATTCCAATTGTCGGGGTGAATAGTGTCAATTAAAACCCTATCGGCGTCCGCATAACGGAACAAAAAGCTGACTAGAAAAAGTAATATAGCTGTCTTTTTCACTGTTGAAGTATAAGCTCTCCCAGAAGAATTCCTGCCGGTGTCTGGCTGAATGCCCAGTTAAGTTTTGCGCCGCCGGCGCCGTCCCTGCGCGGTCTTTCCATATCATGGACCGCAAGTGAAAACCCTATTGTGTTTCTGGCTTCAGGGTTAATGCGAAGGTATTCCCACTGTACCGCGGCGTTTATTATATATCCCCGGTCTGTTATTTCCGATTCAACTGTTACGTAATTTTCCGGAATTTCATTCTGAAAATAAGAATATACCTGCGGAACGTTATCCGGGCCTGACGGTGAAAAACCAATCTGGAAGTGCGTCGGGTAGGCCCAGGTCAGAAATTCATTGGGTGAAATAAATATTTCAACGGAGTCATGCTGATAGATGCGGTTGGGGGGCATATCAGCTATAACAATGTCAGTCTTTACATTTGCAGTTACAAAGAGGTATTCGGGGTTCCATCCCAGCGCAAACTCAGCCTGGAGGTCTCCGCGGTAATCGGTTTTTCCGAATTCGAACATAGTATCATCCATACTGGTAAAGTCATCTTCAGTAAGTTCTTGATGGCTGTCTATTCTTCTGGCAGTGTATGATCTCCTGTCAAGCCCTATTTGTTCCATATCAGCGGGGTCATACTCAATTTCTTTTGTCCCCTCGCGAAAACCGGCCTTCTCCATACCGCGCTGAACATATTCATTACGCATAAAATGATCCCAGATGAACTCGCTCCTGTAGTTTTCCATCATAAGAAGCATTATTCCCAGGTCTATGCCAATAAATTCCCCCGAGTACCAGTTTCTTTCAGGATTAAAAGCGCTTACGAAACCGTAGCGGTTAGCATCCCATATGTTTTCCCCGTAGAGATCAACCATAAGCCGTATTGTACTCAGCGCTTCCTCGGGAACAAAGGGATAGGAACCGGGTACGGAATAAGGGGCTATGGTCCCGTCTGTGGTGAAGACAGTCGCCCCGTAATTTCTATAGCCGTCAGGGCCGTCGCTTGCCGAAATCCCCCATAATCCTTTTTCAAATACTTCAAACCCCAGCGGATTGTTGCGGCAGAAGGCTATATGCGCCTTTACGGCGTTTTTGTTGTTGACCCAATAATCGGCGTAATCATCATGCTTATCCCGGAAATCAATAAATGCATGGGAGAAGAGATATACAAAAAGAGACTCGCTTTCGCAATAGATATAGGCAATATCGTCATAGAGCTTTACGGGGCGCCGGAATGAATGCCAGGTTTCCTGCGGAAAAGGATGTGTCGGAGAACCCAGCCCCAGTATATACATTAACATCTGTTCCCCGTACATGTCCCACAATATATACTCATCGAAACCGTTTTCCGGGTCCCATCCCATATAAACTCCCTTAGTATTGGGTTCTACCATAAAGGGCCATTCTACCGCATAGTAGAGTTCATCAGCCAATTCGGTTATTTCGTTACATTCGAAATACTCACGGGCAACTATAATACCGCCGAAAAGCAAAGCCGTATCAACCGAAGAAAGTTCGCATTGCCAGGCTCTCTTTCCCGTTCTCATATCAATGAAATGATAAAAATAACCCTTATGCCCTTCTGCCTTGTTTTTGATGTTTTTTAAAGTTTTAATAACTCTTTCCCGGGCCCTGTCGTAATCAACCCATCCCCTATGGACTCCTATAGATATTGCGGCCAGGCCGAAACCGGTTGCCGCTATACTGGATGGGACATTTGTACGCGACCGGTCTCTTATAAAGCCGGTTTGCGGATCAGTCTCTTCCCAGAAGTAATTAAAGACTTTTTTTGATATTGTTTCAAGGAGGTCATCTTCCCCCATAGCAAGAAGAGTATCTATTTCGCCGCGTTTTTTAAGCTGTTCGTCTTGTATTTTTTGGGATACTTTTATATGCCTCTCTCTGCTGCCGGACAGCTTAAGATTGTCAATATAAATTGAACCCTCGGGTTCACCGACGACATTTCCTTCAAAAACAATTACAAGTTCATCAAGTCCGGATAAATCTCTGAGCCCCCTGAACTGGTAAAAGGGCACAGAATATTTTTCCCAGTCTTCGGATATTGACGAAACATAGTAGTTACCCGTTTCTCCCGCCTTATTCTTAAGTTCCAGTTTAAAGCGCCGGGGAAATCTTTCTCCCCCTTTCACGTAAAATTCCAGTCTTTCATAGGACCTTCCGTCTACTCCGTTTAGTTTTGTGAAATAGCCGTTGAAAGCTCCCGGAAACACTTTATATTCTATTTTAAGGGCTCTTGTTTCCTGCCCGTCTCTCTCGGTTGTAACTGCCTGGCAGCAGGCCCATTCCGATTCATCCTGCGGGTCCATTTCCCAGGGGCCAGTCTGCGAATTAAGCAGGTTTACCCTGCGGTCGTTTCTGAAGTCATCAATCAGGAGGATTTCCTCTGCTTTTACGGTAAACCCTGCAATGCTCAGAAGAGTATAGGCAATAATAATAATTTTTGATAAATAAACCATTTGAAAAAATCCTTTCTTTACTAGCTCAAAAATACATTCTTAAATAACCATGATATAAATATGATACAGAATGGATTTTTTTTCAAAGCTCATAATTTGTATTAGAGCGGGCTTCTTTTTATATCCCGCTTTAATTTAATTATTTTAAGTTCTCCCCGGGGTTTCTCAAGGTCTTCAGGCATAACGGGCTTGTTTTCTTTCAGAGATGCTCCTATAACGCCTTCAATCGCATCCCTGAAAAGCCATCCTCCCGAACCTGTGTAACCGTTCCAGATCATTCTTCCGGGATCAAAATTTGTCAAAACATCTGCCTGCTGTTTGTTGGGCTGGCCGCCGTAGACTTCAATTTCTTCAGGAGTAGTATGGGCAACAGGGGTGATTTTCCTCCACAGTCTGTAAGTAGTCTGCCTGTACTCGTCGGCTTTAGCGGTGTTGCCCTGCTGTTCATGCTTTCGCGCAAGTATCCTTGCCGCTTGTATCAGCCACTGGACTCCATGGCAATACATACCGTTTTCCCGTACACCGGCAGGATAAACGCAGCTTCTTCCAAGGTAAGGTTTACTGTCTTCATTAAGAGCCGGCCAGCCAAGAAGAATCTGGTTTCCTTTTTCAAGAACATCTAGGGCTGTATTAAACATTATCTCCGAACGTTCAGGGTTTACCCCGGATATGACGGCCCAGGCTGCAGTAAGAGCGTCAATTTCCCATATTCCGCTTCCCTTAATACCTATTTCTGTTCCATCATCATGGAAGGCTCTCAGATACCGGTCTTCTCTCCAGGTTTTTTCTATGGAGTCTTTAAGCCCGTTAAGCTTTCCTTCATAGTAATCCCTTTGTTTTTTTCCATCCCTCTTTTCAATAACAGGAAGCATTTCCGTGAGGCTGTAGAAAAGGAAAATACCCAGCCATACACTTTCGCCCTTACCCTGGCTGCCTATTTCATCAAGGCCGTCATTCCAGTCACCTGTCTGTATAAGCGGAAGGCCGTTGATACCTGTTCTATTATTAAAAACAAGATCTATTGATTTCAAACAGTGCCTGTATATAGTGTCCGAACGTGTTGATCTTCCATAGAGCCCTCCTACTCCGTGAGGATTTTTAGGAAGTTTCTCAAAGGGGTCCTCTGAATATACATAGGATGTGACTTCATCCAGTATAGAATAGTCACCTGTAGATTTAATATACTCTACAGTACCCCAAACTAGCCACAGCAGGTTGTCGGAAGCGTTGCTGCGGCATGCGAAGGCTGTACTTCCGTCCGGGAGTGTAAAAAACCAGTGGAAAACATCTCCCTCTATGAATTGCTGGGATGCATGGAGTATAATCTGGTTGCGGGCCATTTTAGGGTCTACCCACATTATGTTTATTGTATCCTGAAGCTGGTCGCGGTACCCGTAAGCTCCGCTGGACTGATAGAACCCTCTTCTGGACCATACCCGGTCAACTATGTCCTGGTATTTAAGCCAGTTCAACATGTGATCAAACTCTTCCTTGTTAGTCTGAACTTCCACAGTTGACATCAGGTTGTTCCACCAGTCGCGGGTTTCAGTAAGAGCGGATCTGACACTTTTAAGGTCTCTGTACTTATGTACTATCCTTTCGGCATCTTTCTGTGTATCAGTCTGACCCATAATTGCTGCCAGTGTGTACTCCTGACCCGGCGCAACCACTATAGTTTTAAGCAAAGCAGCTATGGGCCTTTTATAATCATTGGATGATAAATCCGGTTTTCCGTGATGAAGCAGTACAGGATTGTCTATCCCTCGTCCGGCGCCGAAAAATTTTCCTCTTTGTGTTTCGGTTACTTCAGGCTTTACTGTCATCGAAACAAATGCAGGTCCGCGACGGAAACTGTTTGAAGGATTTTCAAAGTACAAAGCCCCGTTATTTCCGTCTTTTTTTATAGTGAGGCCGGCTGGCATCGACGCACCCGGCTGCCCCTGTGAAGGGACAAAACCCAGCACCATCTGGAAATAGGGAGAAATTCTCAGTCTCTTTGGTGAGTCATTGTTATTTTTAATTTTAAGCATATATATTCCGGCCGGCTCATCGGGCGGAACAAAGACAGTCAGCTCAGTTTCAATGTCCTTGCGCGACATTCTGTAAACAGCGGTTCCATCAACGCTGAATTCTGTTTCATAATCTGCTTCTGGATTGTTCAGCGGATGATATGTGGGAGAATGCCAGTCGCCGTAATCAATATCATATATATAGAATGCTTCACCCGGTATCTCGCGGGTGACAATATCTGCGCAGTCAGGAGTCAGGCGGTTCTGCTGGGAATTATGGTTGCAGGTTGTGTGCAGGCCCCTGTTGGTAAGCATAACCGAATGGCTGAATTTATTAGACATCTGATGGTCAAATGGCCTGGGTGTATATGGCGTTTTCACAATCATGCTGTTTCCGTTATTTATGTAGCTGTGATACGGCTGCGGGGTGCCGGCAGGAATTTTGCCATGACCGATAAGTGGCCTCTTTTTTTCCGTATTTATTCTTTCTGCAGTATTTTCCGAAAGTCCGTCAGGTTTTATTATTCTGTTTATTACAGAAAGCGCTTCATCTTTGTTGTCTGCGCATCCTATAATAAGTTTGAAATTTTTTGTTCCGCCGGATTTAAGATTAGAATCTATAAGCATTGAACCTATGGGGTCAAACGTAGGATAACCGGGGGTGTCAGCCGGCTGCATAAAGTCCAGGGTATCCAACGCTTCGGGTTTCCAGATACTTCGTGCTCTTCCTATAAAATCAAGCCTGTAATTTAGAAAACCCTCCGGTCTAGCATCCATAGCCATGAATCCCATTATTTTCTTCTTCTTTTCCCATGAGAGTATGGCATTTGATTCTGCATTGTATTCTACCTGAGAAAACATTTTTGTATATTGCGGGTTGAAAACGTCGTCATTAGGACTGTTTAAGACCCATTCCAGGTAAGGAATAAGTTTAATGGAGCGGTTCCTTTCAGTCAGGTTTTCAATCTTTATGTCCCACAATTCAGCATGGAGACGTTTTTCCGGTATGGATATGTTAACAGTTGTTTTAATACCGTTTTGAACATTAACCAGACTAATACGGTTATTTTTTCTGGTAATATGCGATTTTTGAAACTTGTCTTCAGGATAATTCCCGGCTACCGGCCAATAGTCTCCGTTGTTTTCATTGTCCTTTATAAAGAGCGTTCTTCCGCACGGATCTATTATGTCGTACGAACGGCGGCTGATATCATATTCAAAAATATCAGTCTGGGATTGCCATTTATTATATACTTCCTTTCTGATGGAGCTGTAAAGGCTGCCGTTTTCATTAACACGTACGCTGTAATCTCCGCTGCGGAGGGTATAAGTTTTTTTCTTTTTTCTTTTAGACTTCAGGAATCTTGCCCCGGAAAAAGCTCCTGTTGTCAGGAAAAGCGCCCCCAGGGAAAATAAAAACATCTGGTTTCCTGAAAGCGTTCCAAAGAAATCAAGAAGTGTTCTGTACATTGGAGCCGTACGCATCGCCTGAGAAGAAGTCCAAAGATAGTCCCATGCTTCGCCGGCAGGCATATAAAACGGTATAAGCAGTGGAGCCCATGTTACAAAACGTTTTACTCCCTCCGGTATATATTTCTGGGCGGTTATGGGGCCGATAAAGCGCGCAATTTTATCATCAAGGCGGTCAAGCCCTAAAAAGCTCCAGTTGACAAGGGTGGCAACACGAAGGCCCATATGATCTATCCAGATAAGAATCCGGAAAAAGTCATAAATCAAAATATAAAGGAAAACATTCAGGCTCCAGATATGGAATGATTCTGTTGAACTTGTTATGCTCTGAATAGTAGCAAAAAATGTCCTTACAAGTCCGTCCTGGTTATACCAGGTAGGTTCGGGCATCATACGAAGAAAAGTAAAAATAATCGGCGCCATCCAAAGTCCCCATCGCATGACCCGCACAAGGTGTTTTACAAGGTCCACTGCCCCTTCCTTTGAAAAAAAGTTTTTAATTACCGACTTGTCCTTTTTAAAATATGCTTCCATTAATACGCGGTTAATTGCAAAAAGCCAGGCAGCCACTGACCAGTTCAGAACACCCGCAAGAGCTTCGGTATAAAGAAGTTTTACCCCGCCGGCATAGACACCCAGGTCAATCATTCCCCATTTGTTCAGCAAAGGAAATGTTATGTATGGCCGGCCTTCAAAACCTGCGGTTGTATACTGGTAGAATTTTTCAATGACAACCGGGACCTGCGCAGTGTCAAGATAAAAAGCAAGGGCGCTACCCACAAAACCGCCGATAAGAGTATCAAAAAAATAAAGTTTCCAGGTCTGTATATCTCCCTGCCCCCTGACTTTGTAAATCACATCCCTGATAAGGCTGATCAGCCCGGAAGCAGCTATTCCCACAGCCAGTCCGTAAGGTATTCTTGAGGACATGGGAAGATCAAACATTCCGATAGTTATTCCGTATGCCATCCCGAAACCGAATACAGCACCGCGCAGATAGAGTATCCAGTTGCGGTAAGAGTAACGAAGCCTTATGAAGAAAGGTTTACTGCCGTCAAAGGTTTCAATTACATTCTTTATAAATGGAAAAATAAGAGCCCCTGCAGCAGTGCCTATGATTACAGGTAGAGCGTTTATTAAAAATTGTGAAGTGTCAGCTGCTAAAACCATTCTCAAAAGGTATAAAAGCGTCATAAAAATGCCGCTGAATGCCATTCCTTTTTTTATTCCCCTTGAAATATTTCCTGCAATAGTTTCCTGTGAAGGCGCAGTGCCCTGGGCCCCGTCCAACAGCATTCCCGTGAGAAGGTAGGTCACTCCCCAAAGGGGTCCGTGTGACAGCACTGTAGTTATAATCGCAATAAGGGATTGCCATGCAAAAGGCATGGCGGCTACTGCTGTGGTAGAACCTGCGTCTGCTATATACGGAGAGAGACAGACCGCAAGGGATATAAGGAATAAATAAAGGTGAGCTTTAAACGATTTCAGAACTTC
Organism: Elusimicrobiota bacterium; assembly: GCA_003557485.1. Classification (GTDB taxonomy): domain Bacteria; phylum CG03; class SLGR01; order SLGR01; family PWQF01; genus PWMP01. The sequence continues at coordinate 1,425 of PWOI01000078.1, read as the reverse complement.
GGACTTAGTAGCCAGTCGTATTACATTGGTAACAACTTCATTAAATAGAAAAACAATAAGTAACCGCCCGGTTATTTCAAGAAAAACCGGATGTTTCCAGAAAACGCCTGATGTCAGCAGTCCGGTAATATGTCTTAAAAATCCCGGGTTTCCAAGTAAAAGTAGCCATCCGGTCAGGTAGGGTGTCCCCAGGATCATTATTCCGGTCAGGGTTTTTACATGTTTCTTCTTTACTGCCAGATATGCGGCGTTTACCGTAAAGTAGATGGTAAACGCAATTGCAGCTGTCATATGGCTTATATTAAATATTTGAGAGAAAGATCCCGGGACCTGAAGCAGCGCCTTGGGAGTTGAAGTGGCTGAAATAACACCCGCGATAATAAAATTCTGAAATACTTCCGCCGGAGTCAAACCTCTTCCGGTAAGTCCCATTTTTAATATCTACACAGCAAGTGTTCCGGTAAAAGCTATCGTCATGATAGTCAGGTTGACATCAAAAACACTCATTGTTCTGTATACAGCTCCAAGGATGTATATTCCTATTGCCGAAGCAGCAATAAGAAGAGTATATATGCCGTATAAAAAGTCCAGTTTAAATCCTTTTAGCCTGCCTCCGGCCGGATAAGAAATTCCTATAGAGTTATTATTCATTTGTCTTTCACATTCTTTTTTCTGCCGCGTCCAAAAATTTTATGTCCGGTTCCAGTGAGAAATGTTAAAATAAATCCGAACATAAATACCAAAAATAGTTTGCCCTCAGTTTTTTCCATTAAGTTAAGAGTTTCAAATTCGATATCAAGCAGTAAAGTTCCCTCAACAGCTTCAGGTGCGCTTGGCGCGTGATCTACAGGGCTTGCGAACTGGCTGACCTGAAAATTAATTGTTGATTGAGGATAAACAACAAATACAACTTCCCTCAGAGATCCAACTTTATTCCACTGTATCGGTTCCTTAAAGATCGCCCATCCCTTAGAAAGTTCAAGTGGGATGTCCTGCTGTCCCGTATCGCCTTTAATTTCAAGTTTGACCCAAACAGAATCTGCCGCCCGTTGAGACGGTGAGTATACCCCTGCTCTTACGGCATCATATCGGTCAGGAGAGATATCCAATGGATAGTTTTGGGTCCAAACGCCTACAACTGAATCGCCGTCAACTTTAAAATCAAACTTTATTACATACTTGTCTCTTTTCTCGTCATAAATACGACTTGTAATGCCGGAAGCTTCCCCGATATCAAAAACACCCATACTGCCTGCATCAAGTATTCCATAATTGTAATCCGGGTCAAATTCAGTTTTAGTGATTTCATCTATATCAAGAAATTCCGCGGTAAAAAGAATGTTGCCTGATATTTCTTTGCTTAGCAGGGGGTCAACAACAAGGACAACTTCTTTAAGTTCTCCAATATAATCCCATTCAATGAGG
>PWOI01000013.1 GCA_003557485.1 Elusimicrobiota bacterium | reverse complement strand
TACTCATAGCCTAATCCTCCTTCTTTACCGACGATGTCGGCATGGTTCCAACTTCTCATTGAAACCATTATAAAGAAGTGATTAGGCTTCTTTCAACTTTTTATTTTGGACGCACATGATAGAATATCCTCTTTAAACTTGTGGTACGATGAAGCCATATCGGCCTCTGTTATTCAGGAAGCAGTTTCTTTAAGAAAATTTTACGGATTCAATCCGCCTTTATATTATTTTTTACTTAGATTCTGGTATCTCTTACTTGGCAACAGCGAAATGGCGCTAAGAAGCTTCTCTGTTTTATGCAGCCTTATTACTATAATAATAACGTATAAGATCGCGATTCTTTTTTTTGATGTAAAAACAGGTATATTAAGCGCTTTTCTGCTTTCGGTATCACCGCTTCACGTATATTATGCCCGCGAGATAAGAACGTATTCCCTGCTTTTAATGTTTGCAGTTTTATCCATCTACTACTTTCTAAAACTCAACTATAAGGAATCAACTGGCAACTGGCTTATCTGCTTACTCTTTACCGCAGCAGCTGCATACACACATTTCTCCGGGTTTTTTCTGATAGCTGTTTACACTGCGTATATTGTTTTTTCTCACAAGGAAACTATAATAAAACTATACCGCAGAATTCTAAGCCCGCTGATATTATTAGTTGTCTTTTACCCTATTTTATACAACCTTTTAGTAATCTATCGAAATGAGACGCGGGCACGTTTTGATTACTGGATACCGGCGTTATCCCTGAGAGGATTTGTGTATTTATTCAGCATATTCAATCTCGGGTACCATGTTACAAGAGAAATGTATTTTATATCATTTCTTCTCATAATGCCTGTTTTTATTTCAGGTATATGGAAATTAAGAAAACAAAAAAAGAATAGATTTATTTTATACTGGATATTTATTCCTATCATAACCCTGGCTCTTATTTCTCTAACCATATTTAGAGGATTTGTATATCGCAACTTAATTATTATGCTACCGGCTTATTATATGCTTATAGCTTTTGCTGTTTCAAAGGTTAAAAATTTCAGGCAGTATAAATATTACGGGGTTATGGCTTTGCTTTTATTGTTTTTTTTATATTCGTATAAACATATGTATAGTGATATTTTAAAAATTCCTCATCATATAGCACATCATGGAGAGCATGAACGACACGCGACAAAAGAGAGTCTGAATTTTTTAGAAAAAAACTTCAGGGAGTCAGATGTTATCGCATACGTTTCAAGAGCAGCGGCTCTTCCGGCTTTTTACTACGCGAGAGACAGCCGACTTAAGAAAAACATGTATTATATAGGCCCTTACGGCACCCCGGGGATAAAGCGGGTCAAGCATCTGGCAGACGTTGGAGTCCTGGGGGGGGGGATGATTGAAGGAAGAGTAAAAGAAGCGGATGAGGCGGTGTACGAGGCAGACAGGGTCTGGCTTATCATGGCTGATTGGGAAACAGGATGGAGTTTTGATATCCTGCATCCTGAAAAAATAAAAATTAAAGAATATTTTGATATAAAATATGATTTAGAGCTTAACAGGAAGTTCAAAGGGATAAAAATTTTCATGTATATTTTGTGACTTAAAAAACTTCAGGATTAACTGAATCCTTAGCAGCATAGCCGCCATCAGAGGGAGGTTGGGTTTGTTATTGCCGGCAAAAGATTTTTTTTATTTAACCGTTTTTTCAATGCCGTAAATATTTTTTCCGGAAAAACTGTAAATTATGTAATTACGGGTTTCTATAAATTGACGAAGGCCATACGTTAAATCCCCTTGGTATACTTTAATATAGGACCGGGACTGCTTTGGGAACTCATGAAAAAAATCTATTTCATAATTTTCAGTATCCAGGTTTATTCCGGCAAAAATTGTTGCCACATTACGGTTGAAAGCAACGATTTTCTCATTCGTGTTATGCCGTGAATAGACTATTAGATAAAACAGGAAGTTATCAGCCTGTCCCAGAAAAAACATATAGGGAATATCAATTGCCGGTTTTTCGCTCTTAAACTCCGAGATCTTATCAAATTTGAGAACAGCCACGGTATCCACTTTGTGTTCGGAGTCGCATGAATGTATTTCGAAAACAAAACTATTTTCCGTTATTCTGGGAATCACAATATTTCCGTTTTTACTAAAGTATGTCAAGCAACGAATCATGTTTTCATCATAAAAAATAATTTCAGGCTCAAAAGACGCATTCTTTTCATTGAGGCTGAATCTCTTAAAACCATTTTCATTTAACACAGTAATTCCAGAACAGTCGGCCACAATTTTAGCGTGGTTATACCCTGCTTTTTCCAGAGGAACTTCACGGGCCTCCGGCTTGTTCGCGGATGAGACTAAAAACTTTTCCGGAAACTGAAAGATATAGTAGTCTCCGCTGAAGTAAATATTGGGATCGGCGTTGGGACCAAAAGTCTCATCCGGGTTAACGGGTATCTCAGAAACAACGTTAAGGTCATTGTCAATTTCATAGAAAGAACCGCTTTTAAGAGAATATACATATATCTTTCCATCCTGAACCTGCATAAATGTCAATTCATCCATGCCATCAAGTTTGCGGGTGGCCCTGGCATAGCCGGTCTCGGGATCTATCTTATAAATTATATTCCGCTGCGTAACTATCAGGTCGTCCCCTAAAAAATCAGCGAATAAGTGCACCCGGGAAAGATAGTCCCGATCCACATTAAATTCTAATAATTCATCCGAAGATTCGCGCCTCCAGGTTCTAAATTCGTTAACAATGTCAGTATCTGAAGTAATACTCCATTTATAACTGCCATCATTCAGGTCAACAGCAATAAGATTTAACCCTTCTGAAATGACTGCAGTATCACGGTAAATGAAAATTTCAGGCTTTATGTTGCCAAACCTTTTTCTGCGCAGTTTTTTTTGCGGAACCGAGGGGGAAAACACACGCTGATGAAGAAGCCAGGGCTGGTGGGATATCATTACATCCCATAAGATATCCCCTGACTCGTTTAAGCATAGAACCTGGTCATAATGCAGTAAAAAAAAGAAGTCGGGAAGCTCTTCACTGCCCGTTACATCACGGTGTCTAAGCAGATTGGTATATTGCACCCTGGCGCTGAAATCGCCCTGCCCGGAGGACTCTCTGGGCGCTCTTTTCCGGAAAGGTGTTGGGGCGTATAATCCTTTCCCCTTCAGATATCCGGAAAACCGCAGGTCTATGTTGTCCCGGCTTATCACGTAGTCACCGTAAAATTTATTTATTTTTTGTATAAAGTCAGACCAGAGGGGTGAGAGGAATACCTCCGGGTCTTTTTTTATTATGTCGTAAAAATCACCACCGTTGAAAAGCTCGGAGTTTCTTGTTATTTCCCTCAATAACCTTGTCACTTCCCGCCGCGATGGGGAACCGGCAGCCAGATCCCCGAACTTATCAAGTATGCTGTCTCTAACAGACAGCATTGGATGCTCCCCGGGCGTTTCACCGGGAGCCAGACTGATACATTCAAGTTCTCTTGCCCCAGCCAGGAGAATGTTTTTCCCGTATACGTCTATAAGCCAGTTTTCAGAAAAAACATCCGTACTTGTAAGGCTTCTGCCGGATTTATCTTCAGTTAACCTGTATAATTTCGACCCCGCCTTAAACAGCATTTCAAAAGGGCCTTCAAAGTATACCCCGCGAAGATGTCCAGGGCCTACTTCCTTTTCAAAAACCGTTTCCTCCGCGTATATATCAACTATTTTTAAGCTTCTGTCACCGCTTGCGGGGTCAGTTGCTAAAAAATACATCAGGGAATCCCGGGCGCGCAAAACGCTGTATCGGCTGCTGTCTATAAGAAACTTTTCTATCAGCTCCCCGGTAACGGGTTCCAAAAGGTAGACATAATCAGATTCCCGCGGCTTGCAATACAGAGTCCCGTCGAAACCAAGCTCCATAAATCCGGTGTCATAACTGGTTATAGCCTGGTTTCTAAGCATCAAGTTAAACTTACCTGAAAACCAGTGCTCGTACAGGTCATAGCTCTTGCCTTCGTATTTTCTTATCCATACTATCTCTCCGGTTTCAGGGATGAGTGAAAGAGCGGCGCCATGGTTTGTTCCCAGGAAAACCCTTTCCGGAGTTTTAGAGTATAAAACAGAAGACGGATACGCATAAGATGATAACCCGATAAACCTGCTCCAGAGCAGTTTGCCGCTTTCGCTTTCGTAACCACACGCCCACATCTTTCCGCGCGGATTTATCAGTGTGGCTATAATTACATCACCCGCTTTAACCGGATTCGAGCACAGATAGAATTCACCCAGGCTCTTCTCCCACAGAACCTCGGGATAACCGTTTTCCTTTACTCTCAGTGCGAGCAGTTTGCCCTCAAGTTCGGCATATATGCGGTCTCCGGACAGCAGAAACCCGGCCTGGGAGGAGGGCTGATGGGGATGCCGATAGGTATGGTAATGCTCGCTGGTTTTTCCCCTGGAAGAAGGGAAAATCCACAGCCGGCGGCCAGTAGAAATATCATAACAGAAAATCCTGCCAGCCCTCCGGTAAAAGACCTTTGAGTTTTCAACCACCACCGATACGGGCCTATCTTCGTAATCAAGCATAATTGGTTGCCTGGCATGGCTCATTATGGAATTAAAGCGCTTTGCGCCGGGAAGATTCAGGCTCCATAGAAAACGAGGCTCAAAATTTTGAGGTTCTCCCGACGGAGGTTTCGCTGGCGCAGGAGGCAGGGACAGGTCGCTGCCCGGGTAACCGGGATTAAGCCAGTGAGAGCAGTTAACCTGCTGAATATTTCTGGGAATATACTCAAATTCAGGGTTTGAAAAATATACTCGTTCCGCAAAAGGCCTCAACTCGGAGATTCTGAACTTTCCTCTGTGATTCCCGGTGAAAGGAGCTGCGGGTTTCAGTGGTGTGACATCTGCAGTAAATTCAAAAATATTTACTTCAAGAGATTTAGTTTCAATAATATTTTCAGAAAGAACATTCAACCTCGGATACTTTTCATTTTTTGTGGTCGCAGTGTTTATTCTTTCCAACTCCTCATAAGGCAGCGAATCTAAAAGCCGTCTTATTTCAAATCGGGTAAGCACTCCCCCATCCTTGAGCAGGGATTCCACAAGCGAAAAACTTTCACTTTCGGTAAGGGCGGACTCCCTTAACTTCCTGCGATTTTCATAAGAAGCTTCGGGAAACCCTACAAAAAGAAAAATGCTGGTGAAAAATAACAGAAATATTTTTACAGTATTCACGCCGGACTCACTTTTCTTTTCTGAACCTGTCAGAAAACCCCGGCTCAAAACAGCTCTCAAGAAACCTTCCGTCTCCGGGATGCGTATTTATCCCGTAAATTTCAGACAGAGTTTGAAAGATATCAACATGATATACAGGTTCGTCCGACATCCCGTTTTTCCTTATCCCGGGACCGAAGATATAAAGCCAAGTGCTGAGTCTGGGCGTGAACCAACTCTCGGAATGCCCCATATGGTATTTATCGCGATGATGATCTACTGTGATAAGGAAATAAGTATTATCTTTATAAAAGGAATCTTCCCTTATGATATTCCATATATCCATTATCTGGTCCTCGGTTTCCCGGATTGCGTGTATATAAGCAGGGTACGAACTGTGATGCGCCACTTCAACAAGGTTCAGTAAATAATGAACAAATTTGGGTTTTATATCTGAAAATATTCTTTTAGCTATACCGTGAATTGCTCTGGACTGGACATCCCATTTAGGCCAGGTGTGTATGCCTGAAAAACTTTCAGATTTTTTCTGATTACTAATTTTGAATTTAATTTCCTGTCTTGTCAGGGATACAGTGGGAGTTGTCTGCGTTAATAAATAACATAATCCGCTCGGGAAACTCTCTTCACCAAACTCATCAGATTCAAAAATAATATTTTCCTGATTCCAATGAGCTATTGACCAGACTTTATCCCTGGGAATGCCGGCCTGCTGAACAAGATACTGGAAAATTGAAGGCCGGCTAATTGGAAGGAAGTTATTTGAATGATGAAGACCGGTAATGATCGCTTGCAGAGCAGGTATGTGAAACTGGAAGTTGTTTTCTATAAGATTTGTATATAGAAAACCCTTTTCAGCAAGTTCTCCGAAAATTCTCGGCATATGTCTGTGCCCGGGGTCGTCAATTGTGTCTTGGTTTCTTACACTGCATATAGTCATTATAATTACATTGGGCTTATTTGATAAGGAATCCTTATATGGAGTATCTTCTGCTGGAAAAGCATTATCAGTTGCAAGAAAGCATATTAAGACCTGAAATATAACGACTAAGTATTTAGGCCGGTATGTGAAGCCAAGAAGAGATATAAATTTTCTCATGTCGAAATCGCCATATTTCTGTAATATTCCCGCAGAAAAGCCGCAGAGAATATGTTCCCCGACCGCCTGTGCCTTTTGTTCCGAATATACGCCATCTCAATGTATTCTGTCACCATATTATAATTTTAGGGCATTTACCGTTTCAGGGACTAAATTCATCCCCATTTTTGTTAGCTAAAACTTGAAATAATAGCTTTACAAAATCCTTCTGATTTAAGCCCCTATTATTCCATCTAAATTCCAT
>PWOI01000092.1 GCA_003557485.1 Elusimicrobiota bacterium | reverse complement strand
TAACAGTTGTACTATCTGGAGTGTCTAATCTAAACCATATTCTGCGTACTTCTCCAGCTCCGACATTGTCACCTGTTGCCACACCGTCATAAGTATAGCGGCCTTCAGTTTCCCAGTTTTCTTCCTTTACCATGTTATGTGATACACCATGTTCAATAGAATCATTCTCAACCCAGTGCTCATAAGCTACTATATCATCCTCATCCGTTACCTCATCACTCAGTATGGCCATAAGATGAACAGTATCCTCAGCTGGAGTAACATCCGGATCTATAAACCCTGCCAAATTCCAGTTAGACTCTGAATCATCACCCTTTATTTTCCAGTCCGATACTACTTCACCGGAATTTGTAACCGTAATTATCGTATCTGTGGACAAGTACGTAGAATCAAGAGCGACATCTCCGAAATCATAAGAATCCGGAGAAATAGTAACCCCGTACTCTGACGGCGGATTCATTGAAATAGTTATTTCGTCTGAAGCCTCCTCCTCAGCCTTGGCAGAAACAACCGCCATAACCCCTACCGTCAACACAAAAACCAATAGTCCCTTTAACAACTTCATTCTCTTACCTCCTTTTACACTTTCCTTCTCTTTCATTATTTTTCCTTCCTTTCCCTACCAAAACACCTTGTTTTGCTATAAGCACCTCCTTCCTATTTTACACTTACAAAAACTCTTGAATAAAGGTTCGCAAAATCCATCCCCTCCGGATGGACCCCGACAAGAAACATCAGCTTCTCTCCTTTATACTCCTCTGGTATCTTTGCAAACAGATTAACGTCCCTTACCTGGTAGCTTTCTATTGCCATCGTCCCGGGCTCCGCCCACAGGTACTCGGGCGAAGAAGTAAATGAATATCCGTCGGCAGCAGAATATCCCGGTCTGTTTTCAATACTGTTTATAACAAGTTTCACATCCTGCCTCCCCCTGTTTATTATCTGCAGACTTCTGTCCAGCTCCTGGAGAATATCAAATTCTTCTCCGGCCGGGACTTCAATAAAAAGGGATTCGGGGTTAACATCATAGTTCAAATCCGAAAGAACCTCACGGGCCCTGGCTTCTCTGACAGCCTCGGGGCCGGGAGAACCAACAGAAAAAAAGAAATTGTTTACTACTGCTGCTCCGACACCCCCGCCCCGGCCGCTCTGGACTCTTATAAGGGCATGGAAATGCCTCCCCTTATACTTCTCATCATCAGGGATATTAAGTATGAGGCTTGTGGGCATGCTTTCTCCCGCTTCAAGTTCAAACTCCGAGGGCCTTACCGTAAGCCAGTTGGGGTCGGCTATGGGTTCATAATCTTCCCGGGGTTCACGGGGCGGAAAGACCGTTATGTTAACATTGCCTTTTGTGGATCCCCTGTTTATTACCGTATACGGCAAATCTCTCATCTCGGTTATATTATATACCCTGCCTGGTGAAACTTCTTCAAGTACTATTGTTCCGTACCTGGTCCCTATGCTTACACTTGCCATAAGCAATCCGCTGACTAAAAACAATATCAGCGCATATGCAAAAAACTTTACCTTATTCATCTTTCTGAGCTCCTATTGTTATCATCATTTCCTGCAGTTGAGGAGTTGTGGTCTGCCGGGGCATTATGAAATATATCCACAAATCCAGCTCTCCGCCCTTGGGGATACTTACCCCGGCCTGGGTATTGTCAATGGTATAAACGGTCCCGCTGCAGGCAATATAGTCGGAGCCAACTATATTATCATTTACAGCGAACTCTTCTTCTGTGGGTTTGCTGTCGTGAAAAGCTGCCATCAGAACAAACCTGTCCCACCCCGGCTCCGATCCGAAAACCCAGGGGGTTTCCTCCGTAATTGTAGATGCCTTTATGCTGTAATTAAGGGGGACATTACCTGTATTAATTACCTTTATTGCTTCAACAGTCATAGTTGACTGCTCCAGGTCAAGCTGTCCGAAATAATGAGTTTCGGTAACAACATTCACCTCCGTTATCTGAACCACCGTAGCGTTTGAAGGATTAGAAATATCAGACCAGTTTCCTGCATCATCCTTAATCCACATCCTGAAGAAATATTCAACTCCCCCGTCAAGGTTTTCTACACTGTAGGAATGGGCTCCTCCCTCAAGGGTGTCTGTTGCAAACGTGAGACTGAACCTGTTATCTTCATCTTCCCATAACCCCTCGGTTTCCGCCCAGTCGCTTTCCCAGTCAACCGCCGAATCAGTTGACCACCTGATCCTGTACTCCCCGCCCGTTATATCCTGGGGTGAGGTCCAGGTAAGTTCAATGCCGCCATCCAAAAGAGCTTCTGCTTCCAGGTTGCTTACGGCTGCCGGGGCGATATCCGCAGCGGAAAAAGTTATGTCATCCAAGCTAATAATTCCACCTGTACGGAAAATAGTCCACTTAAATTTGACTGAGCTTTCATCCTGCAGCGGGCTTAGGTCCCGGTCGGCGCTTAGCTCATAAAAACCGGAATCTGCTGTTATTGAGACCGTGTCCAGGACAGGAACCGTATAAGTTTCCCCCCCGTCAGTAGATGCTACCACGGTTATTGTGCTTCCCGCAGCCGTGGAAGTTCCCCTGTACCAGAAAGAGATATCTTCTGCAGTTAATCCGCTATAATCAAACAGAACAGATTCCATCTCGTGGGCAGTATTATCGCCGGCCCCGACGGCAACAGAGTAGTCCCCCGTCCTGTTATGTGTCCCCGTATCACTTATATATAAACTTCCGTAAAGCCTCCATCCGGGGGGGATATCCCCTCCGTGCTCAAACCCTTCCTGGTGGGGAAAAGCTCTTATAACGGGAACCACTACAGCGGACGCTTCAAGAGCCTCTTCTCCATCCAGTCCGTCTTCGTTAACAATTATTTTTCCGGAACCGGAACCGTACGATAGGCTGCCGGAGATGCTTACCGTGGCAGTCGTGGAGTTTACCCTGTTTAATGAATCGATACTTAGCCCCGCAAAATCTTCTGAAAGTGATAAATGGGCCGCATCCAGGCTTTCGGAAAACTGTTCATTTGCCAGGGTTAAGGTAAAGACCCGGTCAAAAGATTCATTTTCATAGACTTCAACGGGGGATAAATAAAGAATACCAGCCGGCCAGCTTAGGGGGGGATCGTTCTCCCCCAGCCAGGCAGCGCCCACAGTTACCTCGGGGCGGGCGCCCTCCACGCTTTCCAGTACGGAAATAATGAGTCCGTCATCAGTCCCCTCTACATCCCGCTGACGGTTGTGTGTGACTTTTGTCCACCGGTCATTCTCCAGCTCAGCATATGGACCGTATTGATTACTCCCTGACCACCGTATTCCCGCCCTTACCCTTACCCCGCTTGTTCCTTTTACCCATATTTCAGCCCTGTAAGTTTTCCCGGACTCAAACTCCGAACCTATATTATTTATGAGGGTATCGTGACTTCCTACCGGGGTAAGAGAGATATTATAATCTCCCGCCAGCGGCTCCCCAGGTGACTTTTGAAGCCGCCCCGCTGCTCCGTCCCAGGTCCAGTAGTCTGCATTATCTTCAGTCCAAAAATCAAAAAACTCGTTTAAAATTAAGTTGCCCGGAGTGGAAATAAGAGTGGGATCCTTCCTGGTCCGGGTACTTGCCGTGGCTGAATACTGGTCTGTCCCCGGCCAGGAACCTTCATCGTTGAAAGCGTAAGCTTTAAAATAGTATGTTGTATTATGCGTAAGGTTGAAAATATCCGTGGTGCCGGCTGTAAGGTCTGAATTAAAATCCGTCGGGGTGGTAACGGCTGCGGAAAAGGTTGAATCGGTGGAATAAGATATGCCGAACCTCGTTCCGGCAGGATTTGCGGTAGAGGTGGACCAGGAAACCGTAACCGAACTGAAGTTTACTTCATCAAATACAAGGCTGTGGGGGGGAGCGGCGTATGTATAGGCAGAATCAGTTGATGAAGATTCGCTTACGCCGTATTCGTTGCCCGCTTTTATCCATCGGCTGTATTTTATATTGGGTTCCAATCCGCTTTCCGTCCACTCCTGAGCAGGTTCATAAACGGTCTGAAGCAATGTATCGGAACCGTCATATATATAGTAGGCGGTGGCTCCCGCTGAAAGTTCCCACTGCCATTTAAGGGAAGTCGACGAGAGTACAATACCGGTAAAATCTTCCGGCGCGGGCGGCGGAATGCCCAATTTCAGGGTTGTCGTGCCTGCGGTATTGGAAAAAGCTGTCATTATTTCGTTGCCGTTATAAGCCCAGGCACGGAAATAGTAGGTAGTATCGGAGGTTAAATCTTTTACATCTGTTGTATTTGCCGTAAGATTATCATTAATATCTACAGGGGTGGATACGTTTACTTTAAAATTTGAGTCAGTTGAATAAGAGATACCGAACCTTGTCCCTGGGGGATTATCGTTTATATCCCAGGTCAATGTTGCCGAACTTATATAAACCTGGGCCGTATCAAGATTTTCCGGTACTCTTGCCTCTGTATATACCGGGTAAACCGGGGCCGAACTGAAATCAGCCGAATAACCGGCTTCGCTAACAGCATATATCTTATAGTAGTGAGAAGATGTATTTGCCGTAAGTCCGGACTGGAAATAATCAGTTGTATCTGCAGTTAACGTTGCTGAGGATAAATAAATGCCGCCGGTTGAACTTCTCACTTCAAACCCGTCTATGGTATCGGTAGAAGAATGCTGCCAGCTCCAGTGTATTGTTGTGGTTGAGGTTGCCGTGCCGGTAAAGTCAGTTGGAGGAATAGTCTCTACTTGCCGTATAAAAACAGGGTAGCCGCCGTTTATCTCCCCACTCTCATCATGAGCCCATACGGTGTCAAAGTCCCAGTTGTAGTAAGGCCCAGCTGAATCGCCGGGGGGATCCCAGGCATCGTAAGAATAAGTCATTTCCGAAGTGGAAAATGATTTTGCTTCGGTAAGTTTTTCATCCGTGTCCGATATGTCAACCGTTGTGGACTCATAATCCCAGTACATACCACTGCCGTCGGGATTGGTATACTGTGAATATCCGATTAAAGCGCCTGTTGAATGGTACACCACTTCTCCACCTAAGGAAATTAAACCGGCCATATACATCATACCTACAGTTTTTGAAGTGTTAAAACTGCCTATCAGACCGCCAACACGCGATTGGTCATCTGCTCCGCTGGCATCGACATGCACATTGACATAAATATCGGATAACTCATCATTACCAAGGCCGGTTCCCACATGGGCTGCAAACCCCCCTACATACTCGTTGCTGGTTAAGACCACGCTTCCCGAGCCGATAACCGCGCACCGCCGCACGGGGCCGCCATTTAAATGGCCAATAAACCCGCCTATTCTGTCCGTTGATAATGCGCTGCGAACCTGACCGTTCAAAACCACTATGGAGTCATAAATTTCTCCTTCGTTTCTCCCCACCAGCCCGCCTGAGTACGCAGATGAACCTGCCTCAATAAAATCGTCTGACTTAATAATAACCTTTACCGTGTCAATTTTTCCCAGGTTAAGACCGGCCAGGCCGCCGCCTGCTTCGGCCACTCCTTCGGAACCCCTGTCAAGAGTGACCCCGTTTATTGTAAGGTTTTCAACGAGACCGGTGGAGCCTATTACCCCAAAAAGACCCGCATAATCCGGGTCGTCAAGGTCAAGATTCTGAATTTCATATCCCCCTCCCTCAAGAGAACCTAAAAAGGGATTTGCTGCGTCTCCGATTGGAGTAAATTTGCCGTGGGCGCTGCAGTCAATATCCTGGGTTAAAATATAATCGCCGCTTAAGTCGTTGCTTATATTTTCCAGCTGTGAGCTGTCTGATATTCCAATGGGTTCCGCAAAAACAGGAGTATAGGCAAGGAACAACAGAAAGGAAGTTATGGCAGCTGTTTTAATATACCCGGCAGTTTTAAGGAATCTTTTCATTTTTCAGTAATGTTTCCGGAGGGCTGTAATATAGGGTTTGAGAATTATTTGATTAAAATAAGAGTCTCTTCTTCTGGCCGGTATTAATTTTTGCTTAGGTTTATTAATTTATTTACACCTTTATTTTATATTTTGGAGCCTATTATATAATTATTATACAATTCCCGTAAAATTTCAAAAGGTACGCGCTAATATATGTCCTCAAGCATAATTCCCGGAACCGGGAGATAGCATTTTAAGCTATTTCTTTTTCATTGAATTTTCTTTCTTTATCTGGTATAAAATCCCCATAGAAAAGAGTAACTTCGCGGAGGTATTTATGAAAAAATTATTGATACTTATTATAGTTTTCGGACTTGCTCAGGTGAAGATCCTACCGGGGCAGACGGGTAATGAATATACAGGCAATACCTCTATCCCTGATTATCCCGGCGCCTTTGAAGATGCCCCGAAAGTTTTCGGGGGAATTATGGCCGGAGAGATTGAAGGACGGATTTTGCTTACAAAGGATCCGGCAGAGGATGTTAAAAATTTCTATGCCCGGGACCTGGGTCAGGAGCCTTTTACTTTCACTCACCTTAACCGGGAGGTAAGTTTCTTTCCCTATGACATATGGAACCCGGGCCATTACCACAGCACTGCTGCCGGGGTTAAAATAACTTCAGGGAGCGGAGGAGCTTATAAGCTTGAGGATGTATTCAGCACCCTTACCT